>JBEBRZ010000001.1:0-71509 GCA_040394615.1 Sphingobacterium mizutaii
TTTTTGCACTGTAAATGTTTGGCATCTTAGTTAACATTAATGAATAAATAATTTAATAAGGTTTATAAAAAATACTGGATAATAAAAACGTTTTAGCTTTTATTAAATAGCTGTTTTATAAAAGTTTAACATAGGTATAAAACGTGTTTTAATGTTTTATATTATCCAAATATTTTAGATATTTCGGAAATTTAGAAAAAATATGTTAAAAACATAAAAATTTTGGCAATAAGTTTTTAAAACTTATGAAAACATAAGCTAAAACCATTGAGTAAGAAGGTTATCTATAAGGAGGCTAATCTAGCATACATTTCGACCATGGCAAGTTGGTCTAAAAGCCATTTTTTATCAGACTTCTTTTGTCCAGTCCAATCTTTATTAAAAAGCCCCTGTTCGTCTTTCAGATTCGACCAGGCATAGCTTAAATTTTCCTTAAAAGAATCTATATAAACGGGGTTTTTATCTATATGATAAAGCTCCGCAAATCCACGTAACATCACCGCAATAAACCAGGCATCAGAATTCTTCAAAAGCTTAAACTGTACGCCATCATGCAAGCTTTTTTTATGAAAGAAATAATCATGGGCTGAGGCAGCTATTTCCTGCGCATCTTTTAAATATTTCGACTCTTTCGTCAAGGTATATAATAAAGCGGCAGATTGTAACATTTGACCGGAATTATAGGGATATTTGGCTCTTCCGATTTTTCCGGTTAAACTGATATTGTCAAAATATAGGTGGTCTTGCCCGTCCTGAAGATTAGACTTCGTCCAATCATATAAGGATATCGCTTTTTCTAAATAAACCTTATTTTTTGTCCCCTGATACAATTTCAACAGAAATACAACACCAGGAGCATTTGAACATGTATTTTTTGATTCTTTCTTCTGCTCACACCAATAGATCCCTCCTCCTAACTTATCATCCTTACCACTTTCTACAAATTGCCAGATCTCTTCTGCTTTAGCCAAATATGCCTTATCTTTTGTCTGTAAATAAAGATCCGAAAAGTCAATCCCCAGCCATACATTATCATCATAAAAACGATCAGATTGCTTTGCTGAATTAATATAAGAGGCATAACCTACAGGCTCTCTAGTATCAAAATAATTGGCTAAACCCGGTAATACCTTCGTTCTTATTTCCTTTAACACTGTAGGATCCTGATCTATTTCAAATCGTGCAACCTGTGCTGACAATGATCCCGAAAACGGCCATAAATAGGAATAGGCATTCCCTCGGTGAGCTTGATCAGGTCCTGCCAAGTAACTTGCCTGATAAGACTCATCAAAAGGATAGTTTTCACGAAGTAAAAATTGGTCTTTAACTCCGTAATGCTTATAAATCGAATCTAAGGCAATTGAAGCTTTGTCTTTAAAAGATAAGCGCACATCTTCCGATTGACCTGAAGCGAAACTAACGGATACTAAACAAAATAGAACGACATTAAGAAATTGTTTCATTATAGATTAAGGTTGAGAAATTACCCCAAACATTATTGAGCAATAAGCTTGGGGTAATTGTTGTATATTAAATATTTCCTTTTTTCAACTCGTTGATGGCATGATCCACAGCACGTGCTGAAAATGCCATATAAGTAAGCGAAGGATTTTGTGTAGAAGTTGAAGTCATACTTGCACCATCTGTCACGAAAACATTCGGGCAAGCATGGATCTGATGCCAGCTATTGAGAACTGATGTTTTAGGATCTTTTCCCATCCGGGCTCCTCCCATTTCGTGAATATCTAATCCAGGAGCTTGTGAACTTTCATTTCGATGAATATTTGTAAAACCTGCCTCCGTAAACATCTCCTCCATGGTATCCAGATAATCCTTTTTCATCTTAGCATCATTATCATCATAGTCCACAGAGATCTTCAATTGAGGAATTCCCCATTCATCTTTCAATTGCGGATCTAAAGCCACATAGTTTGACTCCTTAGGAATGGTCTCCCCCATCATGTGGGATCCTACACCCCAATTACCATATTTAGGACTCAAAATTGAATCTTTTAAATCTGTGCCAATACCCGACTCATCGGCATAACTCGATCGATAAGCGCTAAATCCTGCAGCATACCCTCTTAAAAAATCTGTTTCTTGTTTGTGAAGGTTTCGAAACCTAGGAATATAACCTCCACCTGCCGGATTTCGCCCATCAGTTTTATAGTCTAACATACCTTCATATTCTGCCGAGATTCTTGCACTATAATTATGGAAAGCAACATATTTACCTAAAGTACCAGAATCATTACCCAAACCATTCTGGAATCTATTAGATTTAGAATTCAATAAGATTAAGGTTGAATTTAATGCTGCCGCATTTACAAATATTACATTCGCATAGAAATCGATTTCTTCTTTCGTTTCCCGATCAATAACCTTTACCCCCACGGCTTTGCCTTTACTCTCATCATACAAAATCGAATGCACAACAGAATTTGGTCTCATCGTTAAGTTTCCAGTTTTGGCAGCCCATGGCAATGTTGAAGAATTAGAGCTAAAATAACCGCCAAAAGGACAACCACGCTGACATAATGTACGGTTTTGACATTGCACCCTACCCTGATCCAGATGAATCTGAGTTGGCTTTGAAAGATGTGCACAACGTGCTGAAATTACTTTCCTTCCCGGATACTTGCTTTCTATTTGCTGTTTGAAATATTTCTCAACCACATTCAAAGGATAGCCCGGTAAAAATTCACCATCCGGTAATTCCGGTAAACCGTCTTTATCTCCGGCAATTCCGGCAAATCGTTCCACATAATCATACCATGGCTTAATATCGTTGTATCGTATTGGCCAATCTACCGCAAAACCATCGCGCTCAGGTCCCTCAAAATCAAAATCAGACCAGCGTTGAGTCTGTCTCGCCCACAATAAAGACTTACCTCCAACCTGATATCCTCGAATCCAATCAAAAGGCTTCTCTTGTACATAAGGATGTTCTTTGTCCTTTACAAAAAAATGAGCCGCATCTTCATGAAAAGCATAACAGCGATTAACAATAGGATTTTCCTGCTGAATAGCATACGGCATTTCATTACGATGCTCAAATTCCCATGGATATAAATTTGTTGTCGGATAATCTTTTATATGCTTTACATCTCTCCCCCGCTCCAGCACCAATGTCTTAAGCCCTTTTTCACAAAGTTCCTTTGCTGACCAGCCACCGGAAATTCCAGAGCCAATAACAATGGCATCATAGCTGCGATTTTTTTCTGAATCTATATTTAAATTAGCCATAGCTTAAGCGTCAATTTTTACTGCTCCGTTGTAACGTCCCGGAACCAATTCATAAATCAATTTATTCTTCATAACATACTCAGAGTTTTTATATCCTTGAATAGTTCTTCTCTTTAAGACTTTAAAGAACAAATCATCCTCCGGCAAAGCTTTCAGATAAGCTTGCTGTTCTGTCATAGGTTTACCTTTCAACTTTTCAGCTGATTTCAACCCTTCTAAAAATTTCTTTTGATCTTCCGGACTCGTACAATCGTCCAGCATTTTCATGACGAAAAGGTGGAGATTCAGTTCCCTTGCTCCCGGGCTATCGGATTGAGGAATAATTGCCTCAACCAGTTCAGCCAGGAAATCTTCATCATCACGATCCAATTTGACATGGTTTAATGCAATGGAAGGCGCCTGGGAACTAAAATCACAGGAGCTGGCAATCATAATGCCCCCTGCCATGATAAACATTTGCTTAAGTGCTGTCCGTCTGTTCATAGGATTTATAATCTAGTCTTCTAAATTACAAATTTCACAGACATTTAATAGCTTAATTCAAAGAAAACAACGATTTTTTTACATCTGCTAAATCGTTTAATAATTCATCAGCATGTGATAACCGTTCTTTTTCTACCTCTTGCTTGGTGACGGCAATACAGTATAAACCCGCTTCTTTAGCAGCTGTGCATCCCGTACTGGTATCTTCAACCACGACAATCTCATTCTTAGGAATTTGAAGTTTGTTTACTGCTAAAAGATAAGGTTCAGGATTTGGCTTAGGATTCTCTACTAATTCACGAGTAACAAAAAACTCAAAATACTTCAACAAGTTATGTTCTCCCAGCACGGCGTCTACAGTGGTCTGATAGCTTGATGTAACCAAAGCCAGCCTTTGACCATGATCTTTGACCGCTTCGATTATTTCTTTCGCATAAGGCATGAGGCGTATATTTTTCATATTTGCTTTTGCATAACTAGCACGGGTAGAAAACCAAATATCCTCCTCATTAACATTTAATTTATAATGCGCATTTAACATTTGCACGTTATGCTGCAAAGTATGACCCGCAAAATTTGTAATCCAATCTTCAAAATCAATCTTCAACCCATAATCTTCTTCCAGAATCGGAGCCCAATTACTGAAATAAAAGTATTCTGAATCAATCAATGTTCCATCTAAATCAAAAAGTACTGCATTTATATTATTCATGTTGCAAAATTAACCAATACAATATTAAGAACATGTTAAATAAACTTTTGTTAACATAAGGGGAAAGTCGATGTTTTCCTGCCGGTTTCAACCGTTACTTACCCGTATTTCACCCGTATCTTACCCGTATCTTTCCCAATACTAATTCGCTTATCATCGGGTAAGTAATGGATCAGCCTTGTGTTAAATAAGAATTAGTTCAGTGTTACCTGAGAGTTAATAAGCATCAAACTTGCGATAGCTATCCTCTTTTATTAAGTTTGCTTGGCCCGGAAAATGTAAGTCAAAGGGCCAGAAAAATTATTTCAAAAATATATGAAGATCATCGCAGTAGGCAGAAATTATATAGATCACGCAAAGGAGTTAAATAACCCGGTGCCCGAAAAACCGGTTATTTTTTTAAAGCCGGATACCGCAGTATTAAAAGACAATAAGGATTTTTATTATCCTGAATTCAGTAAAGATGTACATTATGAAGTGGAATTGGTTCTTCGAGTTTGTAATGAAGGGAAACATGTTTCTAAAAAATTTGCGCATAAGTATTATGATTCAGTAGGTGTTGGGATTGATTTTACTGCCAGAGATTTACAATCTGAGTTAAAATCCAAAGGATTACCCTGGGAATTAGCCAAAGCATTTGATCATTCAGCTGTTGTTAGCTCCCTAATACCAAAGGAAGAATTTAAGGATCTTCAGGATTTAAATTTTTCTATGGAAAAAAATGGAACTACCGTTCAAGAAGGGAACAGTAAGGATATGATTTTTGATTTCGATACTTTAATCCATTTTATTTCCCAATATATTACGTTGAGAAAAGGTGATTTAATCTATACCGGCACACCTGTGGGTGTTGGTCCTGTTCAAATCGGGGATAAACTGGAAGGATTTTTGGAAGGGAAAAGCATGTTTACATGCCAAATAAAATAACATGATGAAAAAATCGCTTTGCTTATTATTAGCCGTTGCACTTAGTGGGTCCATATTTGCCCAAAATCAGAATATTATTACTTCGAGAAATTACCCTCAGGGATATTTCCGAAATCCATTAAATATTGCTCCGGATGCTTCCGGAACTTTTGGAGAGTTGCGTTCTACCCACTTTCATGCAGGAGATGATTATCGGACACAGCAAAGGATCGGTTTACCTTTACATGCTGCCGCAGAAGGATATGTTTCACGTGTTCGTGTACAGATCGGAGGTGGAGGTAATTCCGTATATATAAATCACCCAAATGGATTTACAACGGTATATCTACACATGGACAGCTTTAACGATGCGTTGACCAACATTATCCGTTCTGAGCAATATAAACAACAACGATTTGATGTGGATGTGGAAGTAAAAGAAGGTCAGGTTAAATTAAGTAAAGGTCAATTGATTGGAAACACCGGAAATACCGGTGGATCTGCAGGGCCGCACTTGCATTTTGAGATTAGAGATACTAAGTCTCAACATCCGTTGAATCCACAATTATTCGGCTTACATTTTAAGGATAACTTTGCGCCCACCATTAACGGGATTATGATTTATGATCTGGAAGACCCTCTTTTCAATGAAAATACGGGTAGAAGATATCAACAATTGAAGGCATTGGGTTCGGGTAAATACGGATTAGCTTCGGGATCGGTTATTTCGGTCAACGGAAAATTCGGATTAGGCATTAACAGTATTGACAGGCATCGTGCCGGTGGATTTCAAAATGGGGTATACTCGATTGAATTATTTCTAGATGGTAAAGCCATCTCAACTGTTTTATTTGAAGAACTGGATTTCAATACTTCGAGTGCTATCCATTCTTACCTTGATTTCCCACATTTTAAGAAAACGAAAGTAAAAGTTCAGAAAAGTTTCAAAGACCCGGGAAACCCCATTCAGATTTTTAAGAATCTACAGAATGACGGAATTATTGAATTAAAGGATGACTTAGTACATGATGTAAAATATGTTGTAAAGGATGTACATGGAAATTGCAGTGAGCTGGATTTCAAAGTCCGTAATAACCCAAGTTACAGTGCAAAGAAGAACCCGGTAAAAGGCGAATTATTTGCTTATAACGAAGCAAACAAATTCAATACAGATGAGGTGAAATTAGAAATTCCAAAAGGTTCACTTTATGCTGATGTTGATTTTATCTATTCTAAAGGCGCGGCAAGACCAAATAGTTATTCTGCGGTTCACCATATCAATAACAATCTGACCCCTCTATTTTCCACGTATAAATTAAGTATAAAACCAACGCATCTTCCGAAACATTTGGAAAGTAAAGCTTTATTGGCATCAGTTGAAGCAGGTTCGGTAGGCGGTAAATATGAAAATGGTTGGGTCACTGTAAATACAAAACTGTTCGGATCATTTTACGTAACGGTGGACACTATAGCGCCCACCATTACGCCAAGGAATTTTGCTAACGGAAAGAATGTAAGTGCTCAATCAAGGATTGATTTTACCATAGCAGATAATTTTTCAGGGATACAATCTTTTAATGCATATATTGATGACAAATGGGTTTTAATGGAATATGACTCTAAAAATCGTCATGTATGGCATCGATTTGATTCCTCTTTAAGTAAAGGAACACATAAATTTAAATTCATCGTAAAAGACTGGAAAGATAACGAGAAAGTCTACGAGGCAACATTTACAAGATAAGAAAGGATTTTTATGGCAGAATTGAATATTGGAGATAAAGCTCCAGAGATTAAAGCAAAGAACCAAAATGGGGATGAAATAAAGCTTTCCGATTTTAAGGGTAAGAAAGTGATCCTGTATTTTTACCCAAAAGATAATACGCCCGGTTGTACAACGGAGGCTTGTAATTTTAGAGATAATTATCAGAGTTTAGTAAAAGATGGTTTTGAAATTATCGGTGTGAGTATTGATAGTGAGCAATCGCATCAAAAGTTCATTTCGAAATTTGAATTACCATTTAATTTGCTGGCTGATGAAGATAAAAAGATTGTGGAGGATTATGGGGTATGGGTTGAGAAAAACATGTACGGGAAAAAGTATATGGGCACGGCCAGAACTACTTTTATTATCGATGAGAAGGGGATTATTCAACATATAATTAAAAAAGTAGATAATAAAAACGCAAGCCAACAAATTAGAGACTTATTGGCGAAATAAGTCGAACGAATACATTATATTTGCCCCTTATGAGCAAGCAAACAGACGATTTTTTCAAAAATATCATTTCACATGCGAAGGAATATGGATTTGTTTTTCCTTCCAGCGAAATTTATGACGGCTTAAGTGCTGTTTATGATTATGGTCAGTTAGGTTCTGAATTAAAGAATAACCTAAAGACTTATTGGTGGAAATCCATGGTGCAGTTGAATGAGAATATAGTTGGTATTGACGCAGCTATTTTCATGCATCCTACAACTTGGAAAGCTTCCGGACACGTTGATGGATTTAACGATCCGATGATAGACAATAAGGATTCTAAAAAACGTTATCGTGCAGATCAGTTAATTGAAGATAAAATCGACCGTTATGAAAAAGACGGAAAGACTGACAAAGCTGCCCAGCTACAGAAAGATTTAGATGATGCTTTAAATGCAGACGATTTAGTTCGTTTAAAAGTAATCATTGAAGAACATAATATTGTATGTCCTATTTCAGGAACTAAGAACTGGACCGATGTACGTCAGTTTAACTTAATGTTTGCTACCCAAATGGGTGCAATGGCTGACGGTGCTGAACAGGTTTACCTGCGTCCGGAAACTGCACAAGGTATCTTTGTAAACTTCCTTAACGTTCAGAAAACCGGAAGGATGAAAATTCCTTTTGGTATTGCTCAAATTGGTAAAGCTTTTCGTAACGAAGTTATTGCAAGACAGTTTATCATGCGCATGCGTGAGTTTGAACAAATGGAGATGCAATTCTTTGTACGTCCGGGTTCAGAATTAGACTGGTATCAAAAATGGAAAGATACTCGCTTAAAATGGCATTTAGCTTTAGGGGCGGATCAAAACAAATACCGTTACCATGACCATGTTAAATTAGCACATTACGCGAATGCCGCAGTGGATATTGAGTATCAATTCCCATTCGGATTCAAAGAGGTAGAAGGAATTCACTCACGTACTGATTTTGACTTGAAGCAACATCAGGAATTTTCAGGTAAAAAATTGCAATATTTCGATCCTGAAATTAATCAAAGTTATATCCCTTATGTTATTGAAACATCAATTGGTTTAGATCGTTTATTTTTAACGGTATTAGCCAACTGTCTTGTTCAAGAAGATCTATCCACAGAGGAGAAACAAGATTCACGTACTGTATTAAAATTCCACCCTGCTATTGCTCCCGTTAAAGCAGCTATTCTTCCATTAACGAAGAAAGATGGCCTTCCTGAGAAAGCAAGAGAAATCATGGCGAAATTAAAATTGGATTACAATATTCAATATGATGAAAAAGACTCTATTGGTAAACGTTATCGTCGTCAGGATGCAATTGGTACACCTTTCTGTATCACTGTAGACCATCAGACCTTAGAAGATAACATGGTTACTATTCGTCATCGTGATAGCATGGAACAAGAACGTGTAAATGTCGATGAATTAGAAACTATTATTGGTAATTTAGTTAGTATGAGTAACTTATTGAAACAATTGGTATAATACCAATATTCAATAAATTAAAAATATAAACCTGTCTCAGCTTTGAGACAGGTTTTCTTGTATATAGAGGTGGGTTAGTTGATCCTATCTTGTTTCTTTCAAGAGAAACCCGATTGTAGAAAAGTATATTTTTTCTGCTGAATAAACTGTCGAATTGGATAGCCAACTTCATTTTGAAATGCGCTATTGAACTCCAATTCGGATTTAAATCCGGCATCAGAAATTAAGTTTTGTACGGAACTAACCTCATGGTTTGGCTGATCAATGCTTTCTAGAAAATAGTGTATTCTTTTCTTATTAAGGTATTGCTTTAAACTTCCTCCTAAGCACACTTTTATAACTTGTTGAATTTCTTTTTCGGAGATATTCAAAATTTTACCAAGATCACTTTGCTTAAAATCCGGATCAACAAAAAGCTTCTCCTGATCCATTAATTGATCAATAGCACTTGCGTAATAAAGCATCTCAGCGTTCTTGTGCAAGTTATACTCCTCTTTATAGAATTTTTCCAAGGCATTGATTTTGAACAGATATTCCAAATAGATTTGTAAGGAGTTGAAATATCTGAAATAGAGAATTAAAAATAAAACCAAAGTGGCATATACTCCACCCGGAAATTCAAAGTAATTATCTACATATACAAAGCCGGCCCGAATAATTAGTATTCCCAGAACAAGGATTTTTATTGAAAATAATGAAATAGCCAACTGTCCGTCTATCGATTTGGATAATTTAATAACCCCTTTGGCCCATGGCATTAAAATAATAAAATCATAAACGATAGAAATCGCAAACAGGAAAGTTCTAGATTTTTGATGGAAGAAATCCAGATAATCATAAATCATTCCTCCCACAATCTGAGATGCGAATATGATTTTTAATAAATAGAATACATAAAATAAAAGAAGTGGAAAAAATGCTAAGAGAATTAAATAACCCGAGGTTTTTGTTTCAAATATGGTATTTCGAATATATAAAGAAGATAAGGAAACTAAGCATAGGCTGGCCGATCCGGTAAATAACAAGTCAATGTATGGGTTAACAAGTGTTATAAAATACTTAACTACTATAATAATTAAGGAGCTGAAAATAAGTATCCGGAGTAGTTCGGCACGCTCATCTCTTATCGAACGAACTTTAAGAAAAAGTAGCAAAATCAGAACCTGAAGAATCGTTAGTACCAGCAAATAAGCCATATAGCAATTATAAAATACTATTGTTAAGAAATTAAAACCAGTCTATTAAATTTTACCTTATTAATAATTATTTAAATAAATAATTACTTGAATTCTACTATTTTAGCCCCTTTCCAATTCTTATCCAGCATAACTTCATAATGACTATTAGAATTATCTAAGGGATACAGCTCACCTATAAATTTTAATTTTACATCATTTTTAATAGCTGATTTTAATTGAAAAGAGCGAAGAAGCTTACTTTCATCCCATATTTCAACCACGTATTCCACTGGAACTTCATTTTCTTGTAACCCTAAAAAATGGCTAAAAGTCACTTCCGGATGAACATTAAAGTCATGAGAAATAATCGCCTCGTTTTTTATCCCTGAAAGTTTTTGATCATAACTAGGATTTAGCGGTGTCCAAGCATAAAGGCTGTGGGCAGGTGGTTTTATCTTTATCGTCTTAACGATACTTAAATCTCGTAAATCGGTAAAGTCTAAGGTGATTAAACTGTATAATCTTGAAAGTGTAATTGTTTTTTTTGTCGGTTCTTTCACTTCAAAAGAATCAAGAACGCCGAAAGGTTGAGTAACCCTCTGATTAAAGGGTATTGTAGCATACAATTCTGTTTTATCCTTTAATGAGGTTGGAAAAAGTAATTTATCATCTCCTTGGTTATGTAGCATAACTGTATAATACATTCCTTTTACCAAGCTAAGTTTCAGATTAGTTTTATCACTATCTTTCGCGTGGTATTCTCCTTTCTCAACTAACTCTCCATTTTCTTTATTAAAAATAAAATATGGTTTTTCTTCATATTGATATTTAACTGATGATTTAAGATGACCGTATAACCTGATATTATCAATATGGTTAACCGTGGGTTCTCTATAATTTACATTGGGGTTTAATTGAGGTTCCGTAAAGTCTACTTCAAGAAGTACATTGGTGATTCTTTCCGGGAGTTTTGGGACCTTTAAACTAATTCTTTCACTTTTTAAGGAGGATGTGGCAGATTTCATTCTAAAGAATTCCTCCGTTTTTATTATTGGCCCACTATTAAGCTGATAACATAACCTTCCTCCAATGGGACTTTTAACGTCTGAAGCAAAATCAAATTCAATTCTATCAAAAGAATCTATATTATTCATTTTCAACTCCAACAATATTCTTCTAAAGGAGGGAATTCGAACTCGTTTGTCCTTTGGATTCTCCATACTTGGATCGATTACGAAGCCCTCTATATATGTTGGAGTACCCCCTTCTAGGAATAAATTAAAATCACCATCCTGCGTAGCTGAAAATGTCGGTTTGTTATCCCCATTATCAAAGCTCCAATAAGCCAATACCTGAGGTTGATCGGGAAATAATACCGGGAATAATTTGCTTTTTGAGGATTTAGTAACAGGCATTTCAAATGGTTCCACCATACTTTGAAAGTTTTCAATGCTAAAAGAAACTTCATGAAGAGCTTCGTCCTGATCCTCAACAGGATTCTCCTTTTTACAAGAAATCGTAATAGATGAAAGGAGAAAGACATAAATAAGACCTTTTTGAATGTTAGAGATAATTTTCATAAAAAATTTGTTAGTTAATAATTTAATTGAATAATTGAATTTAACTAACAAATATTAATTTAAAAGAAACTATTAATAATGAAATTATTAAGTATCTATCTAATATTCAGAAAAATAGATATTTACAGGTCATTTAAAGTAGGAGTAAAAAGTTTATATACTATAAATTATTTTTGTCCCGTTTTTGAGGATTGAAATCTTATCTCCCTTTTTGCCGTGAATCTTATAACTTATCACTTTTCCATTTTTCCACTCCATATCGACGGTATAATTTCCTCTTGCTTTTAAGCCCTTCACCTTTCCATCTTTCCAAAACTCAGGTAATGCCGGTAGAAGATGAATATATCCGTCATGACTTTGCAGAAGCATTTCAGCAATTCCTGCAGATCCTCCAAAATTTCCATCGATCTGAAAAGGTGGGTGAGCACAGAATAAATTAGGATAAGTCCCTGCTCCAGCACCGCCATAAGTGGTATTTTGGTTGAATGCAGGCTTAAGTAATTGTCTTAAAATTTCTAAGGCATGATCACCATCGTGTAACCTTGCCCAAAATAAAATCTTCCAGGCTCTAGACCAACCAGTACCCTCATCTCCTCTTACCGCAAGCGTTTTCTTCGCAGCTTCAGCCCAATCGGGACTGCTGACAGGAGAAATAAAATTAGCAGGATACAAACCATATAAATGCGAAACATGACGATGCTGGGGCTCAATCTCTTTATAGTCTTCTAACCATTCCATAACTCTTCCTGATGAGCTCAGCACAACAGCTGGAGGCAAAAGGGATAAATCAGCCTTCAACTGTTTCGTAAAATCGTCCTTTAAGTCTAAGATTTCATTAGCAGAAATAACCGCATTATATAATTCTCTGACAATTTGGTTATCAATAGTTGGTCCCATAGCAACGGCTGCGCGTTTCCCATTAGGAAGTTCAAATGCATTTTCGGGAGAAACAGAGGGAGAAGTCACCAGCCATCCGGTTTTGGGGTCTTTTACCATTGTAGCTTGGTAAAAAACCGCAGCATCTTTCAATATCGGATATACTTCTCTTAAATAGTCTTCATCTTTCGTAAACTGATAATGTTCCCACAAATGATTACATAACCAACCGGAAGCAGTACTTGAGCCCCAAGAAGCTTGTTCTCCAGGTGCTGTATAACCCCAAATATTTGTCATCATATAGACAACCCATCCAGGAGCACCATAGTATGCCTTAGCTGTTTTAGTGCCTTCTTTAGCGAGATTTTTAATCATCTCTATAAAGGGTTTATGATATTCTGAAAGATTACTTACTTCAACACCCCAATGATTCATTTGTGCATTAATATTCAAATGGTAATCACCATTCCAAGGGGTTTGAATTTGATGTGCCCACAGACCCTGAAGATTAGGCGGTAATGCTTTAGGAACATCAGGCGCTGAGCTTGAGAGCGTTAAATATCTTCCAAATTGATAATAGAGTGCTGCCAAACCATTATCTTGACGAGGATCTTTATAAAAATCAGCTAATCTTCTGTCCGTAGGAATATCATTTTTTGATATACTATCCTCAATTGATAAAGATACTCTGGAAAATAACGAACCGTATTTATTGCTATGACGCTTCCAGAGATTAGCATAAGATATTTTCGCAGCTTTATTGATCTCCTTAGCGACATAAGCTATCGGATCGTGCTCATAATAACTTGTTGAAGCTGTAAACAACACAAGCGCTTCATCTGCTTCCTTTACAATAATTTGATTATCGTGATTTTTTAAAGTTCCTCCTTTAATGATTACTTTAAATTTTGCTGCAAATTTTAACCCCTTTCCTCCTCGCCCGTCAGGCAAAGATCCGGCAATACTAATTTCATTTCCTTCGATCTCATATTCTTCAATATTCTCATCCCTATAAAAATGCATAGCAAATTCAATAGACTTCTTTTTATCTGCTGACAATCGAACGACACCAACATTTGTATCAAAAGACGTAAAGTATTCACGAAGATATTTTATACCATTATTTGTAAAACTAGTACCTGCCTTTGCTTTTTCAATATCTAACCATCGTTTATAATCTGAAGATTCTCCTTGATGAAAAAACAGAAAATTTAGGTAGCCGAAATTCTGAAAACAACCGAAAGGTACTTCGGATCCGTTGCCATGACCTGACCCCTCGCCTACACATACAAAATTTTTATTAACAAGGTCCTCCGCTTCATTATTCTTTCCTTCAAAAAGGAGTTTCTGAATTTCAGTAACACTGGATTTAGCTCGGTAATTATTTGCATCCTGTGGGGAACCAGACCACATAGAGATTTCATTTAATACAATGTTTTCTTCATTAATTTTACCATTCGGCATCATGCCGATCAATCCGTTTCCTAATGGTAAAGTTTCCTCCCATTGATCGGCAGGCTTTTCATACCATAACTTCATGTCTTGCCCATTGGCATTAGCTAATATTAAAAAGCTAATAAGTCCTAAAATGATTCGCATCTTTTATTTTAAATAAATATCAAATTCAGCAACAGAGAATTCCTTATCCTCACTTAAAATTTCTTTTGGTATGAAGCGGATATAATGAGCTTCCTGCGGACTTGAGAACATAATTCTTTGTTCTGTAGCATTCGATTTTATATTAGAAAACTCGCCGATAATAACGGTATTCCATTTCTTTCCATCCACACTGACCTGTATTTCATATTTGGTTGGCACTCCATTAAGCTTACCATCCTGTCTTGGAACATAACTCATCCCTTTCACTGACAATGTTTTGGGTAATCTAATCTCTACGAAGTTTTGCTTGCTTAAAAAAGTTTCCCATACCGTCTTATTATCATTATCGACAGCCTTTCCTACATTCTTATCACCACTAAGAATCTTAATATCGTTCTTCGCAATTTTTTCAAGATCTACACGATCAAATATAAAATCTGATGGCGCTTCTTTGAATAACGCAAAGTCACTCAGTGTCGGAGCTACAGGAGCATAAAGATGCAATCTTAGCTTAGATGCACTGACAGGTTTTTCCAGCTTTATCAGTCTATTTGCACCAATACTTGTTGCACTTGCTAAAGGTTTCCATGAATTATCTGACCATATTTCAACCTGAACACTATCCAATCGTTGCCCTAGTTTAATATTCTCACGTAGACGAATTAAATCGAATTCCTGATCATGTGCAAGCGTAATTTCAATAGTAGGATCCAGTACATTATCATCGGAAGCATAATAGCTATAC
The DNA here is from genome assembly GCA_040394615.1 of Sphingobacterium mizutaii. Lineage (GTDB taxonomy): Bacteria > Bacteroidota > Bacteroidia > Sphingobacteriales > Sphingobacteriaceae > Sphingobacterium > Sphingobacterium mizutaii_A. The sequence goes on from JBEBRZ010000001.1 coordinate 15,046, forward strand.
CGATCATTATCAAATAAATTACTTTCAGAAAATTTACTGTGATTTTGTCTGAGATTACTTGCTTTTGCCGTGGCACCAGTCGCCAAATTATCCGAAAAAGTTGCTTTGAGTTTTTCACCAAATGCTGCTAATGACTTAACATCATTATCGTGTAATATCCCTTCAGGCATGGGTGCCAATCCTAGGTTCATATTACCGCCACGACCTACAGATTTTAGATAAATCTCAAATAATTGATTAGGGGTCTTTACTTTATCATTTTGGTCTTCGTGGTAAAACCAACCTGGTCGCTGAGGAACATCGCATTCAGCAGGAATCCAGAATTCCCCGTTTCTATCGCCGGTCGTTAAGTTAGAATCATCAACTGCTCCCGGTGCCGGTTGTCGACCATCAATACTTTTTGGCGTAATTGTAGCCCAGCTAGTTTCTGCAGCAAAACCTTTTTCATTTCCCACCCAACGCATATCAGGTCCGACATCTGAAAAAATCATGGCCATTGGCTGTAGTTTTCTAACAATTGGCCAGGTTTTTTCTTGCCATTCATAGTAAGTCGTATTGTCAATTGTTCTCTTCTCGTTTTTACCTCCATAGTAACCATCACCACCGTTTGCACCATCATGCCAGGAACTAAATAAAGGTCCATAATTGGACATCAATTCCGTCAATTGTTCTCGATATGCATCTGTATAGGCCTTAGTTCCATATCGGGTATCATTACGATCCCAGGCAGAAAGGTATACACCGAATTCAAGGCCATTGTCGTGGGAAGCTTGCATAAATTCTTTTACCATGTCACCCTTTCCTTCTTTCCAAGGTGAACTCGCAACACTATATTTAGTTGTTTTAGTTGGCCAAAGGCAAAAGCCATCATGATGTTTAGCGACTGAAATAAGACCTTTGAAACCAGCTGTAGCAGCAGCTTTTGCTATTTGGTTCGCATCAAAATTAGTTGGATTAAATATTTTAGGATCTGCATCTCCAAACCCCCATTCTTTATTCTGAAATGTCGTTGGCGTGAAATGAATTAATGTATACATCTCCATTTCATGCCATTTCAATTGTCGTTCAGTTGGTAAAGCTCCATAAGGCTGAGGTTCAACTTGCGCAAAACTCAATAAAGGAGATAGGAAAAGTAAGGATAAAAGATTCGATGTTTTCATATATGAGTTTAATAAATCATTAATATACAGAAATTAGTAAATAATAGACGAATGAAATGGAATTATGCTATTTAATACTTCGTCCAGTTTAGTTAAAATAATGTGAAAAAAAATAAAAAACCTATTAAGTAAATCAACTTTATCAATTAATAAATTGCTATATCAAAGGTTTGCATTACTGTTTTTTAAATTTTCGAGTAAATTTATCTTACTGAACTGATGCTTTTTATTGAAAAGTAGATAAATTTGTTAATCATGAATAACGAACAATCCAAAATAATACGTGAACAAGCTAAGCGTTCTGATCTACGAGAGCATTCAGTTCCTTTATATCTTACTTCAAGTTTCATCTTTGATAGTGCTGAGCAGGGTCGTGCTGTTTTTGCAGAAGAAGAGGAGGCAATGGTTTACTCTAGGTATGCGAATCCAAATACAACAGAATTTATAAATAAAGTATGTTTACTGGAAGGTGCGGAAGCTGGTTTGGCCTTTGCCTCGGGCATGGGTTCTATCTTCACAACCTTTGCTGCATTTATTGAACAAGGTGATCATATTGTGTCTTCAAGGGCTATATTTGGTTCTACACATCAGTTATTTACACAATTATTTCCTCGTTGGGGTGTAACGACGACCTATGTTGATGCCATCAACCCGGAAGAATGGGAAAAAGCTATTCAACCTACTACAAAATTTATATTTCTGGAATCTCCTTCAAATCCAGGTTTAGAATTGGTGGATCTAGAATGGTTAGGTGGATTAAAAGAAAAGTATCCAAATATTATTTTCGTAATCGATAATTGCTTTGCTACACCTTATCTACAAAAACCATTGCAATATGGTTTTGACCTATCTATCCATTCAGCAACAAAGTATATGGATGGTCAGGGTCGCGTATTAGGTGGTGTAACCGTTGGAAAAGAAGAATTAATCAATAAAATCATGTTTCTTATCCGCCATACAGGTCCCTCAATGTCACCTTTTACAGCGTGGGTACTATCTAAGAGCATCGAGACATTGGAATTACGGATGGATAGACACTGCTCGAATGCCTTGGCATTAGCTGAAGAATTAGAAAAAAATGAGGAAATATTGGATGTAAAGTATCCTTTTCTTCCATCTCACCCACAATATGAATTGGCAAAGAAACAGATGAAAGCTGGAGGAGGAATTGTTACGATTGAAATAAAAGGTGGACAAGAAAGAGCTTTCAAATTTTTAGACTCGCTAAAAATGATTCTATACACCTCAAATCTTGGTGACTCAAGAAGTATTGCTACTCACCCAGCCTCGACTACCCATTCAAAATTAACGGAAGAGGAAAGAGTAAAATTGGGAATAAGACCAGGAACAATTAGATTGTCTATCGGTATTGAAGACCAAAATGATATCATCCAGGATATATTACAGGCTATAGAAGCCACTAAATAAACAAAGAAAACCCCCGAAATTGAGATTCGGGGGTTTTCTTTGTTTGGACATTAGACATCAGATAACAGATATTAGACTTTAATCCCAAAGCTTATCACTTGATTAGCTGAATACAGGATAAACCTCTCTAAGACTAAACATTGTCTTATGTCTTATGTCTTATGTCTTGTGTCTATTATCTGTTGCCTATTATACCTAAATATTACTCAAAGCTGCTTCATAGTTAGGTTCATCAGCAGTCTCAGCAACCTGTTCAGTATATTTGACTTTACCGTTTTCATCGATTACGACTACCGAACGACTTAAAAGACCTTCTAAAGGACCATCGGAGAATTTAACACCATAAGCCTTATTGAAATTATCATCTTTAAAATCGGAAAGTGTAACGACATTCTCCAAACCTTCCGCTGCACAGAAACGACTCTGCGCAAAAGGTAAATCTTTTGATATACAAAGTACTACCGTATTATCCAATCCGGAAGCTTTTTCATTAAATTGACGGACAGACATTGCACATGTACCTGTGTCGATACTTGGAAATATATTTAAGATAACTTTCTTTCCTTGAAAATCTTTCAATGATTTTTGTGATAAATCACCCGTTGTGAGTGTGAAATCAGGAGCCTGATCACCTACCTGAGGTAAATCGCCGGAGGTATGCACCGCATTACCCTTAAATGTAACTTGAGCCATAAATAACCTTTTATTATGTTTATATTGAAACCAATATACCTTATTTATGTTTTGATTAAAAGCAAAAGACCTTTCTTTTATCAAATTTTGACAAAAATTTATATTATCTGACAAAATTTTACTATGTTAGCATATCAAATAAAATTTGAAAAACGCTAATCAATATTTATATGAAACGATTATTACTCAGTTTGTTATTAGCTTCCCCGTCCCTACTCTTTGCTCAGGGATCGCAAGTTAATACCCAAAGCCAAAAGGCAGTAGGTATGGCTGGTGCAGGATCCGCTTTATTTATCGATGAAACATCCATCGTTTATAACCCTGGAGCATTAGTTAAAATGGAGAATAATGGTGTCCAGATTGGAGGGAGCGCCATTATGTATAGATCGGCTTTTCAAGAGGCCGGCAGTTCAGATGTTCATCATACAAAATTTCAAATATCTCCTCCTTTCGGAGCTTACGCGACTTTCGGCCCTAAAGGCTCATGGTGGAAAGCTGGTATTGGGGTTTATACACCATTTGGTGGAGGAGTAGATTGGGGGACAGATTGGCCGGGAAAATACGCCTTAACTCATTTATCCATGCGTGCTATTTTTATCCAACCTACCTTAAGTATAAAATTAACAGATCAGTTTAGTGTTGGTGGTGGATTTATTTATAACATCGGTTTGGTAGATTTAGGTCGTGCTTTACCTGTATTCTATCCAGATGGAAGCAGTGGACAAGCAACGCTTAAAGGTACAGGTACAGGTATGGGATATAACTTAGGGGTTCATTATACCCTAGATGAGACTTTCGCATTATCCCTCAACTATCGTTCGAAAGTTGTGACTAAATTAGAAGGTGGAGATGCTACATTTGAGGTACCATCAGCATTGGCAGCTAACTTTCCCAATGGTAAATTCGACGCCGAACTACCTTTGCCATCATCATTTAATGTAGGTATTACTTTCCCTCTATCTGATAAAGTTGATGCGGCAATTGACGGTTCACTTATCAATTACGATATATACAAAGAACTTGTTTTCGATTATGAAAACAACACACCGGTATTACAGGATACACGTTCAGAGAAGAAATACCAAAATGCTTTTTCCGGTAAAGTCGGTATTAACTATGAAGTCAATGATAAGTTAGACCTAAGAGTAGGTACAGGATACGTTTATACTCCCGTTCAGGCAAAATATGTTTATCCTGAAACGCCGGACAATAATCGCGTAATGGCTGCCGGTGGTGTAACTTATAAATTTTCTTCAAATTGGCAGATGTCAGCAGCATATGTATTTCAAAAAATCCTGAAGAGAACTACCACAAATGTTGAAACTCAAATGAGAGGTGCTTATGAAACTAATATTCATGCGCCGGGTATTTCTGTATCTTATTATTGGTAGGCCATTTAATTATGAAAGCAATGAAAAAAAATATAAAACTATATATCGGACTAGCAATTTTAGGATTCGCTAGCTCCTGTGCTCCTACGCTAGATGAACTGGAAACCTCGAAAGGCACAGCTGATTTCTCTAAATTTATCGCTGTAGGAAACTCCTTAACCTCCGGATATGCAGACAATGGACTTTATTTAGAGGGTCAGAAAGTAGCATTTCCAAATTTAATGGCAGAGCAATTTAAATCTGTTGGTGGAGGTGAATTTACTTCTCCTTTCTTTAGCGCAGATCAGGCGAACGGAACTGGCTATTTATCTTTAAAATCATTAGAGGATGGAAATCCTGTAATGGAGCAGATAGCTCCTCAAGCCATTCGTGGGCAAAATAGTCAAGGCGGTCCTTTATTCACAAAATATCTGGATCCTATCCAAAATTTAGGTGTACCGGGAATGCGTTTGGATTTGGCCTATTTTGATGGCTTCGGATCTGAATTTGGTAATCCATATTTCGAAAGACTGTTGCCGACAGATCAAGTGGGCAAACAAACATATATGCAATATGCCACTTCTCATGAACACACTTTTTTCTCTTTTTGGTTAGGTAATAACGACGTGTTGGGTTATGCTACAAATGGCGCTGCAGCATCGGAAGATCCTACAAAGCAACTGATTGAAGTAGCACAATTTACAGGTCTTTACACGAATTTTATCGATAAATTAACAGAAAACGGCTCAAAAGGCGTGGTTGCAACTATTCCAGATGTAACCTCAATTCCTTTCTTTAATACTGTTACAACTGCACGTTTAAATGCAGCAGTAGACGCTGCTTCCGGTGGTGCTGCAAAAAATGTTTTTATAGCTACAAAAACCGGTCCTCGCGCAGCAACGGATGAAGACTTATTTATTCTGACATTTCCTACTGCCTTGTTAGGTCAACCAAATGAAGGGCAAATCCCTTACGGTATGCATCCTTTAAATCCTATTGAGGATCAATATGTATTGGACAAGGCAGAAGCATCACAAGTAGCTAGCAGAGTTAAAGCTATCAATGATCAAATTAAAGCTATTGCAGAATCGAAAGATATTGCTGTAGCTGACGTATATACTTTCTTAAATAAAGTAAAGACAGGTTATAACTATAATGGCGTACATATCTCTGCTGCTTTTATAACAGGGAATGCCTTTTCATTAGATGGAGTTCACCTTACTCCAATGGGAAATGCAATCGTCGCAAACTTATTTATTGATGCAATAAACAGTAAGTACAAAGCTAATGTACCTACGGTTGATGTCAGTCAATATCGAGGCGTTAAATATCCTAATTAAAAAAACAAAAGCCCTCTAGCAACTAGCAGAGGGCTTTTGTTTTTTTAAGATATACCACAATAGACGGTAGAGTAAGGACAAGTATATTTTGCGTCTATCCTCGGTCTATTATCTATCTTCAAAATTTGTTATTTTTGATTACTAAATTCAAAAGCATGAAAGTTCATTTAAAGAGACAAAATCAAGCAGTACATTTTGAGGCATCAAGCGAATTATCTACCGTAAAGGTAAATATTGACGGATCAGAGTCGATCGGTGGAGAAGGAAAAGGAGTTAGACCAATGGAATTGGTATTAATGGCTTTAGGATCCTGTAGTGTCTTTGATTTAACCACTATTCTTCAAAAGCAGCGTCAGGATATTCAGGATATTCAAGTAGAAGTACAGGGTGATCGTAGAGAAGAGATTCCCAATATCTTCACTAAGATTCATATCACGTTTAAATTAAAAGGTAATATTGATGAAGCGAAAGCTCAGAAGGCAGCAGAATTAGCTGTTAAGAAATATTGTTCTGTTCACGATATGTTAGCCAATGGGGGCATTGATATAACGTATAGTCTTCAATTCAATAAATAAGTTTTTATTTTAAAACTAATTTGGAGGGATATACCACATCCTGTGCAGTTGAGGTATATTCTTTCTTATCAATACAATCGAATAATATCTCAGCGGCTTTCTGTGCCTGTTTATCCGGATATTGTTCAATACTTCCCATAGGCGGATTATCCATATATTTCCACAGCGGATAATTAGCATAACTAATAAAGTACATATCCTGATTTAATATTATTCCACGTTGTTTCGCGTATCGAATTAAATCCAGGGTTACAAAATCATTGAAAGAAACAACTGCTGATGGGCGTTGAGCAAGGGAGGATATTTTTTCCATTGCCTCTTCATTTCCCTGTTCAGTTAAATCAGTATTTACGATTGAATTTTCATGTGGTTTAATACCATTCTTCACAAGTGCCTTTTTGAAAGCTATTGCTCTTTCTTTTGAAGCCAATAAAGATTCAGGGCCATTAATCAAAGCAATATTTTGATGCCCTCGTTCGATAAATGCAGTAATAGCTTCTTCCATACCGGAAGATAAATCACTATATACTTTATGAACGTGTGGCATATCAGGAACACAATCAAAGAATACAATAGGTATTTCAGTTTTTGCTAGAAGGTCTACAAAATCAGTATCTCCGGTATTCTTACTCATTGAGATTAAGATGCCGTCCACCCGGTGCTTTTTGAAAGTTTGAATAATATTTAGCTCCCTGTTTTCGTTGTCAAGAGATTGTCCTAAAAGCACAGTATACTTCTTCTCTTCAGCAACATTTTCAATTGCACTAATAGCATCGGAGAAAAACGGCTCCGAAAGTTTAGGTAGAATGACTCCTATTGTAAAGGTTTTTCGTTGTTTAAAGAAGATTGCTGTTTGGTTTGGCTCATAAGACATTTCTTCGGCCATTTTCTTAACTCGCATAGTCGTTACCAATCCAATGCTAGGGTGATCGTTCAATGCACGAGACACCGTAGATGGGGAAATTTTCAGCTTTCTTGCAATTTCCTTAATCGTGGTTGGTTTATTTCCTGCCATGTAACAAAGTTAACAATTTAATAACAAAAATTACTTCTTTAACATATTCCTAGGGGGTATTCTGTTCAGTTCCTTGATATTGCCTGAGGCTGAGCTACGAAGGGTCTCCCTCGTTGAAGCCTTCATACTGGAATTAGTGTTTAATATATCCAAAGCCTTACGCGTCATATCTTCAGAGGGGTCACCAAATTGCTTGTGAATATTGTCGTATGTATTGGGATAATCGGCCGGAATACCATCCCAATAATCCGTATAATTATCTGCATTAATAATCTTAAATGAAGCAGCCCACAAACCGATATCATCTGATATGTCTTCTCTAAAAAAACCAACAGGCTTTCCATAGGTAGCCCCTCTATAAGCAACAATCTTCACATCCATATAGGGTTTCAATGCAACGATAACAATTTCACTTGCCGATGCAGTATATTCACTTGCCAGAAAAACAACCTTCTTAATTTCCGTAGTACCTCCGCTTTTATCAAATACCTCATCCACAAAATCACGGCTACCCTCATTACGCTCTTTCTCTAAGTTCTTGTTTACACCATACTTGAACATTAATTTCCCATTCCCGGTACTGTTAATAATTTTATTGAGTAAATAGATCGCACTACTTACATATCCTCCCCCATTATACCTTAAGTCTACAATAAGGTCGGATATATTTTCGGTAGCAAAAACAGTAAAAATGGAATCAATCCCTTTTCTCATTTTATTATCCGCCCCACTTGAATATAATTCCTCAAAGGAGGAAAGAGCAATATATCCTGTTTTAGTACCTTTTTCTACAATAACTTTCCCTAATTGGAAAGGCTCAATATTATAAGAAGTATAAGTCAGGTTATGGGATTTCTCAATATTATTAGATTTAATTTTGATACTTAAAGTCCTTTCCTCAACATATTGGTTAATCTTGCTTTGATTTGAATAAACCATATTCTTGTCACCTTGAAGCTCCATTACTTTATCCCCTCTTTTTATACCAACTTTAGCCGCAGGAGAACCGCCTTCAACAAACATGACAAACAAACTATCATTTCGATCACCATCAAATGCCATAAATAATCCGTAACCATCTGCAAGATCCGCTTTGGCTGAATAATCGGTATCATCCCCCATATCTTCAATCCACGAATAACTATCTATTGGTCCCTTTCTATCAGGATAATTAAAAAAATTATTGAATACAGGTGTTTGGTTCTTTAAATAACTCAACAAACTCTTAGCATTAGAGAAATCATCCGTTAAATCTGAAATAGGATTATAGCTAGGGATCGATGATTCCCAATAAGACAAGTATTTATATTTTGAGTACACACTATCCAGAACCTGTTGTTCAGCCGTACGCTCTACATCTGGTCTAACAGGTGGATCTACTGTAGATAAATCTTTCTTACAACTATATAAAACAGATAAAGCAATAAAGACAAAAAGCTTTGCAAAAAATATGTTTTTCATTCGAACGTAATAAGTAAAATCAAATCTAACTAAATTCTATCCTACAATGGACTGGATGTTGATTAAAAAGATTAATTCTTCAATGGTAAATTTGGAATTCTTTTATCAGGGAATATGTACATATTATTACGATATTCCTTTATTTCCGGCACCTGATTTATTTTAAGTAGGTTTTGCTCAGAATTTCTGGAAGAGGCTTTAGCCTTAGGTTCATAATTTCCATGCGCAATATGGTAAAGCGCTTCTTTTAACATCAATTCATTGGGATCACCTAACTGGGAAAAAAAGCCATCTGCTGCATCCGATTTATTCCCTTTCAATCCGGAGAAATAATCTCCATACCCGGCACTATTAGTCATCTTAAAAGAGGTAATGTATAAATCAGCATATCTATTAACTACTGGCCAACCAAAGAAACCCACCGGTTTCCCGTATGTCCCCATATTCGATGTTGTGATAATTTCTGTCGTCATATAAGGAGCCAATACATTCATAACAAGTTCGCTCGCGGAGGCCGTACTTTGAGTTCCTAAGAAATACACTCTACCAAGATTTAAGCTATTTTTTTTATCGAAATTGATAGAAATATTTTCTTCTTCATAATATCTATTAAATTTATAATCATACATTTTTCCCTTATCAGCGGATTTCGGAGCAATTAGATTCGCTAAAAGCTCGGCTGAATTTGTAGAACCTCCCCCATTATACCTGAGGTCAACAACAAGTTCATCAATATTTGCAGCTTCGAAATCATTAAAAACTTTTGTGAGAGCATTGTAATAACTGTTAGGCCCGTTGCTACTTAATACATTGACAAAAGATGTATAAGCCAGGTATCCCACCTTCTTATCCCCCACAGCAATAACTTGAGCGCTTAATATTGGATCTATATTATAAGCCGCACCTGTAACTGTGATTTCTTTTGTGTTTTGCTCTCCCGGAGATTGGACAACTAATTTTAAAGTCTCCCCGGACATAAACTTGTAGAAATTTTTAAATCCCTGGGCTTGATCTGTATCATAGTCTAATTTAGAATCTCCATTCATACTAAGAACTCTCATTCCACGCTTTAATCCTGCGGCTTCTGCCGGGGACTTTTTCTGAACCAGTTTAATATACATATTCCCGGTCGATTCACCATTTACTCCGCTTAAATAAATGGGAGTAACACCCGTTTCTTTATAAACCCCTTGTTGAATTTCCTCACTTACAGTTCCTGCTCTATCAATAAAACTAAAACGATCATCAATACCACTTTTCTGATATATAATTTGTCTCAGCGCACTTAAAACTTCCTCCGCATCCTTATATTGATTAGTAAAAGCTTTCAAATCCGGATTACCTGTACCATCATCTTTAGGTGCCGGAAGCTTATCCTCCCATAAAGAAAATGCTAAAGAATAAAAATAAGTGGAATCTCTCAGGAGGATTTCTTTTGCAGGATCTCGTCCATCATCATCGGGTGTAGGATCTGTATTATCTTTTTTACAACTAGCTCCAAATAGAAGGGAAAGCAGTAAAGCCGCAAGCCATATTTTTTTCATCATAATTTAGTTAAATTGTCTTCAATGAAAATCAAATCGGTTTCATTTATTTGATTTTCTAAAGCAATATAACTAAAAGGTTCAATATTTCGGAAGTTTAACTCATCCGAAAAATATATCCTAACATCCCTATTAAACCCCTGCCAATCAATATGTTTTAGTTTATTAAGTTGCATTGCAGGATTACCTTTTGTCAGGATAGCAATTTTTGCGCCCCTTTCTATAATGGATGCAAACAGAAGTTTGATCTCGGTATACAAATACAATTTTAAAGGTAAATGCCCATTCACCTTTAATCGTTCAAAATTTTCGCGGTAATCTTTATCAAACTTAAAATGATCTTTGGTGGCTTCGTAGACTGCATCCTCACCCTTTTCCATATACACTTCTTTCATAAAATTTACCATGTCCGCTGCAATGGGCCTACCCTCGGTAAACTCAACAAATTGAGCAAAGAGATAATAAATTTGTAACAAGTAGTCTTTCTTTGGAAACAGGACGTCATCCAATTCAAATAAATAGAGTTTCTTATCTAAAAGGATATCTTGAATATTAGTCATATTTAAACAGTACATAAAGCGACATCGTCGCCATCATCAGAAACAGTTAACAAGCCGCTAACCTCAAATTCAAGGGTTTTATCTGAATGAATACTCTTCCCCTTTTCACAAATCAGGAGCTCTATCGTAGATGCTGGATTTTCCAATACGAAGATATCTTCTAAATCAGACTTATCAGGACTCAAAACATGGATTCCGTATTCTTCAAACAATAATTTCGTTTCGGATAAAGATTGAACTTCGGATAAACCCAATGGAAGAAGATAATCAATTTGCTTATCCAGACATAGTTTGAGAAGTTCATGAGCAAATGTTGGATTGATGCCTGTCGGGATTTTACTGTAGTTCGTTGCAAGGAAGCTCGGAACTTCTTCAGAACTGGCAAATTTAACATCATATTGACTTTGAATAAGTTTAGCGATCCTTTGTGCCAAAGGTCTTGTCCCGAATGTAATTAGAAGCTTTTGCATATTAATAGATTAATCCGTCACGCATATGGATGGTTCGATCGGAGATTCGGGCCAACTCTTCATTATGGGTTACAATAATAAATGTCTGTTGCATTCTATCACGAAGGTCAAAAAACAACTGATGTAAGGCTGTAGCGTTTTCAGAATCAAGATTTCCGGAGGGTTCATCTGCAAGGATCAAGGTTGGATTATTAATCAAAGCACGAGCAACAGAAACACGTTGTTGCTCCCCACCCGACATAGCCGAAGGCTTATGATTTGCACGGTGTGCAACACCTAGAATATCTAATAACTCCATTGCTCTTCCTTCAACAACTTTCTTATCAATACCAGCAATAAAACCCGGAATACAAACATTCTCTAAGGCTGTAAATTCGGGAAGCAAGTGATGGAACTGAAAAACGAAACCAATATGTCGATTCCGAAAGTCACTCAACTGTTTCTCATTTAATGCAAAAATATCTTCGCCTTCTATAAGAACAGTTCCTTTATCCGGTTTGTCCAGAGTACCAATAATATGAAGCATAGTACTCTTTCCAGCACCAGACGCTCCGACTATGGAAACAATTTCCCCCTTTCTTACAGAAACACTTACGCCCTTGAGGATTTCAAGTTCACCGTAAGACTTAAAAATATTATTAGCCTTTAAGATCATACTGCGAAAATAGTAAAAATCAAAAACAACCTTGTTATAATGAATTGATAGATTCATGATTCTATAATTTAATAGAAATAATAACTTGACCCTTACGAATAAATACGCTATTTTTACAGCAAATTTTTTTATCAATGAACATTCACGAATATCAAGGAAAAGAAATACTTAAGAGTTTCGGAGTAAGAGTACAAGAAGGTATTGTTGCTGAAACCCCAGAGCAAGCTGTTGAGGCTGCTAAGAGAATGAAAGAAGAATTCAACTCGGATTGGGTTGTTGTAAAAGCACAGATCCATGCGGGTGGTCGTGGTAAAGGTGGTGGTGTAAAGTTGGCTAAAAACCATGATGAGGTATTACAACGTTCTACTGACATCATCGGAATGCAACTTGTTACTCCTCAAACTGGTCCAGAAGGTAAAAAAGTTAATAAGGTTTTAATTGCTCAGGATGTATATTATCCTGGAGACAGTGAAACAAAAGAATTCTACATGTCTGTATTATTAGACCGTGCAACTGGTCGTAACATCATTATGTACTCTACAGAGGGTGGTATGGACATTGAAGAGGTTGCTGAAAAAACTCCTCACCTAATTTTTAAAGAAGAAATAGATCCTAAAGTTGGTCTCCAAGGATTCCAAGCTCGTAAGATCGCTTTCAACTTAGGTCTTACCGGTGCTGCACATAAAGACATGGTAAAATTCGTTGCTGCTTTATATAAAGCATACGATTCTATCGACGCTTCTATGTTCGAAATCAATCCTGTATTAAAAACATCTGATGATAAAATCTTAGCTGTTGATGCAAAGGTAAACTTAGATGAGAATGCATTATACCGTCACCCGGAAATTGCTGCTCTTCGTGATGTATCGGAAGAAGATCCTACAGAAGTTGAAGCTGGTGAGTTTAACTTAAACTATGTTAAACTTGACGGAAACGTTGGTTGTATGGTAAATGGTGCCGGTTTAGCTATGGCTACTATGGACATCATTAAAATCGCTGGTGGTGAGCCTGCAAATTTCTTAGACGTTGGTGGTACTGCAAATGCTGAAACAGTTAAAGCTGGTTTCAACATTATCTTGAAAGACCCGAATGTAAAAGCTATCCTAATTAATATCTTTGGTGGTATCGTTCGTTGTGACCGTGTTGCTCAAGGTGTTATTGATGCTTACAATGAAATCGGAAACATCCCTGTGCCAATCATTGTTCGTCTACAAGGTACGAATGCGAAAGAAGCAAAAGAATTAATCGACAATTCAGGACTAAAAGTTTACTCAGCAATCTTATTAAAAGAAGCTGCTGAACTAGTAACTAAAGTACTAGAAGAAGGTAAATAATTCTGATAAAAATATATAAAAAACAGGCTACTATAAAATGGTAGCCTGTTTTTTTATAGACAAAAGATTCAAGATTTCAGATAAAAAAATATGAACTCTCTTTTCCTCTCTTCAATCCTAATGAATTTTATAACATGTAAGTCAAAATAGTATTAAGCCACCTACTTCTCCTCTCTAAATATGAAATACTACGGAGTAAATACTATTTTTGCAACATACAAATACGATAAACTATGACAACACCTACTTCGGATATTTCTCGTGAAAAGTCTGCGGAGTTATTTGAGAAGGCTAAACAATACTTCCCTGGAGGAGTTAACTCTCCCGTTCGAGCATTCAAATCTGTTTATGGAACCCCTTTATTTATTGAACGCGGTGACAAGGCTCATATTTGGGACGCTGATGGCAATGAATTTATTGATTACTGTTGTTCATGGGGTCCTTTAATTCTCGGTCATAATACTTCTGAAATCCGTGAAGCGGTACAGGAACAATTAGGCAAAGGACTAAGCTTTGGTGCTCCTACTGCTTTAGAAAATGAATTGGCAGAATTGATTTTAAGCAAAAACAAAAAAATTGAGAAAATCAGATTTGTTAGTTCCGGTACTGAAGCTGTGATGTCAGCAATACGTTTAGCCAGAGGATATACCAAGCGCGATAAAATTGTGAAGTTTGAAGGTTGTTATCATGGCCATTCAGACTCTTTATTGGTAAAAGCCGGATCAGGTTTAGTGACTTTTGGAGAAACTTCTTCTGCAGGGGTTCCTAAAGCATTTGCTGATGAAACAATAGTCATCGCATTAAACGATGCTGAAGCTTTGAATAAAGTATTTGAAGACTTTAAAGATGAAATTGCTGCAGTAATTATTGAAGGTGTACCTGCTAATAATGGTTTGCTTATTCAGAACAAAGAGTACATTCATTTCTTAAGGGATATCACAAAAGAAAATGGCGCGCTTTTGATCATGGACGAAGTGATTACAGGTTTTCGCTTAGGCTTCGAAGGTGCATCTAAATATTATGATATCCAACCGGATATTATTACATATGGAAAGATTATCGGAGGAGGAATGCCTGTCGGCGCTTACGGAGCTTCCAAGGAATTAATGTCATGTATATCCCCTGATGGGGCGGTTTATCAGGCAGGAACATTATCCGGAAATCCTGTGGCTATGGCAGCAGGGATAGCAGCCCTTCAAATATTAGCACAACCAGGGTTTTACGAAAAATTAGAGCAAACAACACAAGAATTTGTGGCAGAATTGCGTTCCTTTATTAAAGAAAAAGGTTATGAAGTAACCTTAACAACTATAGGATCTATTTTCTGGTTCGCCTTTACTAATAAAGAAAAGATACAAAGAGCAGATGAAATTGACCCTGCATCCATGGAAAAATACAAAATAATGCATCGCGAATTATTAAATAACGGGGTATACTTTGGACCTTCCGGATATGAAGTAGGATTTATTTCAGCAGCTCATACAGATGAAGATTTGAAGAAAACGCTTCAAGTTGTAAAAAATGCGCTAAATATTGTATTTCAATAAATATTAAACAATTATAAATTATATTTGTTAAGTTAAACAAAACAAATCTGTCTAAATATAAAAAGATGAGAACACTAAAATCAGCATTAGCAGTATTAGCGGCAACCGCGGTACTAGCTTCATGTAATAATCCTACAAAAAATCAAGAAGGAGAAGTCAAAGATTCAACAGCATTATCCGACACTGTTGGCGCGATTGCAGTTAACCCATTGCAACATGCTAAAGACTTCCCAGGCGCTACTCTGAAAGTTTCTTCAATTACTTCCGAAAAAGTTGGAACAGACTCAGCAAAAATCACAGTGAAGTATGATGTTCAGAACTTTAATTTAACTGAGCAGACTGAACACTCTCACCATATGGCAAACTCTCATGACGGTCAGCATATCCACTTTATTTTGGATAATACCCCGTATGTAGCACTATATAAACCAGAGCACACATTTACTGTACCTGTAAACTCTGAACATTATTTATTATCCTTCCTTTCGCGTTCATTCCATGAATCAATCAAAACTGCGGATGCTTCTAAATTAGTTAAATTCAAAGTGGAAGGTGATGCTAAAATTACTGAACTTCCTACTCCTACAGAACCATCTTTGTTCTATAGCAGACCAAAAGGTGACTATAAAGGGGAAGAAACTAAAACTTTATTATTAGATTTCTTCGTTGTAAACACTACATTAGGTGCTGATGCAAATAAGGTAAAAGCAACCATCAATGGCCAGGAGTTTACATTAGACCAATGGGTTCCTTACGAAATCTTAAACTTACCATTAGGTGAAGCTTCAGTTAAATTAACTTTAGTAGACAAAGATGGTAATGCCATCACTGGAGACAATGTATCTGTCGAAAGAAAATTCAATTTATTGGAGCAATAGAAAGAAAAGTAAATCATAAAAAAACCGATGTTGAAGTCTCAACATCGGTTTTTTTGTTTTAACAGCAATCTTAAAACCCTGGTGATTTCAAATTCAATCCTGCCCGTTCGTCTAAACCAAACATTAAGTTCATATTTTGCACGGCCTGACCTGAAGCACCTTTTAACAGATTATCTGTTGCATTTAAGATTAAAAGCTTTTTCCCATGCTTTTCAAGATGCATAATACTCTTATTGGTATTTACGACTTGTTTAAGGTCAATATTTTTCCTTGAGACATGTGTGTATGGATGCGTAGCATAATATGTCTCATACAAGCTGTATGCTTCTTCTTCTGTCAAATCAGTATCTACATAAATCGCTGAGAAAATTCCACGAGGGAAATCCCCTCGTTGAGGAATAAAATTAATCTTCTCTGCAGCTCTATCCATTAATGAGGCATCCGACACCGGTAAGAAGCCTTTTTGTAATTGGTCCAGAGATTCTGACACCTCTTGCAAATGCTGGTGTGAAAATGATTTATAAGCGGATAAATTATTGTTTCTCCAAGAGAAGTGAGTTGTTGCTGATGGTTTTTGACCTGCTCCGGTAGATCCGGTAGTGGCATTTACATGAATTTGATCAGGTAATAATCCCTTACTTGCTAAAGGCAGTAGCGCTAGCTGAATGTTCGTAGCAAAGCAACCGGGATTCGCAATGTATTGGGCTGATTTAATAGCCTCTTTATTAAGTTCAGGTAAACCATAGACAAAATCCTTACCCTGATATGCTGTATTCGATTTTAATCTATAATCTTGAGAAAGATCAATAATTTTTACGGATGGATCTATAGCGTTGGCATCTAAAAATTTACGTGCATCACCATGTCCTACACATAAAAACAAAACATCTATATTGGAATGGAAATCTGAAGAGAAAGTCAAATCAGTATCACCATAAAGATCGTTATGAACGTCTGAAATCTTATTCCCTGCATTTGAAGCACTATTAGCAAATATGATGTCTACATGAGGGTGATAAATTAATACCCGAAGCAATTCTCCTCCGGTATAACCAGCCGATCCTATAATTCCTACTTTAATTTTTTCCATTATATTTCTAATTAACGAAATGGGCACAATTTTTCTATTGTACCCATTGCTTTATAAAAATCTTTTAAACAACAGAAACTCATTATCGGGTTCCTGTACCAGAAAATCCAGCTTTTTATACAATGATTGTGCAATATGATTTTCTATCTGAGTCTCAAGCTGAATGAATACTGCTCCTTCATTCTTAGCAAAAGTAACGGCTTGCTCTATTAACTGCTGAGCTAACCCTTCCTTCCTAAATTTTTCATCTACATATAAATCGTTAAGAATCCAATTCTTTATCATTCTTGCTGATGAATATTTAGGATATAACTGCGTAAATCCAACAGGCAAATTATCCTTATATGCTAAATATATTACAGATTCTTTATTTTCAATCCGTGATTTCAAGAAGGCTTTACCTCTTTCAATAGCTGATTCCTGCTTATAGAATACCCGATAAGCATCGAATAGTCCTGCAAGATCATCTAAATGTTCAAGGTTGGCTTCAATAATCATTAACCTTTATTATTTACTTTGTGCCAGATGATTGTTTGGTTACCAAAAATTTTTGAGAACCCTTTTACATCATCCCCTGTATAACCTTTATTCATTTCGCCATAGCTTCCGAATTTGTTAGACATTAAATCATGATCTGACTCAATTCCCAGAATGACAAAACGGTGCGGATGAAGCTCCACGAAAACTCGTCCTGAAACAGTCTCCTGAGAACTTTGCAAGAAAGCCTCCATATCTCGCATTACCGGATCGTGCATTTGGCCTTCATGCATGTAATTGCCATAGAATCCAGCCAATTGATCTTTCCACGATAGTTGCCATTTTGTTAATGTATGCTTTTCTAAAGTGTGGTGAGCTTTGATAAGGATAATAGGACCGGCAGCTTCAAAACCAACACGTCCTTTAATACCTATAATCGTGTCTCCAACATGAATATCACGACCAATACCATAAGATTGTGCAATTGCCTGAAGTTCCTGAATCACTTTAACCGGACCCAACTTCTCACCATTTAAAGCAACAGGTTCACCTTTTTCAAAATCAATAGTAACTTGACGAGGTTCTGTTGAAGTAATTTGGGTAGGCCACGCAGATTCGGGTAGATATTGATTAGAAGTTAAAGTCTCCGCCCCTCCAACTGAGGTACCCCAAAGACCTTTATTAATAGAATATTTAGCTTTTTCTGCCGAATATTCTACTCCATGTTTATTTAAATATTCAATTTCATCCTCACGAGATAATTGCAAATCGCGAATTGGAGTAATAATTTCTACTCCCGGAATCAGGGTTTGGAAAATCATATCAAAACGCACTTGATCATTTCCGGCACCTGTTGATCCATGCGCAACACATTCTGCACCAATTTTCTTTGCATAAGTTGCAATAGCTGTAGCCTGTGAAACACGTTCGGCAGATACAGATAAAGGATAGGTAGCATTCTTTAATACATTACCGAAAATCAAATATTTGATAGTACCTCGATAGTAATCTTCAGTTTCATCAATAGTAGTATGTGACTTAACACCTAATTCATAGGCTCTTTTTTCGATATTCTTTAATTCCTCTTCTGAGAATCCTCCAGTATTTACAATCACGGAGTGAACTTCTAATCCTAAGTCGCGAGAAAGATAAATACAACAAAATGAGGTATCCAATCCACCACTAAATGCTAAAACTACTTTTTTCATTTTATAACGATTAATATGCTGATAATAACAATAATAACAAATTAATAGCCTTTTATAGGCTTCGCCCCTACGGGAATTACCGCAGCAACAATTTTCTTAGTTGATTTCCACAACTTTGCTTCTATTCTTTTTAATAAAGACTGTTTTTTAGAAATCCGATCTAAACGCTCTTTAGCTTCTGCTTTACGCAAGATTTTTTCTTTCAATTCTTTTTCTTTCTCCACCGGATCCCAAAGCATGGCAGTACACATGCAATTCTTACGTTCTTTCGCCACTAAAATATCGAAGTTAACACAAGACTGGCAACCTTTCCAAAATTCTTCATCTTGAGTTAGTTCAGAATAAGTAACGGGTTCATATCCAAGATCAGAATTAATCTTCATGACAGCTAAACCTGTCGTAAGACCAAAGATTTTGGAATTAGGATATTTCTCACGGGAAAGTTCAAAAACTCTTTTCTTTATCGCTTTTGCTAATCCTACCTTACGAAAATCCGGGTTGACAATTAATCCCGAATTGGCTACATAATCACCATGGCTCCAAGTTTCGATATAACAAAAACCAGCCCAGGTGCCATCTTTATGCAAGGCAATAACTGCTTTTCCCTCTTCCATCTTACGCGCCACGTATTCTGGTTTCCTACGAGCAATACCCGTTCCTCGAGCCTTTGCTGACTCGAACATTTCATTACAGATATCATCTGCATATCTTACATGATTTGCAGTTGCGGGAATGATTAAAAAATCTGAAAGTGTCATTTAATAATGTCGACCTAAAAATAAAATACCTAAGTATTTGAACTATCTATTCTATAATTTGAATATCATTCATCGAGCTGGATGAACAACGAAATGGGAAGTATGCCTGCCTCAGAATCAAGCTCGAGGCAGAATAGGTCGTCGGAATCGTAAAACAGGACAACTAATTGTACGCAGTTTATAGTATGCTCCCTTAACAAGCTTCATAAAAGCTTGTGAGAAAAAACTCATATATAACTTGTTACAATTCATCTCTTTGTCTATTTATACTTTAGTGATCAGACTGCGCAAAAGTAAACATTTATTTTTTTCTTTTATGCAATATGAAAGTAGTTTTTTTATTTATCCTATAAATTGCCGCATCCTTCATTGAAAACCTTTCAATCAGACTTTCCAATCATTGAAACGTTTAAAATCTCTCATTGTTTTGTAAGAATATGCTCACATACTTAGCATTTGCTTCAATATTTAAATAAATCCGTAGTTTTGCATAAATTTAAATATCATGGTTGGTCCAAGTGTCTTTTTCTACGCAATTTTTGTTATCCCTTATATATTATTCATGTATTGGTTGGTGAAACAGGATAAAAAGAAATATGTGTGGGGTATTATCGTCGTAACAGTCGTAGCAATTTTTGGAATGATTGTTTCACAAAGAGCGAGCAAGATTGCAGTGGAGAACTACAAGCAACATCAAGTTGACGCCAGAGAAACCGAAGTGAAAAATCATCACATAGATAGCTTAAAACAGAAATAAAAATTTCCAAAAATAAAAAGCAAAGGGCAATAGAAATTTCTATTGCCCTTTGCTTTTTATTGAGACTATCTTATATCTTACTTAGTAATCCCTTCTAACTTAAAAAGGAAAGCATAATTAAGGGCTACATCTTTTAAATAATCAAATCTCCCCGATGCTCCTCCATGTCCATAATCCATATCTGTTTTCAACAAGATTACATTATCCCCTTTTTTAGTTGCTCTAAGCTTGGCTACCCATTTTGCCGGTTCGAAATACTGAACCTGACTATCGTGAAGTCCTGTGGTGACTAATAGATTCGGATATTCTTTAGCCTCAATATTCTCATACGGAGAATATGACTTCATATACTCATAAGCTTCTTTATTATTTGGATTTCCCCATTCATCATATTCATTTGTTGTCAATGGAATGCTTTCATCCAACATCGTATTAACAACATCTACAAACGGAACTTGAGCAATAACACCGTTCCATATTTCAGGAGCCATATTTATAATTGCACCCATTAACAATCCCCCTGCACTTCCTCCTTGCGCATATAGATGCTCTTTCGATGTGAAGTTTTGATCAATTAAATATTTACCACAATCTATGAAATCAGTAAACGTATTTTTCTTCTTCAACATTTTACCATCTTCATACCATTGCCTTCCCATTTCTTCTCCTCCTCGTATATGTGCTATCGCATAAATAAAACCTCTATCCAAAAGCGATAATCTCGACGAACTAAAACTAGGGTCCATTGAACTACCATAAGAACCATAAGCATACAACAACAAAGGAGCAGAACCATTCTTTTTAGTTCCTTTTTTGTAAACGATGGAAATTGGAACCTCGGTACCGTCTGTTACTTTTGCCATAGCACGTTCGGTTACATAATTCTCTTGATCATAACCTCCCAATACTTCTTGCTGCTTTAACAAAGTTTTATCCTTGCTTTTCATATTATAATCATATGTTGAAGAAGGAGTTACTAAAGAGGTGTATCCGTAACGTAAGATATCTGTATTATAATCCGCGTTGGTACTTGGGTAAACCGTATACGCTGCTTCTCCAAAATCCAAATAATGTTGGCTATTGTCTTGCAGATTTCTGATCGCCAATTGAGTTAATCCATTCTTTCTTTCCGAAATCGCAAGATAATGTACAAACTCATCGATTCCCTGAATTAAAACATCTTCCCGATGTGGAATAAATTCCTTCCAGTTTTCCTTTCCGGTTTTATCCAAGGGGGTTTCCATTACTTTAAAATTCCTGGCATTATCATTTGTCACGATTAAAAATTTATCCTCCAAAGGAGTTACATCGTAAAGCACATCCTTAGTTCTCGGTTGGAAAACCTTAAATTCCGCATTCGCTTCATCAGATTTAATATATCGTGTTTCAGAACTTAATGTTCCACCAGAATAGATAAAAATGTATTTATCATTTTTAGATTTCGATACCCCAATATAGTTTGTATTATCCTTTTCTTCATAAACCACCGCATCAGATTCACTCGATGTCCCTAATGTATGGCGTTTTATTTTTTCACTTAATAAAGTAACAGGATTCTTTGAGGTATAGAAAATCGTTTGATTATCAGCAGCCCAAACCGAAGACCCTGAAGTTCTGATGATTCGATCTGGTAATAATTCTCCCGTTTCCAGATTTTTAATCTGAATGACATACTCTCTTCTGGAAACAGTATCAACAGCATAAGCCAGCAATTTATTATCCGGACTAACTGAGGCACCTCCTAAAGCATAATAGGCAAAACCTTTAGCCATTTTATCGACGTCCAGAAGAATTTCTTCCTTCGCATCCAAACTTCCTTTTTTACGACATAACTTATAATATTGTTGCCCTTCCTCTGTACGTTGATAATAATAATACCCATTTTTAAAATAAGGCACACTTTCATCTGTTTCTTTGACCCTTCCTTTCATCTCTTTAAAAAGAATATCCTGAAAAAGTTCCGTATCCTTCATCATAGCCTCGGTATACTTATTTTCTGCTTCCAGATAGGCCACAACATTTGATGAATCAGGGCCCTTTTTAAAATAATCGTTCATCCAATAATATGGGTCCGATACAGTATCTGCGTGTATAACACGCTCGTGAGCTTTTAATTCTGCCACGGGCGGTGTTGTATTTGGCCATTTAATCGGCTCTTTTTGTGTGCTTTCCGGCGAACAGGAAGAAATCATTATTGACAATATTAAACCTATAATAAACTTATCTTTCATACATTCAAATTAACATGGTTATTAATAGTTTAAAAATAAAACAAATTCTTAAGGATTTTAGATTAATTAACAAAAGCATCTTGTTGAAAATCTTAAATTTGTAGAATTATAATCTATAAAAATATGATAGGAACAAATAAATTTCTGTGTTATTTAGCCTTAGGACTTCTTCCAACCCTTGGATTTAGCCAAGATAAAACCCCTGCTCCTGCGAATTGGTACAACCTTGACTTTCAGAAAGATGGAGTTATGGGGATCAGTACAGAGAAAGCACAAGAACTTCTTAAAGGAAAAAAACCTACTCCGGTGATCGTTGCAGTGCTAGATGGAGGAGTTGATATTCAACATGAGGATTTAAAAGATGTTTTGTGGACCAATCCAAAAGAAATACCGGGAAATGGTAAAGATGATGATGGCAACGGATATATAGATGATGTCCATGGATGGAACTTTATCGGTAACAAAGATGGAAAAAACGTAAATCAGGACAATCTTGAAGTTACCCGATTAATCCGCATTTACGAACCCAAATATATTTCTGTACTCCCTTCTACCCCACTCTCTGAAAAGGAGAGAAGAGAATTTGTCGCTTATCAAAAGATGATTACAGATTACACATCCCTCATGGATGATGCTTCTTTCGGAAAGGTAAATTACGGACGTCTGAAAGAAGAAGTTGACGGCATAGTTAAATCAATCGGAAAAGAACCAAAAGATATTACAAAAGCTGATCTAGATAATTTCCAGCCTACCGGAGATCGTCAAAAGATGGCAATCAGAATTGCAAAGAAAGAATTAGATAATGGTTCTTTTGAGAAATTCTACACCGATATTTCAGATGCAGTTAAATATTATACTGATCAAACAGATTTTCATTTAAATAAGGATTTCGATCCTCGAAACATAGTAGGAGATAATTATGAAGATGCTTCAGAGCGTGACTACGGCAATAATGACGTAAAAGGCCCTGATGCTGAACACGGAACGCACGTGGCCGGAATTATAGCCGCAAAACGCAACAATAACATAGGAGTAGATGGAGTAGCAGATCATGTTCAAATTATGGCTGTACGTTTAGTTCCTAATGGAGATGAGCGTGATAAGGATGTTGCAAATGGAATTCGCTATGCTGTGGATAATGGTGCTCGAGTTATTAACATGAGTTTTGGTAAAGGGTATGTATACAATAAGAAAACAGTAGAGGATGCTATTAAATATGCAGAATCTAAGGATGTATTACTGGTACATGCAGCCGGAAACGATGCACAAGATAACGATGTAGTAAAAAATTATCCTATGAAATACTTTACCGACAGTGTAGATGCAGTAATAGGTGAAGCTAAAAATTGGATTACTGTTGGTGCAACCGGCTTAAAAGCAGATTCAGATTTATTGGCAGATTTCTCTAATTATGGCTATCGAAGCGTAGATGTATTTGCTCCAGGTGTAAAAATAAACTCCACTATTCCTGAATCAAAGTACAAAGAGAATCAAGGAACAAGTATGGCAGCGCCTGTAGTTGCCGGATTGGCGGCTATGCTTCGCGCTTATTATCCTGACCTGAGTGCAGAACAAGTCAAAGATGTTATCATGAAAAGCGTAACTAAAGTTGACCAGAAAGTTAAGGTTAAAAGCGAAGGCTCCTCTAAACGAGTTTATCTTGATGAGATATCAGTTAGTGGTGGAATTGTGAATGCTTATAACGCAGTTGTGGAAGCTAATAAATTAGTTTCTGAAAAAAAGTAAAAAAATGTTAAAAAAATCACAATAATGCTAAGTATCTTGCGTTTACAATTAAAACTAAGATGCTTATGGTTGAAAACTCTACTAACATTAAAGAAGTAAATTACGAAGGTCAACTTTCAGGTACTACTCAAGAAAATAATCTTGATGTATCATTCGAGGAAAAAATCAAAAGTTGCATAAAACAATTGTCAAAAGATCCAAAAGACAAAACAATCGAAAATATCCTCAATTATTCCAAGACCTTACGTAACTTATAAAACGAAGCCACTCTTAGTAGAGTGGCTTCGTCGCATAAGGAAGAATATTGTTATCTTTGCTTATGCTAATAAAAGAACGTTACAAGGCTTTTGTCGAGTATTTTTCCACCCACAATCCAGATGCCCAAACTGAACTGAACTATGGCAATCCATTTGAACTTTTGATTGCCGTTATTCTATCTGCCCAATGTACCGATAAACGAATAAATCAAATTACCCCTGCTCTGTTTGAACGCTTTCCCGATCCGGAATCCCTTGCAGCAAGCAATCCCGAAGAAGTATTCACCTATATCCGATCAGTTAGTTACCCGAACAATAAAGCAAAACATTTAGTAGGAATGGCTCAAAAACTATTGAGTGAATTCAACGGAGAGATTCCCGAAAAAATAGAGGATTTAGTGAAATTACCCGGGGTAGGACGAAAAACTGCAAATGTTATATCATCTGTTGTATACCATAATCCTGCAATGGCGGTTGATACACATGTATTTCGCGTAGCCAATCGTATCGGACTAACGAACAAAGCGACTACTCCCCTCGCTTCAGAAAAACAATTGGTAAAACATCTTCCTAAAGACACCATCGCTGTAGCACATCACTGGTTAATATTACACGGACGATACATCTGCCTGGCAAGAAGACCTAAATGTGAGATATGCCCAATTACCTATTTCTGTAAATATTTTGAAAAAACAAGAAAAGCCACTTTACTTGAGAAAACTTAACCGTTAATTAGCGTAAATTTAATTTACATTCAGTCTAGAACTATTATTTTTAATAAAACAATAAATTAAAACTAATTTTTTTAGCAAAATATTTGTACTTTTAAATATTAAAATTTATTTTTGACAACGATATACTAAAAATATGAGCAATTCAGACAAATTAAAAGCATTACAGCTTACTTTAGATAAATTAGAAAAGAGCTACGGTAAAGGGACGATCATGAAATTAGGTGATTCTGCCGTAGAACCAATTGAGTCCATCTCTACCGGTTCCCTGGGCCTTGATATTGCTTTAGGTATTGGCGGAGTTCCAAAAGGTCGTATTATTGAGATCTATGGTCCTGAATCCTCCGGTAAAACTACTTTAGCTACTCATATTGTTGCTGAAGCTCAGAAAAAAGGTGGTATTGCCGCTATTATTGATGCTGAGCACGCATTCGACAAATATTATGCACAGAAACTAGGTGTTGATATTGAAAACCTATTAATCTCTCAACCCGATAATGGTGAACAAGGCTTAGAGATTGCCGATAATTTAATTCGCTCGGGAGCAATTGATGTTATTGTTATTGACTCCGTTGCTGCTTTGGTTCCTAAAGGCGAGATTGAAGGCGAAATGGGTGATTCTAAAATGGGTCTTCAGGCACGTTTAATGTCACAGGCTTTACGTAAGCTTACAGGTACTATTTCTAAAACAAATTGTTGTTGTATTTTCATCAACCAATTACGCGAGAAGATTGGGGTTATGTTTGGTAATCCTGAAACCACAACTGGTGGTAATGCATTAAAATTCTATGCTTCCGTGCGTTTAGATATTCGTCGGACTTCTCAGATCAAAGATTCTGATGAAGTATCAGGTAACCGTGTAAAAGTTAAGATTGTTAAAAATAAAGTAGCACCTCCTTTCCGTATTGCTGAGTTCGATATTATGTTTGGTGAAGGTATTTCTAAAGTTGGTGAGATTATCGACTTAGGGGTTGAATATGGAATCGTAAAGAAATCAGGCTCCTGGTTTAGCTACGGTGACACCAAATTAGGACAAGGCCGTGATGCTGTAAAATCTTTACTGCTAGACAATCCGGATTTAATGGACGAACTAGAGAAAAAGATCAGGGCAGAAGTTACTGGACAAGATTTAGATAGTTTAGTTACTAAAGAAGAAGATTAAGTTAAATCAATTTCTATACAAACTCCTCTAGGTTTCAAAATAATTAGGAGTTATTATATAACAGCAGCTAAATTTAGCTGCTGTTTTTTTTGTATTTTTATGCTATTCATACAATCTAACCAAATATATTCGTCATGGATTTTAATAGAAGAAACTTCCTGAAAGGTCTCGGTTTAATTGGCTTAGGAGCAAGTACTCCTGCCTATGCGGAACACGTCTTAGCTTCTCCAGAGCAACCACTTCAATCATTTTCCTTCGCTTGTCCACCTTATTTGCAAAACCTCCAAGCAAATTCAGTCACGGTATGTGCCATATTAAATAAGCCTTGTCTTGCCTGGCTCGAAATACTGGATACTAACAACCAGGTTTTACAAACAGTCTATCAGGTGGAAGATGGAATGCGTAATGCGAATGCAGAGTTATTTAAATTTAAAACAACGCTTCAAAATCCAAAGCTAAAATACAGAGTTGTTGCCAAGGAAATAACTAAGTTCGAACCCTATAAGATTGAATATGGAGATACTATCCAATCCGATGCATTCGAGGCTGAGTTACCACAAATTAAACAAGACCATATTCAGTGCCTAATTCTGAATGATATCCATGAAGAAAAGGAAAGCTATGCCTACCTATATAATAAAAGTAAATTAGCTAATAAGGATTTTGTAATTCTTAATGGAGACTCCTTTCATTATGTAACCAATCAACAAGACCTAACCGAAAAACTATTAAAGCCTGTTGGGAGTAGCTTCGCATCTAACAAACCTTTTGTCATGATTAGAGGAAATCATGAAACCCGAGGAAGTTACGCAAGAGAATATAAAAGATACTTTGATTATCCGGAAAATAAATTTTATCAAGCTTTTAGAATGGGACCTATCTTTTGGATTTTTCTAGATAGTGGCGAAGATAAACCCGATGACCATGAGGTTTATGGAGGAACTGTTGATTATGATAATTATCGTTTAGAACAAAAGGAGTGGTTAGCCAAGGTATTGAAATCAAAAGAACGCAATGATGCAAAACACACCTTAGTCATTACCCACATACCTTTTCAGCATTCTGACGATTGGCATGGCACCAAACACAACCATGAATGTTTCCATGAGCTTATTAACAATAACGACGTAGATGCCGTTATATCAGGACATACCCATAAGTACAGCTTTCACCCACCAGGACCAGAACATAATTATTATGTAATTATCGGAGGAGGGCCAAAAGCAGGAAACAGAACTTTTGTAGAGGTTTCAGCCCAAGGTAAAACTCTTCAGGTGTCTTTAAATCTCGATGACGGAAGTATCATCAATAGATTCTCAAAAAAAGCCTAGAAAGCAAAAAAATGCCAATTGAATCAATTGGCATTTTTTTGATCTTATTCTTTAATACATTTACTCAACAGCAAAGAAGTTATTCAGCTCCGTAAGGGTTTCTTCTGTCTTTATCAAATCTTTCACGATCACGCCCTTATTAAGTGCAATAATACGATCTGCAGTATCTACCGTATGTGAAAGATCATGACTCGAAATCAGTAAAGTCACTTCTTTATTATCTTGTATGCTTTTTATCAGATTCTTTAATCTAAATTGGGTACTTGGATCTAAATTCGCAAAAGGTTCATCCAGTATAATTAGTTCCGGATTCCCTATCAAAGCGCCAACAATACCTACTTTCTTTTGGTTACCCTTTGATAAATCTCGGATAAATACTTTGCGACCAATTACTTCATCATTAAAAAATTCTTCATATTCACTTATTGAAGCATCCACATCGACTTTACTCAGCCCCCTTAATTCTCCTAGAAAATAAAAGTATTCTTCAGGCGTTAAATATCCGATCAAAAAACTTTCGTCAACAAAGGCAGTTGTAAATTTCTTCCATTCATCATGCCCGTGTACCTCAATTCCATTTAACAGGATGGCTCCGCTATCAGGCTGAATTAAATCCAGTATTAGACTAAACAGGGTTGTTTTTCCGGCGCCATTATTTCCAACAAGTCCGATACTTTCTCCTTTACCGATATGTAAATCCGGTATATCTAAAACAAGTACATTATTATAACTTTTCCGAATATTTTTAACTTCTATCATTTCCGTTCTTAAATTTTTTTGATTCTGCTTAATTATTAACCTCTTTGAAGCCAGCCAACATTTTATGCTTTTTCTCCATGTATTTAATGCCAATCCTATTAAGGATTTCATTTCTTAACAGCAATCCGACTACACCTATAATGATAAGCGTCAGGTTTGCCGCATGAAGTCCGCCAATAGCCTTCACAATTGACCAAACAATAATTGGTATTAATAATAATGGAATGCCGACTAACCATTGAGCCGCCCCTATTCCTTGATAATTGAAATAGTTTCCGTTATCCAGGTCTATTCTCTTTTTGTTGAATGCTCCGAAATAGAGTATTAAGGGAATATTAATCCCTAAATTATAAATAGCACATGAAAAATTGATCGATAAGATCTCCCAACCGAAATACAAATAAGGTGTGCTTAAAACCGTTAATATACCTACAGAAATAGCCATAAGCATTGCTTTAGATTCCAGGTATAGTTTAATAGGCATATTCTGCGTCATCAACATGGAATAATAACTACTATCCCAAGCTGGAACAAATTGACCAAAATTGATAATGAAGATGCCAGAAATAAAGATGCCGACAAAAACAAGCATTCCTGAATTTCTAAATTGAGCATTTGGATAAAAGAATAAACCATACAGCAGAAATAACAAACAAACAATCATGGTATTCTTTGCTCTTTTTGAACGCCATAAGAGCTTAATATCCAATTGTAAAAATGTGGACAAGGCACCAAATCGATTCGTCCAGGATAAGTCATATGATTTATATTGACCTTTTTCTTCTTGCAGATAAGCGTCTAAGAACATATTCTTCCTAACGTCAAAAAACAACAAGAAATAACTACACACAGCGAGTAAGACCGGAATTAAACATAATACAGGATATTTCAGAATTAAATCAAAGAATGATCCGAACAAATCCTTAATTGAAAATACATGGTAATAATCAAGACCAATTAAAACCAAAACGAGAACAATAAAAGGAATTATTTTTTTAATACCAGTACTGAAATTCTTCTGCACATACAGATTAAAGAAGTTAATCGTGTATTCAATGCCCAATATCCCTACAAACCAACCTAGTAACTGAGCGGAGGATAAATCCGTTACCCTGGATGTAATAATAACATAGGGAATCATTAACACAATAATTAGCCAGTTACTAAATGAATACAGCGTTTTTGACAAGGTATAATTGACAATAGCACCTCTCGGAACATACTGTATCAACAGAGGTTTAATATTCAGCAAAGGAAGTTTTTGAAACATAATGCGAATAAAAAAACTCACACAAAACCAAATCAATAAAATTTTATTTACGAAATGAATAGGCTCTACTCCCGGAACTAATTTTTGGATCAAATGATGTAAGGAAAATCCAAGCGTTAAAAAACAAGCTAAAAAATAGAGTCCCAGAAACCCCAAAAGGATACGAACTGCAATTCCTTTTCCCAGATCCGCAGATCTAAAAAAGGACTTCCATTCTAATACAAATAATCTTTTAAACATAAAGGTATTTAGGTATAGTTAGTAAGCGTATTAAAAAACTAAATTTATATAAAAATACTTAGGAATAAAAACACAACAGATTATACTTACGTTAAGTTTAACAATAAAAAATCCCTGTCAATCTTTCTTGACAGGGATTTCCCTATTTTCTGATAAATACTAAATCAAATTATTATTCTTCAGATAAGAACGGATAACGGTAATCTGTATCCGGGTTAAAAGTCTCTTTGATTGTTCTTGGAGAAACCCAACGCAATAAGTTGATCATAGATCCTGCTTTATCATTCGTACCGGAACCTCTGGCACCACCAAATGGTTGCTGACCCACAACTGCTCCTGTACATTTATCGTTGATATAGAAATTACCTGCCGCGTTACGTAATACTTCCGTAGCCTGCGCTACTGCATAACGATCCTGAGAAATAATAGATCCGGTCAAAGCATAAATAGAAGTTGAATCAACTAATTTTAATGTTTCTTCCCATTTCTTATCATCGTACACATAGATAGTTAATACAGGGCCAAATAATTCCTCACTTAATGTTTCGTAATCTCCTTTTTTAGCTACAATTACAGTAGGATTAATGAAATACCCTTTAGATTTATCATAATCACCACCAATAATAACTTCAGCATCTTTAGAAGCTTTAGCTCTATCAATATATTTAGCAAGCTTATCGAAAGATTTCTCGTCGATTACCGCATTTATGAAATTACTAAAATCTTCTGTTCCACCGATTTTGAATGATTTGATATCTCTCTCCATCATTTTCTTCAAATCTTTCCATAAAGATTTAGGAATGTAAGCACGGGAAGCTGCAGAACATTTTTGACCTTGGAATTCGAATGCACCACGTACTAATGCCGTATTTAATACTTCAAGATCTGCTGAAGGGTGAGCAACAATAAAATCTTTACCACCAGTTTCACCTACGATACGAGGGTAAGTTTTATACAAATGAATATTGTTACCGATCGTTTTCCAGATATCCTGGAATACACCTGTAGAACCTGTAAAGTGAATACCTGCAAAATCAGGATGTTTGAAAATCACATCACCCGCATCAGGGCCTGAAACATAAACTAAGTTTATAACGCCGTCAGGTACGCCAGCTTCTCTGAAGATCTCCATTAATACATTTGCAGAATAAATCTGTGTATTAGCCGGTTTCCAAACCACCACATTCCCCATCATGGCAGCACTTGTAGGCAAGTTACCCGCGATAGCTGTAAAATTGAAAGGAGTTAAAGCAAATACAAATCCTTCTAAAGGACGTTGTTCCACTCTATTCCAAACATTTTTAGGGTTGATAGGAGGTTGTTGTTGATAAATCTCGCTCATGTATTTTACATTGAAGCGTAAGAAATCAGCAATCTCACATGCTGAGTCAATTTCCGCCTGATAAGGATTTTTTGACTGACCTAACATGGTCGCAGCATTTAATTTATAACGGTATTTTGAAGAGATCAATTCCGCAGCTTTTAAGAAAATTGCAGCACGTTGTTCCCATGGAAGGTTTTCCCAAGCTCCTTTTGCTGCCAAAGCAGCATTGATAGCATCCGTAACATTCTTTTTTGTTCCTTGATGAAAATAACCTAATACATGTTTATGATCATGAGGAGGCGTAATTTTTACTTTTTTATTTGTGCGTATTTCTTCACCTCCAATATACATTGGGATATCTATTTCAGCTGCTCTTGCAGTAGCAATAGCCTCTTTTAATAAACTTCTTTCTTTAGTTCCGGGAGCATATGAGTAAACCGGCTCATTGCTTGGTGTAGGAACGTTAAAAAATCCTTTTAACATAATAAAAAATATTTTTTTGATTTATTTAAAATTTAAAAGCAAACATTTTGTTGCCTTTATTTATGAAACAATATGTAACTCATTCTATTTCAATTCACGAAGTTACATAATATAGATAAGTTTGGAAAAACATATCTGAACCGAAGCTAAACGTATTTTGTTCGTTTTTGCTGAAAACAAGTTAAAGTTACCTAATAAATGTTTAAAATTTAAAAGTAAATAGCAATAATTCTAACCACTTTATTCCTATTTATCACCCTGAAATGCATCAATTCTATTTGTAAATTCATTCAATGCTCACACAATACAGATCCGCTTTTCGTTGGGTGAGCATTGGACGAGGTATGGGTGAGATACGGGTGAGATATGGGTAAGCTCCATCCGAATCGGATGTAAAAATCGCCGTAAAACGTCATTAGAAATTCGGGAGAACTTATTTAATAAATTGGATATTATTATGACTTTCTACCTCACAATTCGCATAATTTTTTAAGCTCCTTCCTTATATTCCTCAAAACTCATTCTTATAAAAATCTAGTTTCATAAAAACATTCCCTTTGTTTAGCTTTTTTTATAAATTAGTAATGATCAATACAGAATCCAAAAGCCCTTAATTAAAAGAAAACACCTACCAATTTTTTGTGCCTACTCCCCCACATATTTTCCTTTATTCAGCATTTAAAACAACAAAAAACATGATGACAGACAACAACCTCGATATCACCCTTAGACAAACCGAAGTAGAAGATTTAAACTATTTTTTTCAGTTTCAACAGGATAAAGAATCCTGTTATTTAGCGGCATTTACATCAGAAAACCAAGCTGATAAAGCAGCTTTTTTGAGCAAACACACAAAGCTATTGAATGAACCTACAGTCAATAACCAAACCATTTTGGTGAACAATACTATTGTAGGAAGTATTGCAAAATTTCTTATGGAAGGTGAAGCAGAAATCACGTATTGGCTAGATAAAAATTATTGGGGACAGGGAATTGCCAGCAAAGCATTAAAGAATTTTCTAAACCAAGAAAAGACAAGACCCATTTACGGACGAGTTGCTTTTGACAATTTTGGATCACAGAAAATTTTGAAAAAGTGTGGTTTTATAAAGATCGGAACAGACAGGGGATTCGCAAATGCAAGACAAGCCGAAATAGAAGAATTTATATATAAATTAAGTTGAGCAGTCAACAAAAAAACGGATATCATTTCCGATATCCGTTTCTTGAAGTTTAATCTTTTTAGATTAATCTTACTTAGCGTCTTGATAGCGTTTAGCTACTTCATCCCAATTAATAACATTGAAGATTTCTTCTAGGTACGCCGGACGCTTATTTTGATATTTTAAATAATAAGCATGCTCCCATACATCAATTCCGAAGATTGGAGTTCCTTTTACTTCAGCCACATCCATTAAAGGGTTATCTTGGTTAGGAGAAGAAACAACTGATAATTTACCATCCTGACCAACTATTAACCATGACCATCCTGATCCGAATCTACCAGCACCGGCTTCTTGTAATTTCTTTTTCAATTCATCAAAAGAACCGAAAGTAGCGTTTATAGCTTCAGCCAGTTCGCCAGTAGGCTCGCCACCCGCGTTAGGACCTAAAACTTTCCAGAATAAATCATGATTCCATACACCACCAGCATTGTTACGTACTGCTGCCGGGTATTTACTGATATTTTTAAGGATTTCTTCTAGTGAAAGACTTTCTGCATCTGTACCAGCAATAGCTTTATTTAAGTTATCCACATAAGCCTGATGATGGCGATCATGGTGGATTTCCATTGTTAGTTTATCAATATGTGGTTCTAATGCGTCTGTTGCGTACGGAAGCGCTTCTAATTCAAATGCCATAACTTTAATATTTAATTTTTATTAATTTCAATAGTACGAATATAACAAATATATGCCTCTTTTTGTTTGAAAACCGAGATTTTATGACGTTAATCTAACGTTTACTTCGAAAAAAAGAACTCATTAATTCGGCACATTCTTCCTCAAGAACTCCCGACTGAATAATGGTTTTTGGATGGGTAATTTTGTCGTGAATGTTAGAGTATCCTCTTTTTTCATCTCTAGCTCCATACACGATTTTAGATATCTGAGTCCAATAACTTGCACCGGCACACATCACGCAAGGTTCTATGGTTACATACAGTGTACAATCTTTTAAGTATTTACCTCCTAAAAAATTGGCTGCAGCAGTAAAAGCCTGCATTTCTGCATGTGCTGTAACATCGTTCAATCTTTCAGTTAGATTATAACCTTTGCCAATGATTTTTCCGTTGGAAACGATCACAGCGCCGATAGGTATTTCATCCTCGTCGAAAGCTTGCTTTGCGAGCTTCAAAGCTTCACGCATATATTGTACATCCGGATTTGAATTGGAATTTTGGGAATTATCTTCGAAATTATAAATATTCATTACTTTAATTTAGAACCATTAGGGACTTTCTGCTCTACACTTGTTAATACAATATCACCATTTTCGTCTTCAAAACCTGTAACTAAGCATTCAGACATAAAATTTGCAATCTGTTTCTTCGGAAAATTCACTACTGCGACCACCTGTCTACCTATCAATTCTTCTTTTGTATAATGAACAGTAATTTGCGCCGAGGATTTCCGTATGCCCACTTCAGGGCCGAAATCTATTGTTAACTGATAGGCAGGTCTCCTGGCTTTTGGAAAATCTTCAACCATCATTACAGTGCCTACACGCAGGTCTACTTGTTCAAATTCATCCCAACTAATCAATTTCTCCATAGTAAGAATTACAAACTATTAGAGTCTAAATCGGCTAACTCTTTAGATAATGTGAAAACCACATAATCCACATTTCTGTTTAGTCTTTTGGCCAAACGGGTTAAAAGCTCCATCTCTTGTCCTTCGTTAAATTGAAGGTCTTCTTCTGAAAGATGATTGTATTTTCTTTTTAATTTAAGCTTTAAAATAGGCCAATCCTTGGCATGAATCTTGAAATTATACATTTTACTTATATACTAATTGAATAAAAACTTCTAATTTAGTGATGGAATTAGTAAATATATAAATTTTTGATATGAAAAAAATCTTACTTGGATTAGCTGCCTTATTCTTTTGCGTTCAGGCAACGCAAGCACAATTATTACCGAGCTTAAAGTTGGGTATTAAGGGCGCAGTAAACTTTTCGAGCTTAAAATCGGATGGTTCATGGTTGAATTCAGATACAAAAGCTGGATTCCAAGCAGGTATTTGGGGACGTGTAGGTGTTGCGGGTTTCCACGTTCAGCCAGAATTGTACTATGCACAGAAAAAAGCAGGATATGAAACTGAAGATGGAACGAACAGTGAAGCAACCTTTAAGAGTGTTGATTTACCAGTCCTTTTAGGAACTAGAATTGGCTTAGGTCCAATTGGCGTACGTATCCAAGCAGGTCCTGTATTTTCATTCGCACATGATGGAGATATCAAATCGGTAGCCAATACAGATGCATACAAAAAATCATCTACCGGCATCATCGGCGGTGTTGGAGCTGACATCAGCAAATTCACTGTTGACTTGAGATATGAGCATGGATTAAGTAATATCAGTAAGGATAATGCACACAAGCAAAAGATCAGCATGTGGTCAATTGGAGTTGGCTACTCGTTCTTGTAAGAGCTTAAGGATAAAAAGTTTTTGGCCTGATTTGATAAAAATCAGGCCTTATTTTTTTGGTAAAATTAGAACCATTCTAAATTAGGCCTTTTTTATACATAAATCTCATTTATATGTCATCAAATAGATAGATTTGCGTACTTAAATTAAATTCATAGTAATAATGAGTAAATCAAAGCCAGTATTAACATCTTCACTAGGGAAGAAACTAATCATGAGCTTAACAGGATTGTTCTTATGTACTTTCTTAATTGTTCACTTGATTGGTAACTTACAACTATTCAAAGATGATGCGGGGTATGCGTTCAACACTTACGCCTATTTTATGACCCACTTTACCCCTATTAAAGTAGTTTCTTACTTACTTTACCTATCCATCATTGTCCACGCAGTTTACGCATTAACCTTAACTATTAAGAATAAGGCGTCCCGTCCCATTGGTTATAACCAATATGATGGAAATGCAAACAGTGCTTGGAATTCACGCAATATG
The DNA here is from genome assembly GCA_040394615.1 of Sphingobacterium mizutaii. Classification (GTDB taxonomy): domain Bacteria; phylum Bacteroidota; class Bacteroidia; order Sphingobacteriales; family Sphingobacteriaceae; genus Sphingobacterium; species Sphingobacterium mizutaii_A. The sequence goes on from JBEBRZ010000001.1 coordinate 51,041, forward strand.
GGGATTCTTGGAACGGTATTGTTAATTTTCATTGTTACCCACATGCAGAACTTTTGGTTCCAGTACAAATTCGGAAGCACACCGTATGTAGAGTACCGTACTGAACTGTCAACTGGTAATCAAGAGATTACTAAATTAGATGATATTCCAGCAGACTATATTGGATACGTTCGATATGAAGATGCCGGATTTGAAGTCATTAAATCAAAAGATTTATACAGACAAGTTGAAGAAACTTTTAAAAACCCTCTTTTGGTAGGTCTGTATGTAATTGGTATGGCTGCTTTAGCGTTCCACTTAATTCATGGTTTCCAATCTGCTTTTCAAACGATTGGTTTTAACCACAGACGTTACAAAGGTATTATCAGAGCCATTGGTATATGGGTATTTGGAGTGATTATTCCAATCCTGTTCGCTGCTATGCCATTGTATTTTTATTTTGTTAAATAGGTTATTTACAGATCAAGCGAAAGCAAGATCTTATAAATAAATAAAGAATATGTTAGATTCAAAAGTACCTTCAGGCCCTTTGGCCGAAAAATGGTCAAAACATAAATTTGATATGAAGCTGGTAAACCCGGCCAACAAGCGTAAGTTTACCATTATCGTTGTTGGTACAGGTTTAGCAGGAGCATCTGCTGCCGCTGCATTAGCAGAATTAGGCTACAACGTTAAAACATTTTGTTATCAAGATTCTCCTAGACGTGCGCACTCCATTGCTGCACAGGGAGGTATAAACGCTGCTAAGAATTATCAGAATGACGGTGACTCTGTTTATCGTTTATTCTACGATACCATCAAAGGTGGTGACTACCGTGCTCGCGAGGCCAATGTTTATCGTTTGGCTGAAGTATCAGTAAATATTATTGACCAATGTGTTGCGCAAGGTGTTCCTTTCGCTCGTGAATATGGTGGTTTATTAGATAACCGTTCATTTGGTGGTGCTCAGGTATCCCGTACATTCTATGCACGTGGTCAAACTGGACAACAATTATTATTAGGTGCATATTCTGCACTTAACCGCCAGATCGAAAAGGGAAAAGTAAAATCCTACACGCGTCATGAAATGTTGGATTTAGTAAAAATCGATGGTGAGGCAAGAGGTATTATTACGCGTGATTTAATAACAGGAGAAATCGAATCTCATGAAGGTCATGCCGTATTATTGTGTACAGGTGGATATGGAAATGTATTCTTCCTATCAACAAATGCAATGGGCTGTAATGTAACGGCAGCATGGAGAGCTCACAAACGTGGTGCATTCTTTGCTAACCCTTGTTATACACAGATTCACCCTACTTGTATCCCTGTTACCGGCGACCACCAATCTAAATTAACCCTGATGTCTGAATCATTACGTAATGACGGACGTGTATGGGTTCCAAAAACAATTGAATTGGCTGAAAAACTTCGTAAAGGAGAAATGAAGCCTAAAGATATTAAGGAAGAGGATCGTGATTACTATTTGGAAAGAAAATACCCTTCATTCGGTAACTTAGTACCACGTGACGTTGCTTCTCGTAACGCCAAGGAAATGGTTGACGAAGGACGTGGTGTTGGTAAAACCGGTGTTGCTGTATACTTAGATTTCGCTGAAGCTATCGGACGTTTAGGAAAAGATGTGGTAGAAGCTAAGTATGGTAACTTATTCGATATGTATTATCAAATTACTGACGAAAATCCATACGAGCAACCAATGCGTATCTACCCTGCCGTTCATTATACCATGGGTGGTGTTTGGGTTGACTACAACTTGATGACTACTGTACCAGGTCTGTACTGTTTAGGAGAGGCTAACTTCTCTGATCATGGTGCAAACCGTCTTGGAGCTTCTGCCTTAATGCAAGGTCTTTCTGATGGTTACTTCGTAATTCCTTACACTGTAGGTGATTATTTAGCGAAAATCGGAAACTTCAACCCAGTAGATAAAAATAATCCGGCTTTCGAAACGACTCGCAAAGAAGTTGAGGAAAGAATCAACAAGTTATTAGCTCTTAAAGGGAACAAAACGGTTGATGATATCCATAAGAAACTGGGAAATATTATGTGGGAGTATTGTGGTATGGCTCGTACAGCAGAAGGACTTACAAAAGCTAAAGGATTAATCCAAGAGCTTCGTAAAGAATTCTGGACAGATACTAAAGTTCTTGGAGCAAATGAAGAGTTGAACATGTCGCTTGAAAAAGCAGGTCGTGTTGCAGACTTTTTAGAATTAGGAGAATTAATGGTTGACGATGCTTTAAACAGAAATGAGTCTTGTGGAGGTCACTTTAGAGTGGAGTCACAGACTGAAGAAGGAGAAGCAAAACGTAATGATGATGAATACACTTATGTAGCCGCTTGGGAATATAAAGGTGATAACCAGCCTGAAGTATTACACAAAGAGGATTTAGTATTCGAAAACGTTAAGTTAACACAAAGAAGTTATAAATAAGCGAAAAGGTTTGTAACAGAACCTTTTTCAAACAAAAATATTATCATGAGTGGACATATGAATTTAACGCTAAAAGTTTGGCGTCAAAAAAACTCAAATGACAAAGGTCAATTCGTGACTATCCAAGCTAAAGATATTGCTGATGACATGTCTTTTTTGGAAATGCTAGACGTCGTAAACGAAGACTTGACTCGTAAGGGAGAAGACCCTATCTATTTCGACCATGACTGTCGTGAAGGTATCTGTGGAATGTGTTCCTTAGTTATCAACGGCCGTCCTCATGGACCTAAATATGGAATTACAACATGTCAATTGCACATGCGTTCTTTCCATGATGGACAGACCATTGTTATAGAACCATGGAGAGCTGCAGCATTTCCGGTATTGAAAGATTTAGCTGTAGATAGAACAGCTTTTGATAGAATCCAACAAGCTGGTGGTTATGTGAATATAAATACAGGTGGTCCCCAGGATGCCAATAACATCTTAATTCCTAAAAGAATTGCGGATGAGGCGTTCGAATCAGCAACCTGTATCGGATGTGGAGCTTGTGTTGCGGCATGTAAAAATGCTTCAGCTATGTTATTCGTATCTGCGAAGATCTCGCAATTTGCATTATTACCACAAGGTCAAACAGAACGTTACGAACGTGCTCAGGCAATGGTTGATCAAATGGATGCTGAAGGTTTCGGTAACTGTACAAATACAGGTGCATGTGAAGCTGAATGTCCAAAAGGTATTTCACTGACAAATATCGCAAGAATGAACCGTGAATATTTTACGGCGAAATTCTTCCGTCAAGAAGACGTTCACCAACACTAAGGTTGAATTTCTCTATAAAACTCCTCGTAAAATTATTTGCGAGGAGTTTTTTATTTATATTTACCCATTAGTAACATTAGATAAATGGGTAATAAAATAAGAATCCTCTTACTAATCCTTACCGTATCCTTTCTTGCTACCGCTATCATGATTAACAATATGGTAACCAAGGATGATATGTTAGAATTGGATACCAGAACGCTTTCTTCCAACATACATGAATATGAAGATATAGTCGAGGATCTATTTGCTGACTCCAATCTAATGAAGGCCTTTGTAAATGTTGAGGTCTATCCCACTCAAGTCTTAGATGTTACCAATACCTACGGAGATAAGTATAAAATCTTCTTCTATATTTATAAAGATCATAAACCTATATTTTGGAGCAATAATATTTATGTACCTGAAACTGATTTAGGTTTATCCGGGGATGTTGCCTTTATTCAGGAAGAAAATCGCTCCTTTATTCTAAAAAGAAAGACATTAACAGAAAACACTTCTGTTCTTGCTTTAATCCCCGTACAAACACATTTCTCTATAACCAATGAGTACCTGTCAAATGTGTTCTTTAATCAGCTTATATCCACCAATAATTTAAAGATTGCAGATTATCAAGACCCTAACAATGTAAAGAACATTTATAGCAAAAATGGCAGCTACATGTTTTCTGTAAAACTAAATGAGGGGAAACATGATAATATTTTTATGGATATCCAATTTATCTGTTGGATTTTCGCTTCGATCTGTTTCTTGATTTTAGTCAATAATATCTGTTTGATGATTGCCCAATCCGGAAAACCTTGGTTTTCCTTGATATTTTTTGCATTCACATTAATACTAACCAGATATGTCGATCTGAATACAAACTGGTTAGCTTCTTCTTCTAGTATAGGTCTTTTTGACCCTAAGTATTACGCCTATAGTCCCCTATTACCTAATTTATGGGGATTCTTTATGACAACGCTTCTGGTTGCTTGGTTAGTTTTTTATTTCAGATCCATTCAACCGTATTTAAAAGTGCCTTTGAAGTACTTATCCGGTAATTTGACAACGGTTGTTTCCTTAATTTCTATTCTGGCGATTTATTTTATCGGCAATTTGCTGTTCTTTCATTTATCAACTTTAATTACGAACAGCACTGCGGTAACATTAGATCTTACCAATTTACTTTCATTTAACTCATACAGTTGGCTGAATATATTAATCATTTGTATTAATATGGTCATCCTGCTTTACTTCATTGATACGGTAGTCAGTATTTTAAAGTCAATACTTCCTAATACCACCTCCTTTCTTAATATTCAATTAATCGCATTAGTAACAGCTATTACGCTAAATGCAATTTTAGTTGGAGAGAGCACTTTCTTTAATATCTTTCTTGCAGGAGTTATTATGTTAAGAGCCTACAGTAAGGTTAAAGTAAGCTTATCACTCTCTACTTTCATTCTGACTTTAGTATTTCTTGCGTTCATGACGACTTCGGTCTATATGCGAAGTCTGGCAGATAAAGTGGAACGTGAAATGAAGGTAACGATTAATCAATTAGAAGCAGAAGATGATTTAAATGCAACAGCCCTATTTGCCGACCTGGAGGATAAAATCATTTCGGATCGAAACCTAAGACAATCATTTGCTTTTACCCTTCCTAATACCAAGACAGATGTAATTAACGATTATATCAAGCACACTTATTTCAGTGGGTATCTTTCAAAATTTGAATTCAATGGATATTACTATTATAACAATCAACCGTTAGGAAATTACGATAATAATAAGATTGAGGAGTATCGGGAAAAGGTTATTAATAAGTCAACAAAAGTTCTGCAAACTGATCATTTCTATCGTTTAAGAAGCGACTTGGGGACGCATGAATATTTCTTACAATTTGATATTCCGATTAACGAAACGGAGGATCAAATGGTTCAGGTTTTCATTAATTTACGCAATCGTGCGTATGGAACCGCATTATCCTACCCTGAAATTCTATCCGATAGCAAAGTCAAGTTCATCCATAATTACCAAAATAATGCGACTTCATTTGCCTTATATCGTAATGGAACTTTAGTCACCCAAAATGGGTCATTTACGTATCCTAATAAGGACGATACATTTGAGGGAAAGGTGGAGCAGTATGTGAAAATGGAGGATTATAATGGTTATTTCAATGTGGTTTATAAACCGGATGAACATACCACACTTGTTGTCAGTACGCCACGGTTGAGTTTGTGGCAATCTGTGGCGGTATTTTCCTTCTTGTTTTTATGCCTGTATATCTACTTTATGGTATTTGATGCTGTTAAGTATTTGTTTAGCACCATTACGCAGAAATCCTTCAACCTTAGAAGTATAAGGTATCATTTTAAACTCCTTATCAATCGTATCCAATACAGTACAAGAATTCAGACGATGATTATTGGTGTAGTAATCTTTGCCATCGTTATTTCAGGATTTATTTCTTTTATCAGTATTTCGGGACAATTAGAAAAAAGCAAGGTCCAGCAAAGATCAAATTACATCATGGATGTAATTAAAAAGATTGAAAGTAAAATTCAGACCTCGGGTAATTTAACTGAATTACAAATCCAGGAATTTGTTAAAGAGTTTTCAGCTTCTTCTGTTACAGATATTAACTTATATAATAAAAACGGTAAATTAATTTTTACCTCTCAACCAAAGATATACGATATGGGCTTAGTATCTAAATATATAAATCCCATAGCTTTCAATAACTTGAATGTGTTGAAAAAATCAGATAGCTTTTTAAAAGAACAAATTCTAAGATTTGAGTATAATTCAAGTTATGCAACTATCAAGAATAGTGAATATAACAACATTCTGTTTTTAAACATCCCCTATTTCACCTCTGTTGAGGAAGAAAATGAAAGTCAGAACTTATTACTAAACACCCTATTAAATATTTATACGATTATCATACTCGGTTTGGGTTTCTTAACGGTTATGGTTGCAAATTCAATCACTAAACCTTTAAATTTAATTGGGAAGAAGTTATCACAGACTATCTTTAGTAATAAACCAAATGAGCCTTTGTATTGGGAGCGAGATGATGAAATCGGCGCATTAGTGAAGGAATACAATTTCATGATTGTAAAACTTGAAGAGAACGCCAAACAGCTATTGAATGCAGAACGGGAATACGCATGGCGGGAAATGGCAAAACAGATTGCACATGAGATTAAGAATCCGCTAACTCCAATGAAATTAGGAATTCAGCAACTGACCAGAAGCTATACTGAAGATGACCCTAAATTTGAGGAACGGTTCTTCCGGATATCCAATTCATTTATTGAACAGATAAATAGTCTAAGTAAAATAGCAACGGAGTTTTCCAATTTTGCGAGACTTCCTGACACAAATCTTATCAAGATCAATCTTGTAGAAAAGATTAATAAATCTGCCAATGTCTATCACAATAATCACAACACTTATATTAAGATTATTAACAATACGGACGATGAGAGCGTATATGTATTGGGCGATAGAGATCAATTATTAAGAACATTTAATAATTTGATAAAGAACTCTATTGAAGCCTCTATAGGTCGTAAGAAACACTTAATAAGCATCCTGATTGAATATATAGAAGAAGAAAAGATAAAGATTATTGTAAAAGATAATGGAATGGGAATTCCTGCTAATGTTATACCAAAAATCTTTCAACCAAATTTCACGACCAAAAGCTCCGGCACCGGATTAGGATTAGCCTTTGTTAAGAAAACTATTGAATCCATGAAGGGAGAGATATCCTTTGTAACCTTTGAGGGCATCGGAACCACTTTTACCATTATCTTACCGATTTATAAAGAAAATGGAGTCGACTAAATCAATCGACTCCATTTTCCTAATATGCTTTAAAAATAACCTTTCTATTTTAATACAACGGATGATCTACCCATAATAGATTCGTCTGCATAAAGAAGCACGGTATATGCTCCCTTTTGAAATTTATGGTTAGAGCCTGACCAAATAAATTGGTATTCTTGTCCATTATTGGTGAATTCAATAGGTTGTTTGAATGTGTACTGAAGCTTTTCTCCATGAACATAGAATAAATCCTCAGAATTAGCAATGAGATTTCCTTTAGGATTTATAATTCTTACATACACCTCTTTCTTGCCTATTTGTGCCAACGGATTATCTGCTAAGGTAAAGTTGATTTGAAGTTTATCAATTCGTTTAGCCTTATTTTCATTCTCTAATGAGCCGTTTTTGCGTTCTTCAATTCCAATTATATTTACATTAGAAACCTTGATAGAGGAAGCTTTAGCTATTTTATTAGTTAATATCCTACGCTCATTCTCCAAATCAGCGGTCAACATTTCAGTTTCCTTAACCTTTTGATTCAGTTGCGTATTAGATTCTGCCAATAGCTGGTTTTTGATTTTTAAGGATGTGACATCATCCTTCATCTTGGAAACCTGATCCTTTAATTTCGAAACTTCCAATTTAGCAGTTTCAATTTCCGGAGCAGTAATTTCATTATTTTCTAACCCTCTCCGTAAATCTTCGATCTTTTTACGTGCAGACTGTTCTGAAGAAACAAGAGCAGCAGTACTGCTTATTCCTTCTGATTTAATATTATCTAATTCAGCTTCAATCCTGTCAATTTCTATCTGTAGGTTTTCTTTTTGTAAAGTAACGGTATACAATTTTTCACCCGAAGACTTATATTTTACATAAAAATATATATTGGTAGCTAAAAGAGCTGCAATTGCAATGATGAAAAAGTAGATTTTAGAATTATCCCTTTTGGCTACAGGGGCGACTTTCGCTTCATTATTCTCTACTGTATTAACATTTGTTTTCATTTCCATTTATCTCCTTTGAAAAGTTTGTCTTGAGATGACTAAACAATTTCAAAATGAATATTTAATAATTATTTAATTTTGAGAAGCAAATATTGTTCCAACTTGCTGTTATTCAAAATAATTAAGAATATCAAATCCTCCTTTTCGCAGGTATTCTTCCCGATGCATTAATTTTAAATCTGACAATACCATTTCATTAACTAACATCTCCAGGTTATACTTGGGAGTCCAACCTAATTGGGAGTTAGCTTTACTAGGATCTCCAATCAATAAATCCACCTCGGTTGGTCGATAATAACTTGGATCCACTTTCACAACAGTCTGTCCTAATTTTATCTTTTCCGGATCTAAACCGAGTACTTTTAAACGTTCATCATCTCTATCGATGATCACACCTTTTTCGCTTTCACCCTTACCGGAAAATTCAACCTCAATGCCTAGTTCGGCAAATGCCATTCTTACAAACTCACGAACAGTGGTGGTCACTCCGGTTGCTATCACAAAATCTTCTGGTTTCTCTTGTTGTAAAATTAACCACATCGCCTCAACATAATCTTTAGCATGTCCCCAATCTCTTTGTGCAGAAAGATTTCCTAAATAAAGCTTATCCTGAAGCCCCAGAGCGATTTTCGCTGCTGCTCTGGTAATTTTACGTGTCACGAAGGTTTCTCCCCTTACAGGGCTCTCATGATTGAATAAAATACCATTACAAGCATACATATTGTAGGCTTCACGGTAATTTACCGTAATCCAATAGCCGTACATCTTGGCTACCGCATAAGGACTACGAGGATAAAACGGAGTGGTTTCACTTTGAGGGACTTGTTGTACTAAGCCATACAACTCAGAGGTAGATGCTTGATAGATCCGGGTATGCTCGGTCAAGCCAAGCAGGCGAACTGCTTCAAGGATACGCAGCGTGCCCAAACCATCTGCGTTGGCAGTATATTCTGGGGTATCAAAACTCACTTTTACATGTGATTGTGCTGCCAGGTTATAAATCTCATGAGGTTTTGTCTCCTGAATAATCCGTATCAGGTTGGTAGAATCTGTAAGATCACCATAATGTAAGACAAAGTTTCGTCCCAATTGATGTGGATCTTGATATAGGTGGTCTATACGATCAGTATTAAAAAGAGAACTTCTTCTTTTTAAACCATGTACTATATAGCCTTTTTTTAATAAAAATTCTGCTAAATATGCTCCGTCTTGCCCGGTTACACCAGTAATAAGAGCAATTTTCTTGCTTTCCTCAATCATTCTAATTGTTATAACATGACAAATATATATATTTAAGACAAACGATTGAGCAAAACATTGAGGAAAACATTAACTTCAAGACTAAAAAACGGTCTTGAAAGCATCATTAACTGAGTTGAATAAATGAGGTGGGGATGATGAATTTTAACATATACAATTAAAAAAGCCGTGGAATTATTTCACGGCTTACATTCAAAAATTCTTAGAATAAATTATTCAGCTCTATCAAACTTCAGAACTAAATAACCTGTTCCTTCGTTCAAATCTACTGGTAAACGCATTTCCAATGAGTTTTCATCAGCATACGATAAATCCAAACGGTATCCGCTAGTTACATTAGAAGCTTTATCTCCTGCATAAATTTTCTTAAACTGGAATGCAGGTTGTCCTCCGGTTTTTCCAGGGTTGAAAATAGACCATACAATCGTACGAACAGTACCTGCCGCACATAGTGTTCCATCTGCATTGAAGGTAATGCTACCTCTTTGGTTGCCTCCGGGAAGATCCCATAATGATCCGATAAAACAATCAACCGGAGCTTCATCAAACATATTCTTCACTGTATAGCTACTAGGAATGTTTTCACGAGTAACAGCGTTCAAGATCCACTTACCTTTTACTCCAGCACGCCATTGAGAAGCCGAAGGTCCTTGAGCAGAAACAGTTCCTGACCCAGTTCCGCCTGTAGCACCTTTTCTTGGTGCTCCGCAACTACCTAATACTAACAATGCTGTTAATAAAGATAAAAACGAAATAATACGTTTATGCATATTACAAAGTTTAAAATAGTATAATAAATGTATATTAGTAAACAAAAAAATCTATTCTATTAAGATGAACAACATATCCAAAAATCATACCATAAGCAAAATAGTTGCCAAGGCTATTCTTCGTTTGGTATTGATTATTTTAATCATTGGAATTGCTTTCGCCTTCAGCAAAGATGCTAAAATATTACAGAATATTTCCCTAAATTTTCCAAACAAATGGGCTATATTTGCCCCCATTTCACTTTTCATTATATTTATAGTTTTGATGTTCATGATGTTAAAGGAAAAATATAAAAGAGTAGATTTCAACTGGCTTTTCAGTCTTTGTGGAGCTTTCTTTTTATTGTACCTTCTTTTATTTTACTCCAGAGTGTACCCATTTCTATAATCTTAACCAAAAAAATTGAATGGAAAAATCAAAAATTTGGAATATCCTCAAAAATATATTCAAGATTCTGATTACTCTGGGAGCAATCTATTGGGTATCTACAAAAATATCATTAAAGGAACTTGCTGATGCCCTCAAAGACAGTAACCCCCTCTATCTTTTTCTTGCATTACTTTCCTATTCTTGTTCCATAATAATAGCGTCTTCAAGACTGAATTCCTTTTTTAAGGCAATAGGTTTAAACCTTACTGAACGATATAATTTTAGACTTTATCAATTAGGCCTTCTTTATAATTTTTTCTTACCGGGAGGGATTGGCGGTGATGGATATAAAATTTTCTTTCTAAAAAAGAACTTTCAAACATCCCGTAGGCAGGTTCTTGGCGCTGTATTCTTTGATCGACTATCGGGTCTTTGGGCTTTATGTGTCATTACAGGTGCCCTAATTATTTTTATGCCAAGACTAGCAATTCCTAATGCAGTTACTCTTGCTATCTTAATAATCGGAACTGCCAGTTACCTGTATATACTGAGTTTATTCTTTAAACAATTCCTAAAGAATTTTATCCTTACCCACTTTAAAGCGCTTTGTGTCCAGGGTTTCCAAACTTTGACCGCTATTTTCATTCTTTATGCAATGAATTTTGACGGAAAGTTCTCCCCCTATCTTTTAATTTTTATGGTTTCTTCTTTAGTTGCCATTGTTCCCTCTATAGGAGGTGCAATTGGTTTGAGAGAATCTGTAATCTTTAGCCTGGCTACCTATTTACAATTAGATCAACATATAGCAGTTACCATAAGTTTAATATTTTACATCATATCCTTATTGGTTGCTTCTAGTGGTATTTATTATATTTTTCGACCGCAACGCTTAGGTACAGACAAACTGCCGTCTGCCAAAGAGGTGGAAGAAGAAATTGAAAAAGAAGAGTAATTATTATGGCGAATATTATCATAACCGGAGCAAGTAGTGGGATTGGTTTTGAAGCAGTATTGGATTTAACTGCAAACAAAGAAAATAAGGTCATCGCCTTAGCTAGATCAGGAGAAAAATTAAGGAAATTGCATGAAATAGCATCTTCTCTTAATCATGATGGAGGAGTTCTTTATCCAGCACAATTTGACATCGTATTTGATAATTATCCTGAATCTTTAATTCCATTTATTCAGTCGAAATTTGATAAAGTAGATATCCTAATCAATAATGCTGGAGCTTTGATCAATAAACCCTTTTTGGAAACTAGTATGGAAGATGTAGCACATATGTTTCAATCCAATTTACTTGGTCATATTCAAATGATAAAACATATAGTTCCCTTAATGAAAGATGGAGGACACATCGTTAACATCAGTAGTATGGGCGGCTTCCAAGGGTCTTCAAAATTTCCGGGCCTATCTGCATATTCTTCCAGCAAAGGAGCCTTGGCTATTCTTACAGAGTGCTTGGCGGAAGAATTTAAAGATATAAATATTAAGGTAAACTGTTTGGCTTTAGGCTCTTCCCAAACGGAGATGTTTGAGACTGCTTTCCCTGGTGTAGAAGCAGGCACACTAGCCTTTGAAATGGGTAGATATGTTGCAGATTTTGCACAAAACGGACATAAATATTATAATGGAAAAATACTTCCTGTTGCCAATACTACACCATAGATAAAAGATATCTTTTAATAAAACAGTTGGCAAAATTCTTTCATTGCCAACTGTTTTTGTTTTTTAATAGCTCTTACACTGGTATTAATGATGGTTTAAACCATGAAACCATTGAGTAAGTATCAAATATTTTTTTCAAAATTCATTGTATGGTACAATACAGAAGCCCTTAACCTTGCTAATGATATTATAGAAAACAGGAATTTCTCACTTTCAAATATTTTAGAGAATCCTTTCAGGTAAAAACTCTTCCTCCAAGACATCAATTTATTAAGACCAAGGGCAGGATTAACTAATCTCAGTTCAATTTCTTTAAATCAACTCTTGAAACAGCGTGATATAGAACTAGCTTTTGAAGGTTACAGATTACATGATTTCCTGCTAGAGAAATTGCCATTAATTCATCTTTGGAATAAAACCCGGTATATTCTACACTGAACTAATATATATTTAAGAATTAATCAGACGATAAATTTAATGCACAAAAAAACGCTCCACGAATACAGGAACGTTTTTTTATCGGTACAGTTTAAGCATTACATTGCTATAAAGCTTTAATCCATTTTGTAATATCTTCTAAAAGTTCCGTACTCAATGTTTCTTCTATTTCTGAATATTCATTCACAGCTCCTGTTTTTGCATTTTGAAATAAGTGATTAAGATTTGGATAAACTTTAACTTCACTCTTCTTATTTTTTGGAAGATTTGTCTTTAAACTCTCCATGTTAGGTACTGCTGGTACTTGAACATCCTTTCCTCCAAAAGCGGCATATACAGGAATTTTAATCTTCTTAATAAAAGGAATCGGATCAATCTTAATGAAATAACGAAACCAAGGGGTTACTAAAGCTCCCAGCTGGTCTGCTTCTTCCGCATTCTGTTTACCAGGTACTGATTTCATATTATTCAGAATTGCATCAAATGCCTCTTCTCCTGAAAGATCAGAAGCCATAATTTCATAATTCTTCCTAATCAGTTTTAATTCATCCTGGGTAATATTTTTGCCCTGACTTTTCATTACAGCTTCATTCTGTAATAGCATCAAGGAATCCATTTTTATGGCAGGGCCTGCTAACGAGATGATGAAATTCAAACCACTTGTCTCCTGTCCGGCAAGAATTGTAGAAATCAGTGCTCCCTCGCTATGCCCTATTATTCCCACTCGCATAGGGTCAACTTTTATTTGTTTTCTTAAAAAATTCACAGCCGCTAAAGCATCTTTTCCAAAATCGCCTGTAGTTCCTTTGCTAAAGTCACCTTTCGATTTACCTACTCCGCGGTCATCATACCGAAGAACAATAATATTATTTTTGGTCAGGTAATCAGCCAATACCTTAAAAGGCTCATGCCCCATTAAAGTTTCATTTCGGTCTTGAGGACCACTTCCCGTAACGAGCACTACTGCAGGAAATTTCCCTGCTTCTTTTGGTTTGGTCAGTGTCCCTGCAAGAGTCACTTTATCTATCGTGTTTTCGAAAGTAACATCGGTAGTATCATAGCTGTAGGGTGGATTTACGCGTTGAGGTCGCTTATAAATTGAAGCTTGAGCGGCCTGTTCTTCCGTTACTTTTATTAAAGTCAAATCAGTAGTTAAAGCTGCTTGTTTGAAAGTTCCATGAATTTCCGAACGATCCGAATTGATCTTACCTGCATATTTTACTCCCATTTGGCTCAGCTCTACAAATATGGAGTCTCCTTCGGCACGAATATTACTTAATGGGAACTTATTAGTAGTTTGCTTTGGGCTTTGCATAGTTCCTTCCCATTCACCATTATATTTGAATTCAAAAATAAGAGGCAAGTCCATACCTGAGACCTTTAAAACACCTTTCCAATTTCCTTCAAAAGATTGACTAATCCCCAATGAACAGGAGAATAAAAAAATTAAAAATAAAAAATAGCTTTTCATATACTTATAAGTAAGGATAAACAATATGTAAAAAAACGTCTAACGAAAGCGTCAGTAATACAATGATAATCGTATGAACCACTTTATGACTATTAATGGCAATTTTCATTCCCATGACTAAAAGATGAAAGAAATAATATAAAAACAAAACAGAGATCAATCCTAAAACTGACAACAAAATCATCGAATTAGCTTCTATCTTCAAATCATTGATATTACCATTTTCAACTTGTTTTATAACTCCACCTAAAATTTCCCGTGAAAATGGATTGAAGTTCAATAATACCACAATAATTAAAGCACATTGTGAGATAAGCACAGCTGTTATTATATCCTGGAATCTCGCTTTAGGATAAACAAATAAGGAATAGATATACATTAATAGCGCTAAACTTCCGGTATTAATTGCTCCATTGACTAAATACTTCCAGTACTCCTTGGGATAGCTAGTATGTATATTAATAATACCGTCGTTAACAAAATGAAGAAAATAACCTAATACACTCAATAATAAAAATCCTAAAACCCCCGTGATTAAAAGATTTCTACTCGTTATATCTTCAAACGGATTTAACAGAATATCCATAAAATTTCTAGAACTCATCTTGGTATGGTTTATATAGATTTATAATTTTTTGAATCTCCTCCGGTTCTTGTGTACCGATCAATAACTTACTATTGTCTTTTAAAACTAATTGAAGTCCCTTATCACCTTTGGCTGTAAAAGCTCTTCCATCTTTACCGAATCTATAGCCCCATCCTCCAAAATCTGACAAGCTATACTTTCTTAAATAAGCATTCGAAATATCATCCCAAGGAATAAATTTTTTCCATATAAAGGGGATGAATACGACATGAATTCCCTCAGGAGTATAGTTTGTTTTTAAACGGATAAAAACAAAGAAAACTATAATAATAGCAGTGATCAGGATTGCTGGATTTGATAAAAGGTTAATTGGGTTAGATAACTCCTGATACATCTGAAATCCAATAATTGGCACCATAATAAAGAGTAACCAAATAGCAAACATATTTTGAGATTCTTTGAAGCTTTTCATTTTAAATATTTTGTAAGGATTTTACTTTATCTATCAATTCATCTAATTTGTTTCTTACCGTTGGGTAACTTTTCCCCATCTTATTCGCCATTTCTTTTAAACTCCCTGAGTTTAATAAAAACTGAATGATAAACTCCTGTTCTTCTGGTTCCAGACGCATTAACAAAGGAAAGTTGAACTTACCGGCAACTTCAGTCCCACATTCAGAACAATGCAATTTGACCACCGTCATCTCATTATCACAGGAGGGACACTGAATAGGAAATTTCATATTTATATCTTTTTATCTTAATAAAGTTAAACAAAATTTTAATAAAATTAAAACACTAATTAACTATTCTTAATATTTTGATGATGGATTTTTTAGATTATCCAATTTCGTATATTTGCACAATTTATAATTACCATGAGAAAATTATTAGGATTTATTCTTACGCCTATATTTTATACATGCTTTGCGCTGTCATTAATAATATTTCATCCAATCCAATGGCTTTGTTTAAAATTAGGAGGATATTCAGCCCATAAGAAGAGTGTGGATATTTTAAATGGTTTTTTAGTCGCTTGTAATTATACTTTATTCAATCGTACTCAGTTTATCGATAATAAAAATATACCAACTGGAAAACCTATTATTTTTGTTGCTAATCATCAGAGTACTTATGATATCCCACCATTGATTTTTTTCTTAAGAAGATTTCATGGAAAATTTATCTCAAAGCTTGAATTAATGAATGCCAAAATTCCTAGCATTTCATTTAACCTGAAGCACGGAGGAGCTGCTAATATCGATAGAAAAGATCCTAAACAATCCATAGCCCAAATTCTTACACTTGCTAATAATATGAAAAAGCATAATTGGTCTGCTTTTATTTTTCCGGAAGGAACCAGAACCAAAACAGGTAAAATGAAGGCTTTTTCTGTTGGAGGGATAGCCACCTTGCTGAAAAAGAATCCTGATGCTTTAGTAGTGCCTATTGCGATCAACGGATCATATAAAATGGTTCAATGGGGAATGTTTCCTTTGCGACCATTTACACACATGACCTGGGAAGTATTAGATCCAATTGATACTGCAGGATTAAATGCTGAGGAAATCGTAAAAAAAGCTGAAGATGCTATCAAAACAAAAGTAAAAGAAGAGAAATAATTGCGTTATTTAACAGTTCTTCCTTTCCAGTCATATTTTCCAATATTTCCCGCAACACCAATATATACTAAATAAAGAGAGTGTATGATTGTTAATAGAGGCAAATTCCATAAAAGTTCCTTTCTATTAACAAAAGAAAGAATAGGATAAAGAAATAACAATTCCACCAGGAACTTCATCACTAGAGAGGTTAACACCAATTCTCTTCCATCAAATATTCCGAATAGTAAAAAGATTAAGCTTAATAAAAAAGACAGGTTAAATAACCAGATACAAACCCCTAATACAACAACTTTCTTGTCTTTATACTTGGTACTTTTGGATGCCCAACGTTTTCTTTGACTTAAAAAAGATTTTATACTTTCCTTAGCATCTGTGTAGACCACAGCCTCTTTGGATTTACAGAATCCTATTTTGTCAGCATTTGACTCTGCGACCTTATGTAGCAACAACTCATCATCACCTGAAGCCAACTCATCAATACCATTAAAGCCACCCATTTCAAAAAATAGAGATTTTCTATAAGCTAGATTAGCTCCGTTACAAGTAGTCGGGTTTCCATTTCCAATACCGGCTGCACCTAAACCAATCAGATATAAAAACTCAAGAGTTTGTAATCTCTCAAAATAACTTTTCTCCTCATTATAACATACTGGAGAGGATACCATAAGTTTGTTTTCTCTTTCCATATACTGAATGATGTTCAATATCCATTTGGATCCCATCCGACAATCAGCATCTGTCGTCAAAATAACATCACCCGTAGAAGCATTAATAGCTTTGTTAATGGCAAATTTCTTATAAGAATTTAGTTTATTTCCTTCGTTTAAGGTGATTAATTTCACCCCCTTATCAGCATAACTTAAGATTATGTTACCTGTATTATCTGTGGAGTGATCATCAACTACTATTATTTCTAATAATTCTTTTGGGTATTCCTGTCCTACAATACAATCCAAAGTTCTCCCAATATTTAATTCTTCATTTCTCGCTGCAATAATAACAGTCACTTTCGAACTTGGAGGAATAGCATTTGTATGAAAATACGGTAGCTTCATCCAACCATTCCGCATATAAAGCACTAAGACCACATAAACAATGGTCATTATAAAAAGAAAAAAACTAAGATTTATTATCACTGATGTAATTCACATTTAAAACAAAAAAAGCTCCTATAATAGCCGGAAGGATTAAATTCACAAACCAAACACAGGAAACAATAGCCATCACCGCAATTTCTTGCGTCGTAATATACGCATACAAATTGCTAGCCACAAAACTACGAACACTAAAGTCAAAAATATCTAAGGATGGCACAGCAGATTGAATAAAAAACATAATAAATATCATGAGCACCATAGATACCAGAGGAAGGTCCGGAAGAATAATCAGCATAAGGATAATATACTGAGAGGTAAAAATTGCAAAGCGAAAGGCCGACAACATGAGTACGGTAGCCAACTCTTTTATGGTAAAATCTTCAAGAACAGCAAAGAAAGGTTTAATTTTATACAAAAATTTGATCCTACCAACTAAGTAGTCAACCCAGGAAACATTAAAATATAACACAACGAATGCTATAGCATAAATTACAGCTATAAGCCAGATACCAAAATCTACAGATGCCGGTGTCTCAATAAAAGTAGTTACAAACCAGGCAATACTCAATGCTCCGAAGATGCTGGTCAAAACTAATTGGGCAAACAAACCTACTCCCATTGCTACTGCCCCGGAAGCTCGGTTCTCAGGCTTTAATAACATTACCCTTCCTCCATACTCTCCTATCCTATTTGGCGTGAATATAGCCCAGGTAAGTCCACAAAAAACGGATTTCACAGCCTTCCATAAGCCCAACTTCTCAATTCTTCTACTGAGGTACCGCCATTTTATAACTTCTAGAAACCAATTCAGGAACATTAACAAAATCACAACAATTAACACCATCCGAATTATGAATGGATCAATCTGAGAAATCAAATGTTCAAATTCCTTAAGATTTTTTTGATTATTAACTTTTGAAACCACAAACCACATGGCTAAGGCAACAATGGCTATTTTAATCAGTAGATTGAGATATTTTCGTTGAGTCTTTGTCAATTTTATTTAAGAAAGCACAATTTTAACAATTTTTTAATAAATAACCGTTTATCAACAGCAATGTTTATAAAATCGTATTATTGCAGTATGCAAAAGGAACAGGCAAAGGAACGAATTATCTTAGGTATTGACCCAGGTACAGTGGTATTGGGATATGGAGTATTAAAAGAAGTGAACAAAAAAATATCCTTAATTACACTGGGGGTAATAAAAATGGGACACTTAGATGATCACGCCCTTAAATTGCAACGTATCTTTAAAAAGACTAGTGCATTAATTGCCGAATATAAACCAGACTGTGTAGCCCTTGAGGCGCCATTTTATGGAAAAAACATTCAGGTCATGTTAAAACTGGGACGTGCTCAAGGCGTAGCAATGGCTGCTGCCCTTAATGCAGATATTCCAATTTTTGAATATTCCCCAAGAAAGATTAAACAGTCGGTGACAGGGAACGGAAATGCGAGTAAAGAACAAGTAGCTGCTATGCTTCAAACGTTATTGAGTTTTAAGGAAACGCCCGAATTTCTGGATGCTACAGACGGACTTGCAGTTGCAGTCTGTCACTCATTCCAACAAAATCAATCTACCGGAGGAAAAAGCTATACAGGCTGGGAAGCTTTTGTTAAAGACAACCAGAAAAGACTTCGCTAGAGCTTTACTTGACGAATAACATTCTTAACATTTAGCTCAATGATATCTGTCATGGAGATACATTTATAATAATTCTCGTTATTATAGTACCTCGCATAGCCATCTCTGAGTCTCTCTATATTCTCTTTAGTAGATAATTGCTGTGTTTTAGAAGCATCCCGAAGATCTTTAATCCTATGCCTTTCACTTCGAACCCGATGAACGATCGAAGATCTTTCTTCTTGTTGATATTGTTGGACAGTTTTATCATTTAAATACTCCATCGATAATTTCACATACGGAAGGTTTTCTTTAAAAAACTGTGGTAGATAAACTTTGATATTTCCTTCATAGAATTGCTGATCAAAATCAATAGCTCTGATCCTAAATTGAAAATCATCAAAATCCGGTGTAATTTGCATTACAAAATTATAAGCACGCATATCCCCTAGCATAGATATCACACAACGTTCATTAAACTTAACGAATTCTTTAGCGATACGTGTTTGATTATAATCGGGTGTATCCATCCGCGACTTCGCAAACACATCTCCAGGCAAACCTACAATATGTTCTTCCACCAAGGTATCACGATCGTACAAGTAGTTCACCTGATTTGGAGAAAGAATTTCCTCAAGTTCTAAACCATAGATTCTGGATGCATCCGCTTGTTTGATATAAAAATAATCATAAACATCATTTAGCCTATTTACAATCTTCACCCGGAAGGGATGTGTATTACCAAAAGCACAAAACTCGATTTTCTCAATAACTTTATGCTGAACGATACGTGTATTACCAGAAGCTTTCAATTGAGCATACACAATTTTAAGATTATCATAGAGGGTATCTTGAACATGGGGTGGATACAAAGGAATTTCCCAGAGTGTGTCAACACCAAATTTGTCTAATGAAGGAATGGTTTCCTGAAAACTTAATAAATCTCTATATGCTAAAGGTAGTTTTCCATCTCTTTGATATGTTTTCAAATACTTAACCAATCCTGGTCCCACCGGGAAAATTGGTTTTTTACGGGAAATCTTTACATCATCTTCTTTCATAACCTCAAAATGTGACTAAAACGAATGTACAAAATACTTACTGTTTCAAGCAATGTAAAAATGTTAAAAAAGATGATGAAATTTTACCATTTAAATACAAATTTCACAATAATTGTTATTAATTTTGAAAAATTAGAAATAACAAGGGAAGGTTAAAATTATTATAAATGGAAGAAGCTCCCCGGGCGAGGAGCTTCTACGCTAACCAATTATAAACCTATGTTATTTTGAGGGAAGTAATATGAAAAAACATATTGTTTTATCATATTTGTTAATACAAATGTAAATTTTATACAGAATAAATAGAAATTTATTTAAATTTTTTAGATATTTTTAAAAAACTAAACACAAATACTCATATAAATACCATTTTTATGGAAAAAAACTATTCAAATTACGATTTAGACAACCTTG
>JBEBRZ010000002.1:0-68838 GCA_040394615.1 Sphingobacterium mizutaii
ATATAATGGTTGAGCGTACATATGCCAATTTATTATTGATGGGATATTATTTTACCTGTGTATGTGCTGCCGGAGCTTTTTTCGTAGCTCTACAATTAGTAACTCAGTCTGCATGGTCTGCGGGCTTTATCAGAATACCACAAGCAATGGCAAGTGTTCTTCCAATTGCTTCGTTGATCTTATTAATCATAGTAGGTTTAGGATTATATACACACAACCTATATCATCACTGGCATGCAGAAGGATTAACAGATCCTAACAGCCCTCATTATGACAAGTTAATAGCTGGAAAAGCGGCATATTTAAATGTACCGGGATTCTTGATTCGTCAGATTCTTTTTATGGGTAGCTACAGTATATTTGCTTATATTCTAGCTAAATTATCTTACAATGAAGATCTAGCAGGGGGCTTAAATTCATATAAGAAAAGCTTTAAATTGTCGGCTATATTTTTAGTTATCTTTGGTTTTACTACGCCAATTTGGTCTTTTGATACTATTATGTCTTTAGAGGCACACTGGTTCTCTACTATGTTTGGTTGGTATAACTTTGCAGCAATGTGGGTTAGTGGCCTTGCAGCAATTACTGTAATTTTGGTATTGTTAAAGAAGGCGGGCTATATGAATTGGGTAAATGAAAATCATTTACATGATTTAGGAAAATTAATGTTTGGTTTCTCTATTTTCTGGGCTTATGTATGGTTTGCTCAATTTATGTTGATTTACTATTCAAACATTCCAGAGGAAACGGTTTATTTTTATAAACGTTGGGAACCAGAATACAAACCTTGGTTTTGGTTAAGCATTATCATTAACTTTGTTGCGCCACTACTTTTATTAGTAGATCGTGATGCTAAGCGTAAGAACAATATGATGTTATTTGTTTCAATCGTATTACTTTGCGGACACTGGTTAGATTACTATATTATGATTATGCCGGGTACTGTGGATACACATAGAGGTTTTGGCATTATTGAAATATTTACGGCAATAGGTTTTGTAGGTGTCTTTACTTTCTTGGTTCTTGCGAAATTAAGTAAGCATTCATTAGCAGCGAAAAACCATCCATTGTTAGACGAAAGTTTACATCACCAAATTTAAAAGAGATTAAGGGGAAATAACGTTCAAACGTGTTATAAGAAATGAAGTTTAAAATACAAAACAGATTTAAGTCCTTATTAGGAGGCTTATTAGCTATTAACCTATTGTTTGCAGCACCTGCGTTGGCTTCTATTCAGGACCAAACGGGTACTGATACAACTCAGGTTGAGCAAGCGGCTACTGTGGCTGCTCCTGCAGATTCTGTTGCTGCACCGGCTGATACAGCTACTGCAGCTGCGACAGATTCAGCCAGCGTTTCAGCATCTAGTACCAGCAGTAGTACAGCTACGCCTGCAGCACCTGCTAAAGAAGAAAAGAAAATTGATCCTCAAGTATATAAGAACTTGACTTATTATATTTTACTTTTCTTAGTTATTTGTACTGTTTTTGCCGTTATCGGTAAAGTACATTCTATCTATGTTCTAACTAAAAAAGTAAATGGAAAATATAATCCATT
Source organism: Sphingobacterium mizutaii (assembly GCA_040394615.1). Classification (GTDB taxonomy): domain Bacteria; phylum Bacteroidota; class Bacteroidia; order Sphingobacteriales; family Sphingobacteriaceae; genus Sphingobacterium; species Sphingobacterium mizutaii_A. Next base: position 1,558 of record JBEBRZ010000002.1, read on the forward strand.
AGCAAACAATACGCTACAAGCAGCATTATTTTTTGTTTTTTTAGTTGCATTCTTAGGATTTGTATATTACGGATATGCAGTTTGGGGAGATTGGGCTTGGAGACCGGCCGCAACTGAACACGGTAAGGAAATAGATACGATGTTCATCGTTACAACAGTCATTATTACAGTGGTGTTGGTTTTGGTGCACATTTTATTATTGACCTTCACATACATTTATAGAATGCGTGCGAAGCGTAAAGCATATTTCTATCCACATAATGATGCAATTGAAAGAATGTGGACTATAGTTCCTGCTGTTGTATTAACTATCTTAGTATTGTTTGGCTTTTTCACATGGCGTTCAATCACTAATATTCCTGAAGACCTTAAGAAATCAGCACTTCAGATTGAAGTCCTAGGAGAGCAGTTCATGTGGACTGTTCGCTACCCAGGAGCAGATGGCGAGTTTGGTGAACGTAATTACAAATTAACAACGCCATTAAATGCATACGGTATTGATTATAACGATAAGAATTCATGGGATGATGTTAAAGGAGAAGAGATTGTAATTCCTGTTAATAAATCAGTTCGTTTCCACATCTTATCAAAAGATATTATTCACTCATTCTATATTCCTGATTTCCGCGTTCAAATTAATGCGGTTCCAGGTATGACTAACTACTTCCAATTTACACCAACCATCACTACTGATGAAATGCGTGATAAAATGAACGATCCACAATATAATTTCGTGATGTTATGTGCGAAAATCTGTGGTGAATCTCACTATAATATGCAGAAAAATGTAAGAGTAGTCACAGAAGCTGAATACAAAGAGTGGTTAAGTAAACAAACTAAATTCTTTACAGAAGATCTTCAGAAAGAGTTCGCTCAAACTGAAAGTTCTGAACAGAATAATCGTATTGCAGCTTCAATAAATTAAATATAACAGAGAATTTTAAATAGAATATGTCAACTACAGTTATATCGCACGACGCAGCTCATCACGACTCCCATGATCATCATCATGAGACGTTTTTGACAAAGTATATCTTCAGTCAAGACCATAAGATGATTGCTAAGCAGTTCTTGATCACTGGTATTATCATGGCAGTATTTGCTATGATCCTGTCGATCTTATTTCGTATTCAATTAGCATGGCCTGATGCTGAATTCCCAATTCTTGAGGTTTTCTTAGGAAAATGGGCAGAAGGAGGTCGTATTAGACCGGATTTCTTCCTTTCGTTGGTGACCATACACGGTACCATGATGGTATTTTTCGTATTAACAGCTGGTCTGTCCGGAACTTTCAGTAACTTATTAATTCCATATCAATTAGGTGCACGAGACATGGCCTCTCCATTGATGAACATGTTATCATACTGGTTCTTCTTTACGGCTTGTGTTATTATGGTAGCATCTTTCTTTATTGAAACAGGTCCTGCATCTGCCGGTTGGACGATTTATCCTCCATTATCTGCAGTTCCCAAAGCAATTTCGGGGTCAGGATTAGGGATGACCTTATGGTTATTTTCCATGACTTTATTTATCGCTTCACAGGTACTAGGTGGTATAAACTATATATCAACTGTATTGAACATGCGTACTAAAGGTATGGACTTATGGAAAATGCCTCTTACTATTTGGGCGTTCTTCTTAACCGCTATCGTAGGTTTATTATCTTTCCCTGTATTAGTTTCAGCAGTTGTTTTATTATTCTTTGACCGTTCAGTAGGAACATCATTCTATTTATCGGATTTAGTTGTTCAAGGATCGATTTTACCTAATGAAGGTGGTTCTCCAATTTTATTTCAACATTTATTCTGGTTCTTAGGGCACCCTGAGGTATATATTGTTGTTATGCCTGCATTAGGTTTAACATCTGAAGTAATTTCTACAAATTCACGTAAGCCAATCTTTGGTTACCATGCGATGGTTTATTCTTTAGTAGGTATTACTGTATTATCTTTTATCGTATGGGGCCACCATATGTTCGTAACAGGTATGAGTCCTTTCTTAGGAGGGGTATTTATGATTACCACATTGATCATTGCGGTTCCATCAGCAGTAAAAGCGTTTAACTACATTGCAACGTTATGGAGAGGTAACATCCGATTTACGCCGGCAATGATGTTCGCTATAGGTATGGTTTCATTCTTTGTTTCCGGTGGTTTAACAGGTCTTTACTTAGGTAATGCGGCATTAGATATTAATTTACATGATACTTATTTCGTAGTAGCCCACTTTCACTTGGTAATGGGATCTGCATCTATCTTTGGTATGTTAGCGGGAGTTTATCACTGGTATCCTAAGATGTTTGGTCGTATGATGGATGAGCGTTTAGGTTTCTTCCATTTCTGGTTGACATTTATCGGGGCATATTTAGTATTCTTCCCAATGCACTTTATGGGTATCGATGGTGTACCTCGTCGTTACTATGCATTTACCGAGTTCCCTTTCATGGAGAAATGGGTATCCGTAAACTTATTAATTACTTGGGCAGCTATTGTATCTGCAATAGGTCAGGTAGCTTTCTTGTGGAATTTCTTTTCATCAATTTGGTGTGGAAAGCGTGCTCCACAAAATCCTTGGAATTCAAATACATTGGAGTGGACTACTCCGGTAGAACATATTCACGGAAACTGGCCGGGAGAAATTCCTACAGTATACCGTTGGCCTTACGATTACAGTAAGCCAGGTCACGATGCTGACTTTATTTCACAAATCACACCACTATCTCAAACAATGAGTTCAAACTTATTACACGACTGGGATGGAAATGAAGAAGGTATTGAAGCTCAGAAGGTTTACAATCGTGAGCATAATAGAGAAGAAGAAGTACATTAGTGTAAAAAAAGAGATCTATGTATCCAGCTGCTGAAAAGCGTTTTATACGGATAAATAAGGTCACGATTTTTGTTCTTTTCTTAGTGATTACGGCAGGAGGTATCGTTCGGAGTACAGGTTCAGGAATGGGCTGTCCGGACTGGCCAAAATGCTTCAACAGGATTGTACCTCCTACAGATGTCTCGCAATTGCCGGAAGGGTATGAGCAACATTATGTAGAGGGGCGCATCAAAAAGAATGAGCGTTTTGCTAAAATGATTGAAGTCTTTGGATATTCGCATTTAGCAGATCAAATTCGACACGATGAATCAATTCTGGAACATGAAGATTTTAATGCCGCGAAAACTTGGACAGAATATATTAATCGTCTTACTGGAGTATTAGCCGGTTTCTGTATGCTGTTTACAGCTATCTATTCTTTTACCTATTGGAAAAAGAAAAAAGCCATAGCAATATGGAGCGTTCTTAATCTTATTGTCGTTGTGATACAAGCTTGGTTAGGTTCAATAGTTGTTTCAACTAATCTTACGCCTTGGGTTATCACCATTCACATGTTGTTAGCTTTGATAATTGTTTGTATTGCGATTCAAACACTTTATTGGTCGATAACGTTAAGGAATAGTCAATTACTAAAGAATAAGAATACAGGTTTTACCTGGATCACATTGATATCTTTATTTATACTGGTTATTCAGGTGGTGTTTGGAACTGAGGTGAGAGAAGTAATTGATCATTTGAACCAACAACAGATTCAGCGTAGTAATTGGATTGAATCTATTGGAACGCCGTATCATATACATAGAATTTTAGCTTATGCTACTTTAGCACTTATCGTTTTTTTATACTATAAGATAAGGTCAACTGATTTAATAAATACTGATCAGTTTAAATATGCTAAAATTTCATTGGTATTGGTTTGTATCCAGATGTTAACAGGAATTATATTAGCGAGGTTTAATGTTCCCGCCGTTGCACAGACGGTACATTTGGTAGTCGCTAGTTTATTAGTAGGAACTCAGTATTATTTATTGCTAATACTGAATAAACCTAAAACTAATACGCTATCAGTTGATGTTTAGGGAAATATATTGATTATGAAGGAGTTTATTTCAGATTTTAACAAACTTGTCAAACTGAGGCTAACGCTGACAGTCGTGTTCTCCGCATCTATTTCATTTTTGATAGGAGCAACACAGCAAGGAGATATAATCTGGTTTAATTGGGCATTGCTAACTATAGGGGGCTTTTTAGTGACCGGTGCAGCGAATGGATTTAACGAGATCATTGAGCGTGATTTAGATAAATTAATGAAACGCACAATGGACAGGCCTCTTCCAGCGGAAAGGATGACAACAGGGCAAGCATTAATTTTAAGCTTGTTTATGGGGATAGCCGGAACTTTGATCTTGGTGAATTTGAATTTTATCGCCGGATTATTATCTGTTTTTTCTATTTTCCTTTATGCCTTTGTTTATACCCCTTTAAAGCAGAAATCACCAATTGCGGTTTGGGTAGGCGCAATTCCTGGGGCTTTACCACCTTTGATTGGTTATTATGCAGCATTTAAATCTGCAGGTTTCGGATTAGCATATGCTGAAGTTAGCGAATCTGCAATAGTGATAACGCCATTGGTATTATTTGCCATCCAGTTTTTCTGGCAATTTCCTCATTTTTGGGCAATTGCATGGGTATCTGATGATGACTATAAGCGAGCTGGATTTAGATTATTACCAACTACCAGAAAGGATAAGTTATCCGCATGGTTTATTTTTATATCCTGTGTGTTAATGATTCCAATTGGATTTTTACCAATGTATTATGGTATCGGTGGTTGGGTTTTTACAATTCTGTCTTTATTGGGAGGATTGTTATTCACCTGGTATGGATTTCAACATCTTCAAAAAATGGAGATTAGTACTGCCAAGAAGATTATGTTTACTTCTTTTGCATACTTACCCCTAACGCAGTTGGTGTTGTTATTTGATTTTATACCTTTTAAATAAAAATGGAATTACAAATTTCGATGAATAAACAAGAGTTGATGAATGAAGAATTGATACAATCAAGAAAAGCGAAGAAGTTTAATCTTTGGCTTGGGATGATTGGTATGTTCATGATGTTCGCAGCTTTAACAAGTGGATTTATAGTTTATACTGCAAGCGGAGTAGATAAAGGAATCAAGACTATTCTTCCTTATGCTTTTATCTTCAGTACTGCAGTAATCGTGTTGAGTAGTATCACCTTACATTTTGCTTATCGCGCAGTTAAGGTAAATCAGATTTCCAAACAGAAAGTCTTCCTATTGGTTACTATTGTATTAGGAATTGTCTTTTTCTGTTTGCAGGTAGAAGCTTGGTCAGTTTTGTTTCACAGAAACATAACTTTTACGAATACGAATGCTTCTCAATCGTTCATTTATGTATTTACAGGATTACACTTGGCCCACATCATAGCCGGATTATTGGTGTTGGTTAGATGTTACTTCGGAGCGTTAAAAAGCATTCCGTTGAGTAATAACATTTTCCGGATGGAACTTGCTACTATATTCTGGCATTTTCTAGATCTATTATGGATATATATTTATGTTTTCTTACTTTTGAATCAATAACAGTAAACAATGAGTACAACAGTATCGCAATTGGATAAGGTAAAAGAAGGACCTTGGAGCGGAGGTAAATCACCTTGGAACCTTGAGTATGGAAAGATCATGATGTGGTTTTTCTTAGTATCAGATGCATTTACATTTTCTGCATTTCTGATTTACTATGGTACTCAAAAATTTACACAGCCCTCATGGATTGATGCGGATAAGGTTTTCCAATCTATCCCTGGAATTGCCGAATCAGGCCAACCTTTAGTATTTGTAGGTCTCATGACATTTATTTTGATTATGTCTTCTGTAACGATGGTATTAGCCGTTGAAGCAGGACATAGGAACGCAAAACAAGAGGTTGTCAAATGGATGTTATGGACAATTTTAGGAGGTTTATGTTTCTTAGGCTGTCAGGCTATTGAGTGGACCCACTTACATCACCAAGGATTTTGGTTTGGCCGTAACCCAGCTACAGGATTGACTGATCCTAATGCAATTGTAGAAGCGCTACAACCTTATTTTACAAAGGATATTTCTTACACAGCAGCATTACAGTTCTCCAACCTGTTTTTTACGATTACTGGATTCCACGGATTCCACGTATCTATTGGAGTATTGTTAAATATCATCGTTTTAAGTATGACACTAAATAATACTTTCGAAAACAGAGGAACGTATCTGATGGTGGAGAAAGTTGGTTTATACTGGCACTTTGTGGATTTAGTTTGGGTATTTGTATTTACCTTCTTCTACTTAATCTAATTTTTGTAAAGACATTTTAAAATTTATAGAAAATGAGTAATCACGATCATATAGCAAGCCACGATGCACATGAGCATGGTGAAGGAATGGACAAAAAACGTATCTGGTCAGTTTTCTTTGTTCTGTTAGCACTAACAGCTTTAGAATTCTTAATCGCCTTAGGTTTTGTTCATCATTGGGGGATTCTACAGAAGGGAACTTTAGTAAATATTATTTATATTGTATTAACATTAGTTAAAGCATTCTATATTGTTGCTTTCTTCATGCATTTAAAGTTTGAGAAATCAAGTTTTATCGTCTGTTGTAGCATTGTATTTTTATTTATCATCTATTTTATCGTTCTGATGTTAATCGAAGGAGGTCATTTGCATGAATCAATGACACATCAACCTCTTTTTCCACATAAATAAGTAATGAAGTAATGAGTAAAAATACTCGTTCCAAAAATATATCGAAATTAATAATCCTGGCACTTGTTTTATTTGTGCCAGGTTTTTTATATATACTGGTTAATAAAATGGGCTCTAATGAGTATGTTAAGTTGCCTGTTTTTGGTGAGAAGAAGCTTTCAGGTGAAATGAGGCGAGTAATGGGTAGAGAGATCCCTGATACCGTCTTTCATCAATTAAAGCCAATTCATTTTTCTAATTATAACGGTGAACCTGTAGATTTCTTGGGAACTGATAGTACAATAACCGTTGCGCATTTATTCTATACGAAGGATCAAGGATTATCTAAGCAATTGGTTCATGATATGAGCAGTATTGCAAATCGTTTTAAGGATAATCCAAAAGTTCATTTGTATTCTATTTCAGTTGATTCAACAGATTCCCCCGCTGAATTAAATAAGTTCATAGAATCTTATCGGAAAGGTATCAATAAGCACTGGTTTATTGTTAGTAAAACGAGTGTGGACATATTTAAGTATGCAAGAGAATCTATGTTGCTTGAGGCTATGGAAGTACCTGAAGACAGTACAAAGTTTATTATCAGTAATCAAATCATTTTAATTGATTCAGAAAGACGTATCCGAGGCTTTTATGATATAAGTTTAAGATCTGAGTTGGATAGGCTAGAGGATGAAATCAAGGTTCAATTGGTAGAAGAAGTTAGAAATAATCCATTAAAAGTAGAAAAGAATTAAGCATGGGAATGACTGAAGAAGAAAAAAAATATAAGGGAGTTATCTGGACCTTATCGATTGTGATTCCATTGGCAGTTGCTGTCTTATTTGGTGTGAACTTACGTAAGTTGGGTTACGATGTAGAGCCATTGAGTTTTTTACCACCCATTTACGCAACAATTAATGGACTTACAGCTGTGTTTCTGGTAATTGCAGTTTCGGCAATAAAACGAGGAAATGCAAAAATGCATGAAAACCTAATTAAATTATGCATGGTTTTTTCTTCCTTATTTTTGTTGATGTATGTTGCTTATCATATGACATCTGATTCTACTAAGTTTGGTGGTGAAGGTGCAATTAGATACATTTATTATTTCATTTTAGTGACACATATCGTTTTATCTGTCATTATTATCCCATTCGTATTATTTACTTTTGTGAGAGGTATAGCAGGGGCTTATGAACGTCATAAAAAGCTCGCTCGCATTACTTATCCTATGTGGTTATATGTGGCTGTAACAGGAGTTATTGTGTATCTTATGATATCACCATATTATGCCCATTAATTGATTGAGATATGAAGAAAGTATGGATTTATCAAGCTGATCGGTTTTTTACTCAACCAGAATTGGAACAGGCTCAGCAAAGACTGAGTGATTTCATTAAAGAATGGACAGCACATGGTAGCCAATTGGCAGGTAAAGTTGAAATGATGTACAATTTGTTTATCATTTTCACTGTGGATGAAGAGGTTGCCCGCGTAACGGGCTGTTCAATTGATAAGTCTGTTCGGGTCCTTAAAGAATTAGAGCAAGAATTGAATATTAATCTTTTTAATCGCACTTTGATTTCGTATCGCGACACTGAAAATAATATTCAACTTGTATCCAGGGATGTGTTTGAAGCATTATGTAAGGAAGGAGAGGTCAATCACGACACCATGGTTTTCAATAATCTGGTGCAATCTGAGGAGGAGTATAAAAATAAATGGGAGGTGCCAATGAAGGAAAGTTGGCATGCTAACATTTTCAAATAAAAAACGTATCAAAATAGCCTTGCAAATCAGCAAGGCCATTTTTTTTACCTTTTGTCTATACTTAATTTCCCCGGCCCCATAATTGCAAAAGCGACATAAATTGCCAGAAATTCTATGGCATGAGAGGCTCCTGACAAACCATCACCTTTTGCTAAATGATTTGCTGCAGCCACACACATGGTAAGGGCTAACAAGATAGAAGCTGGGCGGGTCCATAAACCTAAGATTAATAAAAGCGAACCTACGGTTTCAACTATTCCAGCACTAAAGCCAAAAACAGTAGGTAAAAAATTAATACCAAGGTTTTGCATAGACTTCCCTATTGCAGTCCATGTTTCCGGCCCCCCCATTAATTTTGGTAAGCCATGAAAGGCAATCATTGTTAATCCTATAACAGCACGAATTATAAATAAGCCTAGGTCTGTCTTCGATTTTTTCATAAATGTAATTTTAAAATAAGACTGTAGATGATAATTCTAAGATACAATTTTTTCTCTGCTTGTTTATTTTTAAGCGCTAAAGGCAAATTTCTGTTGTGTTTGTTCAATTGAATTCATGAAAGCCGATTTAATATTTTCATCATATTTTTAATTGATTTGTTAATGAATTTAATAGAATACATAGTAGAATACTTCATTTTGCCTTATCTTTGTCCTCTAAGCTTTTGAATGCAGTATTTACATTAATTCTATAATCAATTGGATATATTTTCTAAACAACGTTATACTATAACTTCGGCCTTGCCTTATGCCAATGGTCCATTACATATCGGGCATCTTGCAGGGGCCTATATTCCAGCAGACATCTTTGTAAGATTCTTAAGATTAAATAATAAGGATGTTGTCTATGTTTGTGGTTCTGACGAACATGGTGCAGCGATTACTATTAAGGCAAAGAAAGAGGGGGTGACTCCTCAAGAAATTATTGATAAATATAATCAGCAAATCAAAGAGAGTTTTGATGAATTTGGTATCTCTTTTAATATTTATCACCGTACATCCGAACCGATTCACCATCAACTTTCCCAAGAATTCTTTTTGAATCTCTATGAAAAAGGAGAATTTATTGAGCGTTTTTCAGAACAATATTATGACGAGGAGTATCATCAGTTCTTAGCTGATCGCTATATTATTGGAACATGCCCACATTGTCATAATGAGGGAGCTTATGGGGATCAATGTGAAAAATGTGGCACCTCATTGAACCCTACGGATCTAATAAATCCGAAATCAACTTTAAGTGGGAAAGCTCCTGTTTTAAAAGAAACAAAACATTGGTATTTACCATTAGACAAATATCAACCTTGGTTAGAGAAATGGCTGATTGAGGGTAAAAAGGATGAATTGAAATCAAATGTATTTGGACAGTGTCAATCATGGTTGAAATCAGGATTACAGCCTAGATCAATGACTCGGGATTTAGATTGGGGAGTGGATGTACCTTTAAAGGAGGCTGAAGGCAAGAAACTATATGTTTGGTTGGACGCTCCAATAGGATACATTTCTGCTACAAAGCAATGGGCTATTGATGAGGGAAAGGATTGGGAAAAGTATTGGAAAGAACAAACGAATCCTGATGAAAACTCAACCCTAATTCACTTTATTGGTAAAGATAATATTGTCTTTCATTGTATCATTTTCCCTGCTATATTACATGCACATGGAGGTTATATTCTTCCGGAAAATGTTCCTGCCAACGAATTTTTGAACCTTGAAGGAGATAAACTTTCTACTTCTCGAAATCATGCGGTATGGTTGCACGAATATTTGGAGGAATTTCCTGGTAAACAAGATGAATTGCGCTATATGTTGACTTCAATTCTACCTGAAACTTCTGATAGTGAATTTACCTGGAAAGACTTTCAGGCTCGGGTAAACAACGAGCTGGTAGCCATCTTCGGTAACTTTGTAAATAGAGTAATGGTTCTTTCACATAAATATTTTGATGGGAAGGTTTTATTAGGTTCAGGATTAACCGATTCTGATCATGCCGTACTGAAAGAATTATCAACATTCCCGGGATTAATTCAGCAGTCTTTATCGCAATATAGATTCCGAGAAGCGTTAGCACATTTCATGAATGCTGCACGATTAGGAAATAAATATTTAGCAGATGAGGAGCCTTGGAAAGTTATTAAGAGTGATGAAGAAAGAGTGAAGACTGTTTTATTTGTTGCGGGACAAATTGTTGCCAACTTAGCTTTGCTGGGACAACCATTTCTACCATTTACCAGTACTAAAATCTTTGAAATGCTAAACCTTGCTGCGAAGAACTGGGATGAAGCAGGCAAAGCGGATCTACTTGAACCAGAACATCAGTTGGGCGAAACCCAATTGTTATTTGAGAAAGTTACCGATGATCAGGTAGAATTTCAATTAAATAAACTTGCCAAGTCTAAAGCAGAAAATGCTTTGTCAGCACCTAAAACAGAGCAGAAAGCTAATATCAACTTTGATGACTTTATGAAAATGGATATTAGAGTCGGGAGGATTCTAACAGCGGAGAAAATTGCTAAGACTAAAAAATTATTAAAGCTGACGATAGATACAGGTATTGATAAACGTACGGTCGTATCCGGAATTGCAGAATATTTTACACCAGAGGAAATTGTGGGTAAGCAGGTTTCTATCTTAGTGAATTTGGAACCTAGAGAGATTAAAGGAATCCAATCTCAAGGGATGATTCTGATGGCTGAAGATGCTGATGGAAGACTGGATTTTGTTCGACCTACTTCCGAAATTTCACCCGGAAGTATTGTTCGATAATTCTTAAAATAATATTTGATAAGCAGCAGGCCTAGCCTGCTGCTTTTTTATTTTTTGTCTTTGACCGAGCCTATTTCCTTTTTTGTAATTATAACAGTAATTATAAATGCAATAGCCGAAGGTAGCACCCAACCTAGTTCATATTGGAAAAAAGGAATATGGTTGAGCATCTGGATGATATCTTTACCTAACAAATTAAGTTGCTTTAATACTGAACAGATCGCAATTAATGTAGAGACTGCTAGTGCGACTACATAGGGTTTTTTATTTGTAATAAAGGAACCGAATAGAACAGTATATAAAACTAAAGTGATAACGATAGGATATACAAATGATAGAATAGGGTATGCAAATGTTATGATATTATCCACGCCTGTTATGGATAGTATACAAGAGACTACACAGCAGACCGTAACCAACAATTTATAACCAACTTTGTTATTAGTAAGAGAAGAAAAGAAGGTGCCTATAGCTGATGTTAGTGCTATTGCGGTTGTAAGACAAGCTAAGGCAATACTTAAAGCGATTGCAATCATTCCATAAGGTCCTAATATGGATTTCGATATATGGATAAGCAACTCAGATCGTTTTACATTCAAATCTGATACCCCGGAAGTTGCACCCAAATAAACCAGACCACCATAAATAATAAATAAACAGAGAGCTGATAATAAACCTGCGGCAATAACGACCTGATTTTTCTCTTTGATACTACTATAGCCTTTAGCTTTAGATGCTGTTATAATGATTCCTGCAAAAATAACAGAAGCAAGGACGTCCAAAGTTTGGTAACCTTCAATAAATCCTAGTGTAAAGGATTCTGCAGTGTTTAATAATGTTAAGTTATAATCAGAAATCGGTGCAAAAATACCTATTGCAATTAATGTAATTAAGAGAACCAATAGCAGTGGTGTAAGAAAGTTTCCAATTATATCGACCACTTTTGAAGGAGCAATCGTTAGTACCCATGTAATGGCGAAAAATCCAATAGAAGTCAAAATTGGTCCTGAATTAGGAAATGACGGAAGAACTCCAACTTCAAAAGTCGTGGCTGCCGTTCTTGGGATTCCAATCAGCGGACCAATGCATATCATAATAATGGTGCCTAACACAGGAGAAAGATATTTATTAATCCGAGCTCCCAAATCTTGAAATTCATTCCCTGAATTAACAATGGAGAGTATTCCTAAAAAAGGCAATAAAATTCCTGTCAATCCAAAAGCTAAGATGGTAATTCCGATGTGATCTCCAATTTGAACACCGATATAAGGGGGTAATAAAAGATTTCCCGCGCCGAAGAACATCGCAAATAGAGCAAAACCGATGGTAATTATATCTCTGGTTTTCTTCAAAATATTTAAGTATAAAATATGTTAATTAATTGTTTGGCTTCCTGTACGTCATGTACTCTTAAAATTTGTACGCCACGTTCTAATAAAAGCGTATTTAGGGCGATAGTACCAGCTAGTACTTCCTGGGGTTTACTGTTTATTTTTTTATAGATCATCGATTTCCTTGAAATACCCCCGAGAATGGGTAAACCAAAATAGTGTAATTCATTTACACGCATCAGCAGTTCATAATTTTGATCTATTGTTTTGGCAAAGCCATATCCAGGGTCAAGAATAATATCTTTTACACCTAACTTTCTTAAAAGGGCGATTTTTTGACCTAAACTAACAGCAACATCATTTACAACATCCACATAGTCTGTTAATTTCTGCATGGTTGAAGGTGTACCACGCATATGCATTAAAATATAGGGAACCTGAAGTTTTGCCACGGTATCATACATTCCCTCGTCTAAGGAGCCTCCTGATATATCATTTATGATATGTACCCCAGCCTTTACACAAGCTTCCGCAACGGAAGCACGAAAGGTGTCAATAGATAAAATACAGTCCGGATAATATTGCATAATTCGCTCAATGATAGGCACCGCACGATCAATTTCCTCTTGAGAACTTATATCTGCTGCTCCTGGTCTGCTGGAATACGCCCCAATATCAATGATATCTGCCCCAGCGGCTATTAATTTTTCCGTATGTCTGATAGCTAAGTCTTCGGAATCATGTTTCCCGCCATCAAAAAAAGAGTCGGGGGTGAGGTTAAGAATTCCCATGATCTTTGGAATCTCAAAAGTCATAAGTTTTCCTGCGAGATTAATACTTTGGCAAGGAACGGATTGAAAAACTGGCATCTATATATTTTTTAATAAATAAATTCAAAGCACTACTCCAACCAGAGGAAAGTTTTGGTAGTCTTCAAAATACGACAATTTATAAAAAATAAGGCTGTAAATAATTATTTACAGCCTTTAAAATAGTCTTTTTGAAATTACTTTACCACAAGAACTCCATCAGCCACTAATGAAATATCTTTTCTAGGTTTGTCAATTTTTGCAATTTCTTCTTTGCTTTTGCCCATATCTTCAGCGTAATGCTTTTGCCATTCTACTGTGGTTTCTTTGACTTTAGCTTTACCTTCTAACACTACTGTTTTTCCAATAATATCCTCAGGTACAAAGTATGCATAATCGGTAAATCTTACCATGATAGGTTCTTGGTCAGCCCCACGTTTTAACGTTAGGAAACAACCTTTCTTTTTACATACTTGAATAACTTCACCTTCAACTTTTCCGCTGAAAGTATCGCTGTTTTCCAATGCTTTTTCAAGCTGTTTTACGCTAATCGCTCCTTTTTTATCAACTTTCTTTCCGTAAGTTACCCCCACTTTCGCAGGTTGAATTGCAGTCTGTGCGTTGCTTATAGCTATAAAAGCAAATATACTAAGCAAGAGTGTGATGATTTTTTTCATATCTATTTTCTTATAAATTCGAATTTTCCACTTGGATCTAACTTCATTATTGTCGAAGCTGTTCCTGATGAATAATCATTTTGACCAAATTTAACAACATAATCCACCCCTTCAATAATTTCCTGAGATATTTCAGCAAAATTTCGTGCAGAAGGCTCACCACTGATGTTTGCCGATGTGGAGACGATGGGTTTCCTAAACCGTTGTAACAACTGTTGACAAAAAGGATGGTTTACCAAACGAATGCCAATACTTCCATCTTCTGCAATAACATTTTCCGCTAAATTCTTAGCATGTGAGTAGATGATGGTTAACGGCTTATCACTTACATCCATCAACTCATACGCAACGTCTGGAACTTCCCTAACATAACTCTGTAGTTGATTTTCATTTCCTATCAAGATAATCATACTTTTTCCCTTTTCCCTTCCCTTTAAAGCGAATATCTTCTCTACAGCTTCAGGGTTTGTTGCATCACAACCTACACCCCAAATGGTATCCGTAGGATATAAGATAAGGCCACCAGACTTTAAAGTTTCTAAAGCCAAATTTAAATCATCTCTCTCTATACTTTGCATAGTATGAATTCGTGCTACAGCTTAAACAGCAACGTTATGTTCACGAAGCGCATCGTTCAAGGAAGTTTTCTTATCCGTAGAATCTTTACGTTGACCAATTATTAAAGCACATGGAACCTGAAAGTCTCCTGCCGGGAATTTTTTAGTGTAAGATCCAGGAATTACAACCGAACGAGAAGGAACATACCCTTTGTATTCAATTGGTTCAGGACCTGAAACATCAATGATTTTTGTCGATGCCGTTAATACTACGTTAGCTCCTAGAACAGCTTCTTCTTCTACACGGACTCCTTCCACTACAATGGCACGTGAGCCAACAAATACATTGTCTTCAATTATCACCGGTGCAGCTTGAACAGGTTCTAATACTCCTCCTAAACCGACACCACCACTTAAATGAACATTCTTTCCTACCTGTGCACAAGAACCTACTGTTGCCCATGTGTCTACCATTGTACCTTCACCAACGTATGCACCTATATTAACATAAGAGGGCATCATAATAACTCCTTTTGCTAAATAGGAACCGTAGCGAGCAGATGCTCCAGGGACTACACGAACACCTAATTCCTTGTAATTGGTCTTCAGTTTCATCTTGTCATGATATACAAACGGATCATTCTTGATAACTTCCATATTACGAATTGGGAAATAAAGAATGACAGCCTTTTTTATCCAATCATTTACATACCAAGATTCCCCAATCGGCTCAGCAACCCGCAATTCACCTTTGTCAAGGTGTTGGATTACGAACTCAATTGCTTCGTAATATTCTTTATATTCTAATAATTGTCTGTTTTCCCAAGCTTCTTCTACCAGTTTTTTAAGCATAGTGCAGTCTATCATGTTATTGTCTGTAATAAATTAAATTAAAGCAAATATGAAGAATTTTACTGACAACTAAGTTACGGGAACGGCAAAATTAAGAAGATATGACTATTTTTGTAAGATGGCAGAAGCATCAGAGAAATTACGAATCGATAAGTACCTGTGGGCAATCCGTGCGTTTAAGACCAGGAGTTTAGCTACCGAGGCATGTAAAGCCGGAAGAGTGAAACTTAATGGCCAAAATGTAAAACCCTCTGCAGTTGTTAAAATAGGCGAAACCTATTCAGTCCAAAAGGGAATCGAAAGAAAGGTAATCAAGGTAATAGGCTTATTAGAACGTCGTGTAGATGCAAAAACTGCCGTACAATTTTATGAAGACCATACTCCTGTTGAGGAAACCTATGCGTTTAAGTCAACATTCCATGCCCCAGTATTAAAACGAGATCGTGGAGCAGGAAGACCAACAAAAAAAGATCGTAGGGAAATAGATGATTTGAAAAGCGACTGGTGGGATGATGAAAATAATGACCAATAAACTAAAATTGAAAAATATACTTTTCAAAACATCTTGTTTGTTAATAATGGTGCTTTCAAGCAATCATATTAAAGCTGATGTGGAAATAAGTGCTAAAGATTCCGTTGAGCGGGAGCTAAAGAAAACTATTGGCCGAAAAATGGAGTTTGAAAAGGTCAAGCTAATGGAGATTTTTAAAATTAAAAATCGTTTAAAGTCGGCAAGTAGCCCATTAGAACGTTTTAATCTTCAACAAGACCTCTATTATGAATTCAGAACATATCAAATAGATTCAGCTATTTTTTATGTCAATGAAAATAAAAAACTAGCTAACCAATTAGCAGATAGCTTAAAACAAAATCAGGTAGCCATACAACTTGCAGGGCTTTACTCTTCTGCCGGGCGGTTTATAGAGTCAAGTAACATCCTTGACGGAATCCCCAGATCTGGCCTATCAGGTAATCAAGAAGCCGATTATTATCGAGCCTACTCGGACTTTTACTCCCACTATGGGCAAAGTACTAACCATTATGATTATTTTACCCGCAGTGAGGTTTATCGCGATTCATTGGTTAATGTATTACCTAAAGACTCCAAAGAATACCGAATCAGTTCTGCCACAAGAGCATTGTTTGGAAATAACCTTCAGAAAGCCGAACCTGAACTGCTTCAACTATTGAGTGAGACTAAAGAAACGCAACATGAACGTGCTGTAATAGCGTACCTGTTAGGTTTATTGTTTAAAATGAAGGGAGATCAAGAGAAAGAAATTTACTACCTCAGTCTTTCTGCTATTACCGATATTAAGAATTCAGTAAAAGATAATGCTTCTTTACAGAGTTTAGCACTTGTTTATTTTGAAAGAAATGAGATTGATAAAGCTTATCAATTTATTCAAGAAGCCATGGAAGATGCCTTGTTTTGTAATGTGCGATTCAGAACAATAGAAAACTCTTCATTTTACCCAATTATTAATTCTGCTTTTCAGGAGAAGGAACTTGCCAATAAAAATCAATTGAAATCCTTCTTATATACAATCTCTCTAATGTCAGTGCTTCTACTTGTGGCATTCATCATTTTATACATGCAGATGAAGAGGCTGAAGAAGACAAGGCATGATCTAAAAGTGCTAAATAATGAACTGCAGGAACTTAATGGTCAATTGCTGAAGGTCAATCAAGATTTACAAGAGGCCAATCATATTAAGGAAGAGTATATGGCACAGTTTTTTGAATTGTGCTCGGCTTATATTGATAAATTAGACCACACGAGAAAAGGAATTCTAAAGAAAATTTCGAACAAACAATACGATGAACTTACTAAAGAATTGAAAACTCAGGATTTTATTAAAACTGAGTTAGAAGATTTGTACCATAATTTCGATGTTATTTTTTTAAATCTGTATCCAACATTTATTCAAGAGTTCAATAAACTATTAAAACCGGAAGAACAGCTTTCTCTAAAACATGAAGAATTACTCAATTCTGAACTTCGGATATTTGCATTAATCAGGTTAGGGATTTCTGACTCAACCAAGATTGCAAGATTCCTGCGGTACTCTTTAAGGACAGTCTATAACTACCGCGTCAAAGTTCGTAATAAGGTCTTAGGAAATAAAGAGGACTTCGATGAACGCATTAAAGAGATCGGAAATCTAAAAATTAAATAATAAGCTTTACTTTTTTTCTTTTTAAATACGCTCAATTAACTGAAATTCAGTGTTTATTGCTTAAATACTGTTACTTTTTTATTTCAGCCTCCTCCAAACCGTTAATATCCCCTTAATGCCTGCTTAACTTTGTTTAGGGAAGTTTAGGTTCTACCTGAATTATTTTATTAATCTAATAACTACTTATAAGTCCTATGAAACTTTTTACCAAAGTTAGTTTCGGTCTTTGCCTTTATTTGGTTACCACATTCTATAGTTTGGCATTTGCCCAAAGTGGAATCAATGTTACCGGTAAGGTTGTAGACGAATCCACCAATGAACCGATTGTTGGTGCGACAATTACTGTTATCGGAGGATCTTCATCGACCTCAACAGATAATGCAGGAGCATTTAATCTTGTTAATGTTCCTTCTAACTCAAAACTTCGAATATCTTATTTAGGGTATGAAAGTCGGGAAGTCATTGCCCAGGCTACTGAAATGACGATATCAATGAAGAGCTCAACGAATGCATTGGAAGATGTAGTGGTCATTGGGTATGGTTCTGTAAAGAGAAAAGACGTTACAACGGCGATATCTTCCGTTTCTTTGGAAGATATTAACGAACGTCCGATTGTCAATGCCGCCCAAGCCATACAAGGAAGGGCCGCGGGAGTTTCAGTTATTCAACCATCAGGTGCTCCAGGTGGTGGAACTTCTATCCGTATTCGTGGTACAACTTCGTTTAATGGTAGCAACGATCCATTATATGTTGTTGACGGTGTACCGGTTGATAATATTAACTTTCTTTCACCAACTGATATCGCTGATATGCAGATCCTGAAGGATGCTTCTTCGGCGGCAATTTATGGTTCCAGAGCTGCTAATGGTGTCGTGTTGATTACAACCAAACAAGGAAGAGTTGGAGATGCTAAAATTGCTTTTAATATGCAGGCAACTCAAAATAGGGTTACTCATGCCATCGAACCATTAAATACAGCCCAATACAAAGATTTAATGGATGAAATTGGTATTATTCAATTACCTGAAAATTTAACAGACCAAACAAACTGGTTTGATGAAACCTTTCAAAACGGTGCCATACAAAACTACCAGGTTTCCGTTTCAGATGGTACGGAAAAGATAAAATATTTTCTATCCGGAGGATATATTAACGAAAAAGGAATCATCAATACCGCCTTTTATAAACGTTATAATTTCCGTGCGAACATCGAAAATAAGGTCCGCGACTGGTTAACAGTAAACGCCAATTTCTCGTATGCTGATTATAACGGAAATGGCATTATCGAAGGTACAGGTTCTAATAGAGGTGGAGTGGTTCTTTCCACAATCAATACGCCTACCTATGCACCAGTATGGGATCCATTCAATGCCGGTCAATATTATAATCAATTTTACGGCTTGAATATTACTAGTCCGCTAGAGAATATGGCCAGAACGTCTAATAACAAAAATCGTGAGAATCGTCTAGTAGGATCCGGAAGTGGTACAGTTCACATTTTACCTGAACTGAATTTCAAGACATCTTTTGCTTTCGATAGAAGAAATGCTTTATCTACAACGTTCTTAGATCCACTCTCAACATCATGGGGGAGAAATCAATATGGTGAAGGTTCTGACTCAAGAAATATGAATACGGTAGTCACCTTTGATAATGTGCTGAACTATAATAAATCTTTTGGTTTACATAATATCGAAGCGATGGCAGGTTCTTCTTGGACAAATTCCCAGTATACCAATAGTTATATCAACGGTAGCTTCTATAGAAGCGATTTAATACAAACATTAAATGCGGCAAATAGAATTTCCTGGACCGGTACCGGCTCTGGAGCTTCTGATTGGGCGATTATGTCTTATCTTGCACGTGTTTCTTATAACTATGATGGCAAATATTTAGTGACCGCAAATGCGCGTGCTGATGGTTCATCAAAACTACATCCGGACAATAGATGGGGCGTATTTCCGTCATTTTCAGCTGCATGGAGATTGTCTTCAGAAGAATTCCTAAGTGATCAATCCTGGATTAATGATCTTAAAATTCGTGCAGGTTGGGGACAAACGGGTAATCAATCCGGTATAGGAGACTATTCTTATCTTATGCTGTATAATATTAACAGACACCCATGGTTCGAAAAAGAATATGAATTAGCTGTACCTTCTATTACTGCTGCAAACTTGAGAACACCTGACCTAACTTGGGAAACAACCACGCAAACCAATGTGGGGGTAGACTTCACCGGCTTTGACCAAAGACTTACCGTTAATCTGGATTATTACTACAAACGTACTACAGACATGCTGATGTATGTTTCTCTTCCAGAAGGGCAAGTTGCTAGTTCGATTACCAGAAATGAGGGAACTATGCTAAATCATGGTTTTGAAGTCAATATTAATAGCAAAAATATTCAGAAAGAAGACTGGAAATGGAACACGGCTTTCAATATTTCCTTTAACAGAAATAAATTAGAAAGTCTTGCCTTGAAACAAATATATCCTGCCGCCAGAACCGTAGAACTCGTAAATGATTATGTAGTGCGTAATCAACCGGGTATGCCTATGGGAAGTTTCTATGGTTATATCAGTCAAGGTGTAAACCCTGAAACCGGTGAACTAATTTACACCGATATGAATGAGGATGGTAAAATATCAACCAATGATCGCACATTTATAGGAGATCCAAACCCTAATTTTACTTTTGGCTTAACCAATGATATTTCATATAAAGGATTCAATTTAAGTGTCTTTTTACAAGGTTCTTATGGTAATGATATTTTTAATGCGTCCAGAATGGAAACAGAGGGAATGTATGACGGTAAAAATCAATCAACTCGGGTGTTGCAACGCTGGAGAGTCCCAGGACAGGTTACTGAAGTGCCAAAAGCAGGATACAACATATTGAACTCAACTTATTTTATTGAAGATGGTAGTTATTTAAGGTTAAAGAACATCTCTTTATCGTACAATATAAAAGCTCCGGTATTGACCAGATGGGGAATAAATAGATTGCAGCCTTTTGTTTCTGCATCAAACCTGCTCACATTTACCAAATATACAGGTTTAGATCCCGAGGTTAACCAGTATGGAAATAATGGTGCGGTGCAAGGAATTGACTGGGGAACTTATCCACAAAACAAAGCTTTTATTGTTGGTTTAAATCTTGAGTTTTAGAAATAATGAAGAAAATCATGAAAAGAAACTATATATATCAACTGCTGATTTTAGTAACATTAATCACAGTGAGTAGCTGTTCTTTAGACAAAGATCCAATTGATAGTTTTTCTGATGCAACAGAAGGCGTAAATGAGGAGGGGAAAAAAGTTGTTTTTAAAGATAGAGCAGCCGTTGAAAGTCATATGCTCACTATCTATAATCAGATGCGGGATAGACAAGAACATTGGTATTTGGATCAATTGTTAATTGCCGATTCACACTCAGATAATGCTTATGCAGGAACTACCGGAGCAGAAGTAGTGCCTTTTGAAACGAATGGCATTGAAGGATCCAATTCTGTGATGGAACGTGATTGGAGACGTTTTATGGAAGATATTGGTAGAGCCAATGTGCTCATAGTAAACATTGATTCTGTTGCTGATAATTCGTTGACCTCCGCACTAAGAGCACAATATACTGCTGAAGCTAAAATTTTCAGAGCTATGCTTATGTTTGATATGGTGCGTCTTTGGGGCGATATTCCTGTGGTGACGAATGTGGCCGGAGATATAACAGCTGAGACAATCGAAGATGTGTATGATGAATACTTTCCGGATCAAAAAACCGAAAAAGAAGCTTACGAACAAATTGAAAAAGATTTGCTTGAGGCCATTCCTAATGCGCCATCAAATGATAACAGCGATAAAACTAAATTTACGAAATCTGTTGCTAAAGCCTTGTTAGCAAAGGTGTATGCTGAAAAACCTTTAAGAGATTATAACAAAGTCATTCAATATGTTGATGATTTAACAGCAGATGGTTTTGCCTTGGAAACAGATTACTCGAATCTTTTCGGTGTTGATGCGACAACCGCTGATCCTAAAATGAGAAATTCAAAAGAATCTATTCTGGAAGCTCAATTCTTTTCCGGTAATGGAAATTGGGTAACCTGGATGTTTGGTCGTGACCTCTCTAACTATGATAGCAACTTTACATGGGCAAAATGGATCACACCATCCCGTGATTTAATACAAGCCTTTACTTCCGAAGAAGATCAAATTCGATATACAGAGTCTATAGTCTACTACGCAGCTGGATGGAGTAACTACTACCCTGCAAGTAATTATCCCTTCATGTATAAAACTCGTTCTGCATATAGTAACATTATAAAATATCGTTACGCTGACTTGTTATTATTAAAAGCAGAAGCTTTAATTATGGGAAATTCTCCCAATTTAACTGCAGCTGCTGAAATCATCGATAGAATCCGTCAAAGAGTGAAACTACCTAAATTAAGCAATGCGGTTAAAGCAAATAAAGAATCTTTGCTTACTGCTTACTTAAATGAAAGAAGGTTGGAATTAGCATTTGAAGGACAACGTTGGTTTGATCTGGTGAGATTGGATAAAGTGGAATCTGTGATGAATGCTGTATTTGCGAAGGATTCTGGTCGAAAACCCCAAGTATATCAATTTGATAAGAATTCGTATCGCTTACCAATTCCTCAAGCGATAATTGATGATAATCCTAAAATAATTCAAAATCCTGGCTATTAATCTTTTGAAAAATGAATAATTTAAAGAAATACATATTTGTTGCTAGCGTTTTCTCTTCGATAATGACGGCTTGCGGCAACGATAATATAAATAACGGTGAACCAATTAACCCGGTTGAACCAACATCTGGAGATGTGTTGATTTACACCACAACGGGTTCGTTAAGTCACGATTTTAAGAAGTCGTATCTGGATTTTAGTAAGTCTACTAACATGGGTACTAAAACGGTCAAAATCGATGAAAGTAAAACCTTCCAAACCATGGATGGTTTTGGCTCTGCAATCACCGGATCTACCGCATATAATTTGTTGAAGATGAATTCAGCAGATCGTACGAAATTTTTAAAAGAAACATTCTCTACGACAGAAGGAATGGGACAAAGTTATATCCGAATTGCTATTGGTTGCTCTGACTTTTCTTTAGATGAGTATACGTTAGCAGATGAGCCGGGAATTGAAAACTTTGCCCTTCAATCTGAAGAATTGGATTATGTAATTCCGGTTTTGAAGGAAATTCTCGCTATAAATCCGGATATCAAAATTATGGGATCTCCATGGACTCCGCCAAAATGGATGAAGGTAAATAATCTAACAGATCTAGCACCTTATGATTCATGGACGGGCGGACACTTGAACCCTAAGTATTATCAAGACTATGCTACCTATTTTGTAAAATGGATTCAGGCAATGAAGGAACATGGGGTTGATATTTATTCAATAACAACACAAAATGAGCCGCTGAATGATAAAAACTCAGCCTCATTAGTGATGTTCTGGAACGAGCAACAGGCCTTCGTGAAAAATGCCTTAGGGCCAAAAATGAAAGCTGCAGGGTTGACCACCAAAATCTATGCATTTGACCATAATTATAATTATGATAATATGCCAGAACAAGAAGATTATCCAATCAAAATTTTTCAAGATCCAGAAGCCGCAGCATATTTCGCTGGTTCCGCTTATCATAATTACGGCGGTGATAAATCCGAATTGTTGGATATTCATGCAAAAGCTTCTGACAAGGACATCGTCTTTACGGAAACTTCAATCGGTACATGGAACGATGGTCATACATTGGGTAAACGACTATTAGAGGATATGCGTGAAGTCGCTTTAGGTACTATTAATAACTGGAGTAAAGCAGTTATTGTTTGGAACTTAATGTTAGATTCTGAACGTGGACCTAATCGTGAGGGAGGATGTCAAACCTGTTATGGTGCTGTAGACATCAGTAAATCCGATTATAAAACCATTCGAAAAAATTCACATTATTATATCATTGGTCATATGTCTGCTGTAGTAAAACCCGGAGCAGTTCGTATAGGGACAGAAGGATATACCGATGCCGGAATTACCTATTCTGCATTTAAAAACACAGACGGAACTTATGCTTTTGTGATTGCTAATGCGAATGGAAGCGCTTCTAGGATTGTGATTGAGGATGGTAAGAACCATTTTAGTTATGAAATACCTGCAGGATCTGTAGTTTCTTATTCTTGGAAAAAATGAAAAAGATAATCAATTATTTAGCCTTATTAAGTCTTTTTTCTTTGCTGTTCGCTTGCAAAGAAGACGAACTAATCGTGCCTTATGGCGCTGGAGAACCTAGTATAGAAGTTGTAAAAAGTCCAGAAAATGCACTTTTTGCAGATAGTCTTGAATATACGGTCAATGTTGCAGATAAAAGTGTAGATCTGTCTACCTTGAGGGTGCAATTATTGTATAGTGATGAGGTTGTCTCTGAGCAGATAATAAGAACGAAACAGAACGGAGAATACTCCGGGAAAATATATATTCCTTTCTTGAAAAATGTTCCAAATGGCTCAGCCATTTTGAAATTTGATCTTCAAAATGTCCAGATGGTATCCATAACAGAAGAGAAAATAGTTAATTTATCTCGACCGGATTTCCCATACCTCAATTTTATTACAGAGAGCAAAACGTATAGAATGGAAAAAACAGGAACGAATCAGTACCAAGTAACTGATGAATTCCCGATGAAAGCCAACGGATATATCGAAGCTCCTTCGGTTGGGGAGTTTGGAAACGTCGTACAGTTTGGTTGGGAGAATAAAGCAATTACACAAGGTGTCAATCAGGTTATACCATTTTCTAATTCTTTTGAAGGTGAGTATACAATTTCATTTAATACGCTCACCTATGTAGGCTTACCATTTATACGCTATGCTGTTAATGATATAGATATGGAAATGGTTTCCGAAGATGTTTATGCAGTAGATATAGACTTGAACAAAGATGAGGAATTAATCATTGAAGGGATTCCGGACTTGAGTAGCTGGTGGATTGATCAGGATTACATCCGCACGGATGCTGATAAATATTTCCTAAATGTTATTTCCGGAAAATATCGTATCACAGCAGACCTTGCTAAGAAGTATTTAAAATTTGAAGCCATGGATGGAAATGAATTGGCAAAATTGAATGATGATGGAACGGGAGCAATTTGGATTATTGGAGAAGGAATAGGTCAACCTAGTGTTGCCAATAATCAAGTTGGTTGGGATCCGGGAAAAGCATTATGTATGGCGCCAATGGGTGATAAAAAATACCAGATAACTGTTGTTGGCGGACAAACCATAAATTCTACGAATATCAATTTTAAATTCTTCCATCAAAAAGATTGGGGTGGTGAGTATAATAATACCGGGATATCTACTAATAGTGATATTATTCTGGTGGGTGATGGTACAAATGGAAGAGATCCGGGAAATCTGGGGCTACAAGCAGGAAAAACGCTGGAACCTGGAGCGACTTATGTTTTTGTTATAGACCTTGCAGAAGGTAAAGACAATGCTAAACTAACAGTAACTAAGAAATAACTTTACTATTGTTTTTTAATCATTAGGGGTGGATCAAGGCGTTTCCACCCCTTTTGTATTTATAGCTATTTATTTCGTAATTTGTTATAAACTAATTTTAATTATGAAAAACGGCATAGTCTTCCTATTAACTTTAATATGTATGATGATAAATGCGATAAACTCTTTTGGTCAATCCTCTTCAAAACCTAAATATGTTTTGGCTATACATGGTGGAGCTGGGACAATCCTTAAAAAGAACATGACTGATTCCTTAGAAAAGGCGTATATAGAAGTATTAACAAAATCCTTGCAGGCAGGTTATGATCAAATTAATCAAGGTAAATCCAGCTTGGATGCGATTGAAGCAGCTATCAACATTATGGAAGATTCGCCTTTGTTTAATGCAGGAAAAGGTGCTGTTTTCACTAATCAGGGAAAGAATGAATTGGATGCCTCGATTATGGATGGCTCAAACCTGAAAGCCGGCGCGGTTGCTGGAGTGACAACAATTAAAAATCCTATAAGTGCTGCCAGAACCGTTATGAACAAGTCAGAGCATGTTATGATGATTGGTAAGGGCGCAGAAGAATTTGCAAGAAACGAAGGCTTACAAATTGTTGACCCGGAGTATTTTTGGACAAAACAACGTTGGGATGGATTGCAAAGAGCATTAGAGCGTGATGCAGAACGTGCTCAATTAGATCATGATGATCAACAAACAGCAATTCCGCCATATAAAGATGAGAAATTTGGAACCGTGGGCTGTGTTGCTCTTGATAAGCAAGGAAATCTTGCTGCCGGAACCTCTACAGGAGGAATGACAAATAAAAAATTTGGTAGAGTAGGAGATTCTCCAATTATAGGCGTCGGAACTTATGCCAATAATGAAACTGTCGCTATTTCCTGTACCGGTTGGGGAGAATTCTATATCCGAACTGTAGCTGCATTTAATGTCTCTGCAAAGATGAAATATGCTAAAATGAATATTTACGATGCTACACAAGAAGTAATTGCTGAGATTGGAAAGCTAGGTGGTGATGGTGGTTTAATCGCAATTGATAAGAATGGAGAAGTGGCTATGCCATTTAATACAGAAGGAATGTATAGAGGCACAGTCACAGCAGACGGAAAAATCAAAGTAGAAATTTATAAATAAGATTGATATAATCTATTCAGGGATTTTATAATAATTAATATAACGAACAATACTATTTGCTCTTCGGTTGATATAGTTGGAAGGCCTTCTGGCATCCCATTTTTGTGGACTAGGTAAAATTGCAATAATTAAAGCAGCTTCTTTCTTCGTTAAACTCTTTGCCGATTTATGGAAATAATATTGAGCTGCAGCTTCTGCACCATAAACTCCTTGTCCCATTTCAATAACATTCAAATAAACCTCTAAAATTCTTTTCTTACTCCAAAAAACTTCGATTAATACGGTGAAATAAGTTTCTAATCCTTTTCGAATCCAACTTCTTTCAGGCCATAAAAACACATTTTTTGCAGTTTGCTGGCTGATGGTGCTTCCCCCGCGCAATGGCTTCCCTTCTTTGTTTTTCTCAAATGCCTCCCGGATAGCTTTTGTGTCAAATCCATTATGCGTCATAAAATGAGCGTCCTCTCCAGCGAGTGCTGCTCTCTTTAAATTGTCAGATATAGATTCATAATCTAGCCATTTCCGCTCCAATTTCCAATCTTTCCCTTCCCCTTTACGCTCAAATCCTCTTTTTAACATTAAATATGTTATGGGTGGATTTGTGAACCGCAGTGCAACTACCCAAAGAATGGTCAATACAAAAAAAGCAATAATACCCCGTACCAACCAAGGTAATACCTTCTTCTTCAATAAGCTAGTGAAGGAATTCTTAGTTTGCTTTTTTTTGTTCCTCCTCACAGAACGTTTAATTGCCATTACTCCGAAATTTTATGCAAACATAAGATGTATTTTTTAATTTTTATATCTTTTGCTGTTTGCTTTTTGCATACGGGATTTTTTGCAAATCGCCACAATTCTGCTATTTTTACATCTTATTCAAAAACATAAAAACCTTGGCAAAAGCAACGAAACAAACCCCTTTAATGCAGCAATATAATACAATTAAAGCCAAGTATCCTGGCGCTTTATTGTTGTTTCGGGTTGGGGATTTTTACGAAACCTTTGGCGAGGATGCAATGAAGGCCTCCAAGATTCTAGGAATTGTTTTAACAAAGAGAGGAAATGGTTCTGAATCGGAAACCGCGTTAGCAGGATTCCCGCATCATTCGCTAGAGACCTATTTGCCAAAATTAGTGCGTGCAGGACAAAGAGTAGCAATTTGCGACCAACTCGAAGATCCGAAACAAACAAAAACAATCGTGAAAAGAGGAGTTACTGAATTAGTAACGCCCGGTGTCTCTTACAATGAAAACATTGTTCAACAAAAATCTAATAATTATTTAGCATCTATATTTCTTGATAAACAAGCTGTTGGAGTATCCTTTCTCGATATATCAACAGGTGAATTTTTAGTGGCCCAAGGTTCTGTCGGATATATAGATAAATTACTTCAGGGCTTCAAACCAACGGAAATAATTCTTCCTAAAAAGCAGTATAAAGAATTCGTAGAACAATTCGGAGGTAATTATTATACCTATACGCTTGATGAATGGCCTTATACAGGAGATTATGCAACAGAAAATCTATTAAAGCATTTTGAAGTTAACTCCATGAAAGGATTCGGTATTGACCGAATGCCTATCGGAATTATCGCTGCTGGTGTAGCACTGCATTACCTGAATGAAACAGAGCACAGAAATCTTCAGCATATATCTAATATATCCAGGATTGAAGAAGATCATTACATGTGGCTGGATCGTTTTACAATTCGAAATCTGGAACTCATCAGTTCTACTAATGAAAATGCAACTACTTTATCAGATGTGCTAGATGAGACTTCGTCCCCAATGGGAGCAAGATTACTGAAGCGCTGGATTGTTATGCCTTTAAAAGATGAAAAAACAATCAATGAACGTCTGCAAGTGGTCGATTATTTTCATCAGAACCGTGATCTTCGGGATCAACTGATTCAAGAAATTAAGCAAGTAGGTGATTTAGAGCGCTTAATATCCAAGATAGGACTTCAAAAAGCAAACCCACGTGAAATTATACAGTTAAAAAGGGCTTTGTATGCTGTTGAAAAACTCAAAGAGCTTTGTCAGTCCCAGAAGACGGACTCGCTTAAAATTCTAGCCGAGCAATTAAATCCTTGTTTGATTATTAGAGATAAGATAGAAGCCACTGTTCAAGCTGAACCTCCTGTAGCGCTTAATAAAGGCAATGTCATTGCTGATGGTGTCGATCCGGATTTAGATAGATTAAGAAAGGTCGCATTTGGTGGTAAAGATTATCTGCTGGAAATTCAACGTAGAGAATCTGAAGCTACAGGCATACCTTCTTTAAAAATTGCTTTTAACAATGTATTCGGTTATTATTTAGAAGTAACGAATACGCATAAAGATAAAGTTCCTACGGAGTGGATTCGTAAACAAACGCTTGTAAATGCTGAACGATACATTACAGAGGAACTAAAAGAATATGAAGAGCAGATATTAGGTGCTGAAGAAAAAATTCAGGCCATTGAAAATAGAATCTATGCAGAATTGCTTTTAGCAATTGCAGAATATATAAAACCTATTCAGCTCAATGCTCAATTAATCGCGAAATTGGATGTATTACTTAATTTTGCGGTTATTGCTGAAAAGAATTTTTATACTAAACCCCAGGTCAATGACAGTAAGTTAGTTGATATAAAAGGAGGTAGGCATCCTGTTATTGAGAAAAACCTGCCTATAGGTAATGACTATATTACCAATGATACTTTTCTAGATCCTGAAGGGCAGCAAATTATTATTATTACAGGGCCTAATATGGCCGGTAAGTCTGCATTACTTAGACAGACAGGGCTAATTGTATTAATGGCTCAAATAGGATCATTTGTGCCTGCAAAAGAAGCTACTATCGGGATAGTTGATAAGATATTTACACGTGTTGGAGCTTCTGATAATCTAAGTTCAGGGGAGTCTACATTTATGGTTGAAATGAATGAGACTGCGAGTATTATGAATAACCTCTCTGATAGAAGCCTTATTTTATTAGATGAAATAGGACGGGGTACAAGTACCTATGACGGTATTTCCATTGCCTGGGCAATTGCGGAATACTTACATAATCATCCCTCATGTAGAGCAAAAACGCTTTTCGCTACCCATTACCATGAACTTAATGAACTATGTACCTCCATGTCTAGAATTAAGAACTTTAACGTAAGCGTGAAGGAGGTTAATAATAAGGTGATTTTCCTGCGCAAACTTGTGCCTGGTGGTTCGGAACATAGTTTTGGTATCCATGTTGCAAAATTAGCAGGTATGCCTCCCAAATTAATAAACAGGGCAGGAGAGATTTTAAAACGTTTAGAGCAAGAAAGAACGGGTGGTGAAAAAATAAAGGACAGCATGCGTAAAATGCAAAAGCAAGCTTATCAATTACAGATGTTTGCTATTGATGATCCTGTGCTGGAAAAAATTCGTGATATGCTGAATAATCTTGATGTTAATACCTTAACACCTGTAGAAGCTTTGATGAAATTGGATGAAATTCAGCGTTTGTTGAAAAATTAGAAATAAATACTGGTGGTTAATAACCACCAGCATCATAAATATCGTATGTCAGGGAATTAAAACTATACTTCTGATATGGATCAATGGAAATGATCATACTGCCTCGGAAGTAATCTCCTGAATATAAGGTTCTAACAGGTGTTTCATTGTAAAATTCATCTCCTCGACTACCGCGGATAGCAAATTCCAAATAGAAGTCTCCGTCCTGACCTTGAAAATAATCAAACGAGGATATGTTGGAGATAACAAAATCAACTTTAATAGCGTCAGCTGATATAGGATAAGCATCAACAACATCTACAGCGAAATCATCCGCGTAAAATAATGATGAACCAAAATACTCTTTTGAACAACCTGAAAATAGTACAACGACTATAAATAAGGTAATGATTTTTAAGAATTTATTTTTCATATTATTTTGTGTCTTTAATGGAATAGACTACTAAAAATGAATTAAGATTAATTTGAGAGCAAAGAATTTTATCCTTTTGGTAAATTTCACCCTTATAAAATGAATTTACACTTACCTTTGATATATGGAAAACATCTTTAAATTCAAGGAATTTTCAGTGAATCAAGAGCACTGTGCAATGCGTATCAATACAGATGCTGTTTTGTTGGGAGCCTATGCAGAACACGATGACGACTGTGCTATTTTGGACATCGGAACAGGAACAGGTGTAATAGCGATGATGTTAGCACAAAGGCATCCCAAAGCCAAAATTTGGGCGGTGGAAATTGATCAGCTAGCTTCAAATAGCGCACGAAAAAACTTTCAGGAATCCCCCTTTTCTGAACGATTACAAATCGTTCATTCTGATGTTTTTAATTGGAGAACAGATGCTAGCTTTGATCTAATTGTTTCAAATCCTCCTTTTTATATCAATTCATTACATAATCCAGATCCAAGGAAGAAAGTTGCAAAGCATACAGATGAAGAATTCTTTAAAGGAATGCTTGCCTTCGTCGCAAATCATCTTACCCTAAATGGTATGTTGCAGATTATCATTCCAATAGAATTGAAAGCCTTTCTGATGGCGGAAGCGGAACTAAATAATCTTTATCTTTCAGGACAATTAGATATCCTATCTTTTGAAGATTCAGATCCCTTTCGTTGTATTTTGAGTTTTAAAAAAGAAAGGAAACCCTTTAAACAAGATCGGTTTGTGATCTATAAAGAACGATCACAATATTCTGACGCTTATAGACAAATTTTAAAACCTTATTTTTTAGCTTTTTAAAATGAAAATAGGATTATTATCAGATACACACGGTTACTTGGATGAGTCAGTTTTCAAGCATTTTGAGAAATGCGACGAAATATGGCATGCCGGCGATTTCGGATCAATAGCTGTTATTGATACGCTGGAAGCTTTTAAACCTCTAAAAGGGGTGTATGGAAATATCGATGACAAGGAAATACGAATGAGGTATCCGGAAAATTTAAGATTTGATTGCGAAAAGATTGATGTCTGGATGACTCATATCGGAGGATATCCTGGGAAGTATAGCTCTTTAGTGAAACCCGAAATATATAATAATCCTCCAAAACTATTTATTACAGGTCATTCTCATATCCTCAAAGTTCAATTTGACCCTAAGATTCAATGTCTCCATTTGAATCCGGGAGCTGCCGGTAAACAGGGCTGGCACAAGGTCAGAACCTTAATGCGCTTTGATATTAATGAAGATAAAATTGAAAATCTGGAAGTAATTGAATTAGGTAATAGGTAATTATAAACTGTCTCTAACCTCGATTAAGAAGCTTTTTAAGCCTTCAAGAGACTCAATGATACGCTGATTCTCTCTAGCCTCATTCTTGTTGCTTCTCAAAAATTCCCGCGCACCTTGCAAAGTATAACCTTTATCTTTTACTAAATTGAAAATGATTTTCAGATTCGCGATATCATTCTGCGTAAATAATCTATTTCCTTTTTTGTTCTTCTTGGGTTGAAGAATATCGAATTCACGCTCATAGAATCGGATTTGAGATGCATTCACTCCGAACATCTCAGTGACCTCTCCCATGGTATAATACAGCTTATTGATTTCTCGTTCTTTGTACGGCATGAACTTTTTAATTTAGTGTATTAACAAATATACAATCTAACTTTGAAAATCAAAAAAGCATGATTGATATAAAGTTAAACCCTATTTTGTAATTTTAATCTTTAGATGAAAGGTAAAATTATAGTAAGCAGGTTCTGGACTCGATTCTTTTCTTTCGGAAAGGCTCAAGCGATTACAATATTCCCCTTTATTTTTCTGAAATACAATTCCGATAAAGTGAATAGAGTGTTATTGAATCATGAACGAATTCATATCCTACAAGCCCTTGAACTGCTAATCATCCCTTTTTATGTTTGGTATTTATTCGAATTTGGTATTCGATTCATTAAATACAGAAATTTTACCCGTGCATATCTTAATATTTCTTTTGAAAGGGAAGCTTATGCTAATGAGGAGAACTTCGAATATTTAAAATCAAGGAAGGTATTTAGTTTTATTAAATATGTAACAAGAAAAGGGATGGTTCATTAAAAATAATACCATCCCTTTTCTTGTTTACCAGTTATCAGTCCGGAAGGGTGATACCGGAAGCCCTTTACTATTGAATAAATTTGGCATGGCTATCTCGGTGAACCCAAAACGCACGGCTACCGGATTTTTAACCTCCGACGATTCAACAACTAGAATATTGCCTTTAATTTTCCCTTTTGCCGGTTTAAAATCTTTATCGGCCCCTGCAATGACTAAATCTGTAATCTCTCCTTTAGCAGTTAACTTGCCATTCAGGTTGTGAAAGCTTATTTCGATACTATTGCCTTTAATCTCATGCGATTTGTAGATAGGTGATTTATAATCTTCAATAGGTTTATTATAAATCTCTGCTAATGCCATATCTGAAAGCCTTTTTGCCACTGCTATCTTTTGACTAGGGTGAATATCCTGAATATTATCTACCAAGTCTGTAATGACAGCCATCCCGCTGTGTGGAAGCTCGATTGCTGTTTTTGCCTGTTGTTCTCTCAGATATGCGGCTTTTTGATCCGGGTTGTTGTATTGGAACGGAGCAATCTGTACAAAATAAAAGGGAAAATCCTGATTCCATGCTGATCGCCAGGAGTTAATTAACGTCTTCATTAATTTATCATAACCATCATAAGTACCAACGTTGCTTTCTCCTTGATACCAAAATGCTGCGGTTAGATTATACCCCACCAAAGGATGAATCATGCTATTCCATAATACACCGGATTCATGAGGTCTATATTCTGATACCGGTTGAACGAGCGCCCGTTTCAATAAAAAAGGATCATTTTCAATCAAATAATCAGCTGTCCAGACTTCCGCTGCAGTTCCTCCCCAGCTCGAGTTAATCACACCAATCGGAACATTCTCCTCCCGGTTAATCTCCTTTGCGATAAAATATCCAATGGATGAGAAAGGCTTTAAGGTTTCTGCACTTAATGTTGTCCAGTTATTTGCAATTTCATCTTGTGGATAATGTGCCGCAACACGGCTTACCTGCAATAATCGAATATTAGGATTATTTGCACTTGGTAATTCATCTATGATCTCCTTTAGATTTTGGTTTCCGCCCCATTCCATATTTGATTGTCCGGAACACAGAAAGACATCACCAAGCAAAATGTCGTTTAAAGCTATTTGCTCTTGATTTGAGGAGATATTAAGTGTATAAGGTCCTCCAGCTTTACCTTCAGGTAATTTAATTCGCCATTGACCATTATAATCAACTTTTTCCGTAACGGTATCTTGAAACCAGTTGCCTGTAACTTTTACGGTACTACCCGCATAACCCCATCCCCAAAAATTTATGTTTTCTCCCCTTTGGAGAACCATATGGTCAGAAAAGAAATTAGGTAATCGCAATTGCGCAAAGGCCGCAGACTGTAAGCCGAAAAATGCTAACAGGGAGATGAAGATCATCTTTAGTAAATTCATGTGTGTGAGTTTAGGTTTATTGAATCCAAAAGTAATAAAAAAGCCAGATGAAATCAATATCTCGACGAATGATGAAAAGGGACAAACGGATTTGAAAACAGCTATTTTCAATAAAAAAGAGCTAAGTAATTACTTAGCTCTCATCAAAACCAATCTTTTGAATATTTTATTTAATCACCTTTAAGAAGGTAGATACTTTTTCTTTTAACTGTCTTCTATCAACGATAAAGTCCAGGAAACCATGTTCTAAAACGAACTCTGAGGTTTGGAATCCTTTAGGAAGGTCTTTTTTAATGGTTTCTTTAATAACACGAGGGCCTGCAAAACCAATTAATGCTCCTGGTTCAGCGATATTAATATCTCCTAACATCGCGAAAGAAGCTGTAACACCACCAGTTGTAGGGTCTGTTAATAAACAGATATAAGGCAATTTAGCTTCTGATAATAAAGCTAGTTTAGCCGAAGTTTTTGCCATTTGCATTAATGAAAATGCAGCTTCCATCATACGTGCTCCACCCGATTTTGAAATTAACATAAATGGTAATTTATGTTCTATACAATAATCAATTGAGCGTGCAATTTTTTCTCCCACTACTGATCCCATAGATCCGCCGATAAAAGAAAAGTCCATACATGCAATTACTACTTCTTGTCCATCAATCTTTCCGACAGCAGAACGCAAAGCATCTTTCAATCCGGTTTTAGCTTGGCTATCTACTAATCTTTCTTTGTACGGTTTTGTATCTACGAAATTCAACGGATCCCCGGCTGTAAGATTAGGGAATAGCTCTGTGAACTCATTATTGTCAAATAAAATAGAAAAATAAGCCGTAGAGCCTATGCGAATATGGTAGTCACAATAGTGACAAACGTATTTATTTTCAACTTGTTCTACATTTAAAAGCGGCTTCTTACAGTTTGGACATTTATTCCACATGCCGTCAGGGGCCTCTTTTTTGTTTTCAGTTGCAGTATGTATACCTGCTTTATTTCTTTTAAACCAACTCATAGACTCGTGTTAATTCGGTTCTACAAATAAACGAAAAATATCTAATATGTGTATTTAGAATTCGAAATGATGGAAAGTAGGGGGAAAGATAGGTCAATAAAAAATGGGTAAGCTACCTCTATCGCACCGCTCAACCAAATACCCTTGCTTTGTTCCCAACCTGGGGGAGTCATTAGGAGCTGGTCGTAGAGGACTTACCCACCGCAAAAATAGCAATTTTTTAAACTTTCTAAAAAGAAAATAGCTTTATACCTGTATAAGGCTGAGGTTCAGCCTGAAAATTACATTTTATCATTCCGATATTCTCCCCGAAAGGCAAAATATCCGAAAACTCCTAAGCCAATGGAAATGATTGGTGTCAGAATAAACAAAATAATAACTCCAAAAACGATATCTTCTTGTTTGCCTGAGAGTATCTTGGGTAAACCAAATTGAGCAATACAAAAATATGCTGCTAATAGTGCCAGAATAATCCAAAGTATCCCTAATATTTTCTTAATGTTTTCCATCTTAGTTCAAGTCTTTTGCAACCATGTTCTTATTAATATATAATGCCCCAATAACAAAGCATACCGCCGAAATAATAATCGGGTACCACAAACCCTCTAAATAGAAAGTTGGGTCGCCGGCTCCCTTAGCATTTGTGGCTAAATAGGTGGATACTGCAGGTAATAGCCCCCCAAAGATTCCATTTCCTATATGATAAGGAAGAGACATCGAAGTATATCGAATTTTTACCGGAAATATTTCTACCAAAAAAGCGGCAATAGGACCATAAACCAATGTGATATAGATAATCTGTATAAAAATTAAGAAAATCAATTTCACATAATTCCCACCGGATAGGTGTACAGAACTTTTATTGTTTGTTTTATATTCGGAGCTATGATTTGTGTCGCCTTCAGCAAACTGTTTTATCTGTTCTTCTTTGATTTTGGTGCCATCAGAATAAAATCTGGTAATTGTATTAACTTCCCGCAGTTCTTCTCCTTCTGCAGGCGTTAAAACCTCAGTTCTTTTTTCAACAAGTTCTTCTTTTTTACTTAAGTCGGAGATCTGATACATGGCTTGATAAATAGGCCTATAAGTCAATACCGCTAATAACATGCCCGTCAGCATAACCCATTTGCGCCCTACCTTATCCGAAAGCTTACCGAAAACCACAAAAAATGGGGTCCCGAATAATAATGCGATTCCTAGTATAGTATCCGCTTGATCCGAGTCTAAAAACATGACCGTTTTCATAAAACTCATCGAATAAAACTGACCGGTGTACCAAACAACTCCTTGCCCCATAGCAGCCCCAAATAATGCTAACAACACAAACTTTAAATTGTATTTGTTTCCAAAACTTTCTTTCAGTGGATTGGTCGAAGTTTTTCCTTCTGCTTTTGCCTTCTTGAATTCCGGCGATTCATCCATGTTTTTCCGGATCAGATAAGACACATAAACCATCAAAATCGACAACAGAAATGGTACACGCCAGCCCCAATCATCAAATTGAGATTCTGTTAAAACAAGTTTTGTAAGTAAAATAACAACTAATGATATAAATAAACCAAAGGTTGCGGTTGTTTGTATCCAAGAGGTCCAATATCCTCTTTCACCCTGAGGGGCGTGTTCTGCAACATAGGTGGCAGCTCCACCGTATTCCCCACCCAAGGCCAAGCCTTGAAGTAATCTTAATATCAAAACCAATAAAGGGGCGAAAAAACCAATTTTTTCATAACTGGGAATACAACCTATTAAAAATGTGGCTCCACCCATTAACATCAGAGTGACCATAAAAGTGTATTTACGACCTATCAAGTCTCCCAGTCTCCCGAAAAATAGTGCCCCGAATGGTCTTACGACAAATCCTGCCGCAAAAGTGGCTAATGTAGAAAGAAATGCTGCGGTGGGATTGTCTGAGGGAAAAAATTTAGTGGAAATAACAATGGATAAGCTCCCGAAGATGAAAAAGTCATACCATTCAATGAGCGTTCCTAATGAGGAAGCGCCAATGACCTTCCAGATTCCTTTTTTACTAGAATGTTCTTGCATATAATTGTTTAGGTTTAAGGTAGTTTATATATTTTTCCGGGGAGTGATTGTATGAGCCCATTCATTTCCATTTCCAAAAGAATGATGGCCAATTTGCTCTGGGGCCAATCACAAAAGTTCGCGATTTCATCAATTGATGCTTCAGATGAATCTTTTATATAATGAAAAACTTTCTCCTCGTCTTTTGTCAACTCCGGGATTAACGGAAGTTGAACTCCATTATTAGTTGGTTTTAATTGATCCTCTTCCCATTGCATCAGCATTTTAAGGTCTGCTGCATGGCGAATTAAATGGGTTTTGTTTGTTCGGATAAGTTGATTGCAGCCCGCAGAATAAAATAAATCCACTGATCCCGGAAATGCACATACATCCCGGTTGTAACTATTCGCGATTTCTGCTGTGATTAATGCTCCACCTTTATTTGCTGCTTCAACTACAATGGTAACGTCTGAAAGTCCCGCCACTATGCGATTGCGCATCGGAAAATTGGTCTTATCAGGAAGCGTACCGGATGAATATTCTGTTAGTAAACAACCCTGATTCACAATCTCGCTGGCTATTTCCCGATGATCAAACGGATAAATCCGATCTAAGCCATGTCCCAAAACAGCTGTAGTTGCCAATCCTTGTTTGAGCGATTCTTTATGCGCAATAATATCAATCCCATAGGCTAATCCACTTACGACTAAAACATTCAGATCCTTTAATTGCTGGATTAAATCTTCGGTTAGCTTTCGTCCATAAGATGTCGCATTTCTGGTGCCGACAACACTTACTATTTTAGAATTATTTAAATCACAATTCCCCTTTTTATAAAGTGCTAATGGCGCATCCTCACAATGCCTGAGCCGATGTGGATATTTATCGTCTTCAAACCATAATATATCAATTTGTTGCTCCTCTATGAATCTTATTTCTGTTTCCACTTCATTCATATAGGATTTAGATAACAGATTATCTATCGAGTTTTTATGTATTCCGGGAATTTGAGCAAGCTGGTTCTTTGTGCTTTTAAAAATTTCTTCTAAACTACCGCAGTAGGCCAATAACAATCGACTGGTTTTCGGACCTATTCCTTTTATTTTGGTTAAGGCAATTTTCTCTATTGCATTCATCTTGGTTAGCTTAGCATTAAAGATAAGGATTCATCATGCCTTATGCAATATCTGTATGGGATAAATCCTTACCTTTGTAAAAAAATGAATTCAATGGAGATACAAGAACCTTTTGATATTGAAGTAGGAGAGATTACCTATTCCGTTTTCCCCGAAGAAAAAGATACTTACACCATTTTTAAGGATGGAAAAGAGTATGTGCAGATTATAAAAGATACCGAAACTACCTGGCTGAAATTAGATCCTGAGAGTGGCTTGCCATTGTTTGGAATGGAAGAAGAGATTAACTTAATAGGGGCCGAAATAATAAAAAACAGCCAATAATTATTGGCTGTTTTTTATACGATATAATTCCCTAATCTACATCGGGATGTACATAACATATTTAGTGTCAAAGAAATCGTCTTTAAAATAATCAGAAATAGCATGTAGTTCTGCCTTTACTCGTGCTTCCCGGATTTCTTCTTTTAAATCTCCCCCCTTTAAATATAATATCCCATTTGGGATCCCATTCTTATCTTGTTTTTCTATCTTATTTCTAACCCAAGGAATAAAATCTCCTAATCGGGTGACTGCACGAGATACAACGAAATCATATTTATAATCTAATTGCTCAGCACGGATATGATCTGCTTCCACATTTTTTAAACCTAAAGCATCTGTTACTTCCCGCACAACCTTAATTTTTTTTCCAATTGAGTCTACCAAATGAAATTTTACCTCCGGAAATAATATCGCTAACGGTATACCCGGAAAACCACCACCGGTACCCACATCTAAAATTCTTGTTCCCGCTGTTAATTCCCCCACAAATTTCCCAATAGCCAGAGAATGTAATACGTGTTTTAGATAAAGACTTTCTATATCTTTTCTCGAAATAACATTGATTTGATCATTCCAAAATGGATAAACCTCCTCTAATTTCGCAAACTGCTCTTTCTGAACTTCACTTAACTTAGGAAAGTAATTATAAATAATATCAACTGTTGGATTCACGGTAATTAATTTTAAGAGTGTTTATTTCCAGGATACCTGCTTTTTCGAACGATTGAAAAGTCCGTTTAGGCAGATGTAAAAATAATAATATAGATCTAATATTGGTAGCCAAATCAGAAGATCGCTTACCGCTAATTTTTTGTAAATGGGACCAAAAACCAAAATTTGGAAAATTAACCGTAAGAAATAGATTCCTAATGCAAAATACCAGTATGATGGTAATAGGACAATACTTGCAATCAGCGTGAGGTAAAATAAAAGCGCCGTTATTAGTTGGGTGCCTAACATTATTTTATGTCTTCCTTTATAAAGGATCGATGCGCCTGAATGTCTTGCCTTCTGTTTATAATAACTTTTCCAGGTTCTTTTAGGCTCTGAATAGACAAAAGCATCCGGATGTATATTGATCTGTGTATTATGTTTTGTTGCATTCCCATTCACAAATAAATCATCATCTCCTGATTTGATATGCATATGCTCTGTAAATCCTCTAGCCTTAAAAAAAAGATCCTTTTTATAAGCTAAATTTCTACCAACCCCCATGTAAGCATCTCCTTTTAGCGCATAAGATAAATAACTCATTGCCGTATGCGTGGTTTCAAAACGAATTAAGCGATTTAAAAAGCCGGGATATTTAAAATATGGGGAATAACCAAGCACAATTTCTTTATTCTCTTCAAAAGCCGAAGCCATCTCCTGTAGCCATTTATTGCTAACCGGCTGGCAATCTGCGTCACACATTAAAAGATAAGGGTATTGTGCGCCCTTGATACCTATGGTAAGAGCAAACTTCTTACTGTGTTTTAATTGAATATGCTCTTTTATTTCAACAATTTTTAAGTGTGAATACTTGTGGCTGAAATCGTTGAGAACCCACTTAGTATCGTCGTCAGAACAATCATTTACAACAATAACTTCAAATTTTTTGTATTCCTGTTCCAAAATGCTTCCTAAATAATTCTTTAGGTTTTCCTGTTCATTATGGGCACAGATAATAATGGAGACCGGCCGATCATCAGACGATTCCGTGAATGGCTTAACTCTATAGAAAGAAAGTTTACCGTATACATTCAGAAGGAAATATAACTGAATAAATAACAATAGCACTAAAGCCCCATAAGGAACTAGCAATAAGTTAAAATCAATGTAGAAAGATGTGCCCATAAATTCAACCTCAAAGATACAGGTTCTACCGCAAATAGTAGGTGAATTGTTAAGAAATGCGAATTAAAGTGCTCATATGTTTTTCGCTGAGAATTTTATAGTATTTTTGCGGTCGATTAAGGAACACTATGAATTTTACGCTTCAAGCACAAGATAAATTTTCGAAAGCAAGGGCCGGCAAGATTGAAACCGCCCATGGAACCATCCAAACACCTATTTTCATGCCTGTTGGTACCGCAGGAACTGTTAAAGCGGTTCATCAGCATGAGCTAGTTAATGATATTCAAGCTCAAATTATCTTAGGCAATACTTATCATTTGTATTTGAGACCAGGACTAGATGTCTTAAATAAAGCAGGTGGATTGCATAAATTTATTAATTGGGATAGGCCAATTCTTACCGATTCGGGAGGTTATCAGGTTTATTCTTTAACAGAAGTGCGTAAAATTAAAGAGGAAGGAGTAACCTTTAGATCTCATATTGATGGCTCAAAGCACCTCTTTACTCCTGAAAATGTCATGGATACCCAAAGAATTATTGGTGCTGATATCATTATGGCATTCGATGAATGTACTCCTTATCCTTGCGATTACCGATACGCAAAAAGATCTATGGAGATGACGCATCGCTGGTTAAAGCGTTGTTGTGATCGATTCGATTCGACAGAACCTTTATATGGCTATGATCAAACTTTATTCCCGATTGTTCAGGGTTCGGTATACAAAGATCTACGGGAGAAATCAGCAGAAGCCATTGCTTCCTTTAATCGCGAAGGAAATGCAATTGGAGGTCTTTCCGTTGGTGAACCTGCTGAAGAAATGTATGCAATGACGGAAGTCGTAACGAATATTCTCCCTCAAGAAAAACCCCGCTATTTAATGGGGGTCGGGACACCGGTGAATATTTTAGAAAATATCGCTCTGGGTATTGATATGTTCGACTGCGTGATGCCAACGAGAAACGCCAGAAATGGTATGCTTTTTACTCGTAATGGTATTATTAATATCAAGAATGAAAAATGGAAAGATGATTTTAGTCCCATTGAAGCTGAATCCGATTTATTAGTCGATCAAATACATACAAAAGCATATTTGAGACATTTAATCAGATCGCAAGAAATTTTAGGGGCCCAAATCGCTTCTTTACATAATTTACATTTTTATCTTTGGTTAGTCAATCAAGCAAGAGAAAAAATCATTGAAGGCACGTTTTATGATTGGAAAAATAAAATGGTACAAATTTTAGGACAACGTCTGTAATTCTTTAGGTAAAGAGACATGAATATTATCGATAAATACATCATGAAAAAGTACTTGTCTACTTTTGTTTTCACAGTAGCCATATTCTGTGTGGTTATCGTGATTTTTGATGTGTCTGAAAAAATCGATGATTTTAACAAATATCGTGCGCCAATGTCAAAAGTATTCCTCGAATATTATGCATTAGGCAGTTTACCTTTCTTCATTAACATGCTTACACCGCTCTTTAATTTTATTGCGGTGATCTTCTTTACTTCAAAAATGGCGGACCAAACTGAAATAGTCCCCATTTTAAGCGGTGGTATGAGTTTCAACAGAATGTTACGTCCTTATATGATTTGTGCCGCACTCATCTTTGGGATGACACTGATTTCAAATGTGTATATCATTCCTTATACCAATAAAGTCAAAGTAAATTTCGAGAATGTCTATGTGAAACCGAATAAGGTTAGCACGACATCATCATCCATACATATGCAGGTTGATTCTAACACCTACGTGTATATGGGTTCTTTCGATACGAAATCTAAAGTTGGATATAATTTCAGCTTAGAGAAATTCGATGGCGATAAGATGATCGAAAAGTTAATGGCTGAACGTATAACCTGGGATTCCGTTGCTAATAAATGGAGTTTGCACAGTTTTACTAACCGTGAAATTAACGGTTTAAAGGAAAAGATGCTCAACGGGGAAAAAAGAGATACGACATTAGATATGCGTCCTCAGGACTTTGAAACCTATGAAAATGTCTTTACGACAATGAATCAAGATGAATTAAATGTGCGTATCAGTAAAGAGGAAGTGCGGGGAACAGGTATGATGAATGAGCTTCTCCTGGAAAAATATAAACGGTTGATTAATCCTTTCTCTGCTTTTATTCTAACGTTGATTGGTGTGTCATTATCTTCAAAAAAAGTCAGAGGGGGAATAGGATTAAGTCTTGGTCTGGGGATTGGATTGAGTTGTATATATATCGTACTTGAACGATTCTCTAGCATGTTCTCTATTAAGGGAGGTCTGGATCCGTTGATTTCAGTGTTAATCCCAAATGTTATTTTCTTGATTTTGAGTTTTTATCTATTGAAGAAAGCCCCGAAATAAGCGGAACCACCATGCCGAATTTGAAAATTAACCGTAATATTTTAATATTACATCTTACTGTATTAATCTGGGGCTTTACCGGAGTGTTGGGAGAACTGATTACGGTATCGGCACTTCATCTGGTTTGGTACAGAGTTGTTATTGCTGCAACTTCTCTTTTACTTTATTATCTGGTTAGAAAGAAACCGCTGCAGATCCCGAAGCAATATTTGCTTCAATATTTAGGTGTTGGTGTAATCGTCGGCATGCATTGGGTCATGTTCTTTCATGCCATCAAAGTTTCTACAGTATCTGTTACGCTCGTTACACTCTCGTCGGTAACTTTATTTACCGCTATTTTAGAACCACTTATTAATCGAAAGAGGATATCAATAGCCGATGTCATCGTTGGTCTTTTTATTATTTTTGGGATCTACCTTATCTTCAAATTTGAGTTTCAGTACTTCTGGGGTATAATATTCGGACTCTCCTGCGCATTTTGTGCCAGTATATTTTCCATTCTTAATGCAAGAATGGTGAAGAAGGGTAGTGCGAGTACTATTACACTGTATGAAATGATTGGTGCTTGGATTGGTGTTTCTCTGGTTATGCTTTTTACAGGGGATTTTGATGAACAGATGATTCTCAGTCAATCTGATTTATACTACCTACTACTACTTGGTATAGTTTGTACAGCTATCGCTTATGTGTTGGGAGTCGCGGTCATGCGTGAACTCTCCGCATTCACTGTAGCCCTGACAACGAATATGGAGCCTGTGTACGGCATTATATTGGCGTTGCTCGTTTTTGGACAGCAAGAAGCCATGAGTACAGGTTTCTATTTTGGGGCCGTTATAGTCCTAGCTGCTGTTTTCGTTTATCCTTATCTAAAAACTAAGATTAAGATATAATACTGTGTTAATGTTGAGTTTACATTAACGTTACAAATAGTTGTTTATGCAAACGGTTGTGTATTTTGCGCAATCGTTTTCGTTTATTAAGTGTTTGTTAATTATTCTTTTATTATGCTAGTTTTCACCCAAACTAATTTATGATTAATAGTAATCTCTGATTTGAATTTTAAAGCGTTAGTTATGATAAAAAGATTTACCACTTATCTTTTCCTCAAAAGATTACACTATTCCTTTAGTGTATTTCTAGGATTAGGACTCCTTCACGGCCATGGCTCGGCAAAAGTACTTTCTAAAGAACTTATCGGATTTTATCCAATTCAACAAGAAGTAAAAGGGACAGTAACCTCTTCTGAAGGACCTCTTGAGTCGGTAACAGTTACCCTTAAAGATAATCCCTCTGTTGCGACTACAACAGATTCCAATGGCGGATTTTCTATTACAGCATCAAGTGGTCAAACATTAGTGTTTAAAGCCATAGGCTTTGAAAGTAAAGAGGTTGTAATTTCTGGTACTACCATTACTGTTAAATTGACTTCCACAGAAGAATTAATTGACGAGGTAATTGTTACAGGTTATTCTTCACAGAAGAAAGAAAACGTAACGGCCTCTATTGCTACAATTAGTCAAAAACAATTGAAAGATACCAAATCACCTAATATTTCAAATTTACTTCAAGGTAAAGTTGCGGGGGTAGATGTTACTTCAGGATCTGGACAACCAGGTGCTGCAGCCAATATTCGTATTCGTGGTCGTAATTCGATCTCCTCGGGGACCTCCCCTCTATGGGTAGTAGATGGTGTTGTCACTCATGGTACCCCTAACATCAACCCAAATGATATCCAAACAATATCGGTGTTGAAAGATGCAGCCGCGACAACTCAGTACGGCTCCAGAGGTACTAATGGAGTGGTCATCGTTACAACAAAATCTGCAGCAAACGCAGGTGATGGTACCTTCACTGCAAACTTATCTTCAGGAACTAGCCGTTTTAATAATGGGAATGTAAAGATGATGAACTCTCAACAAATGTGGGATTTGTATCAATCGTTCAATAATCAATCCACCATACCAGATGCTATTACTGAGGATGTACTAAAGACAGATTATAATTGGCTAGATAATGGTACACAAGCTGGTTGGTTAAATGATTTCTCAGCCTCTTATATGGGGAGTACAGATAAAACTTCCGTTTACACCAGTCTAAATTATTATGATGAAAAAGGGTCTGTTAAAGGCTATGACTATAACCGTTTAACGGCAAGATTAAATGTAGATCATAAATTGACAGACAAAATCACATTCAAACCAAAAATTAATGCTTCTTACACTTCTACTGATTCAAGACAGCACTCGTTATATGATATGATTTTATATATGCCTTGGGATAGTCCTTATAAAGAAGATGGTTCTTTGAAGAATCCTCAAATTGAGGGGACCTCTGCTCTATATAATTGGTATGGGAGAGATGCAAGCAACTATTTGTATGATTTGCAATATAATTATGGTGAAGGAAGGACTTTTGATATTCAATCAAATTTAGACTTCTCATAT
This sequence comes from Sphingobacterium mizutaii, assembly GCA_040394615.1. GTDB lineage: Bacteria > Bacteroidota > Bacteroidia > Sphingobacteriales > Sphingobacteriaceae > Sphingobacterium > Sphingobacterium mizutaii_A. The sequence goes on from JBEBRZ010000002.1 coordinate 46,348, forward strand.
AGAATCTCTGACCGTTTTACTTTTGAATCAACCAATAGCTTGTCATATTACAACGGCACCTCAATGTCTTATAGTGATCCTTTATCAAATTCTGGTCGTAATAATAATGGAACAATTTATAATTTCTCTTCAAAAAGAATAGTGAGATTCTTTAACCAAATGTTGAAATATCAAGAATCTTTTGGTAAGCATAACTTCTCCGCTTTCGGGGGGTATGAATACTCAGATTACACTTATCAGGATTTAGGATTAACAGGTAAAGGAATAGCGCCGGGATCTGTTATTGTTGGGAACGCCGCTGAAGTCCTTTCAAAATCCGGCACAAAGAATGATTATGCTATTCAGTCTGGAATTGTTCAGGCCAACTATAATTATGATGATCGTTATAATGCACAGGTTTCATATAGAGTGGATGGTTCTTCACGTTTTGGACCCGATAAACAATATGGTGGATTTTATTCTTTAAGTGCGGCGTGGAATATCCACCAAGAGTCTTTCTTTAATGTTCCTGCTATCAACACCTTCCGCTTAAGGGCATCTTATGGTTCGGTGGGAAATGTGCCTTCAAACTATTATGCTTCTTATTCAACTTATGGTTTAAATGCACAGTATAACGGTGAACCTGCTGCAACGTTAGGTCAATATCAAAATTCTAAAGTAAGTTGGGAATCTTCTAAAGATGCCAATATCGGATTAGAATTGGGATTTTTGAATCGATTTAATTTGAATGTTGATCTTTATAATAAGAACACGGACGGACTGTTGTATTATGTTGCATTCCCTTCAACTGCGGGTTGGTCGGGATATTGGAGTAATATCGGAGGCATTCGTAATAGAGGTGTTGAAATAGCATTAAATGGCGATGTGATTCGAGGTGAACAATTTACTTGGAACCTGGGAGTTAATGTTTCAATGAATCAGAATAGAATTATCGAACTGAAAGATGGAGTGGATATTCCACAAGGAGATTTAAGGAGATATTCTGAAGGAAGAGACATCGATTCATGGTACATGCGAAAATGGGCCGGAGTTAACTCGGAAAATGGCGCGCCCCTTTGGGAAATGATAGACTCAGAAACAGGAGAGATGAGTACTACTTCAAATTACAATGACGCAACCTTGCAATTTGTGGGTGATGCTACTCCCGATCTTCAAGGAGGTGTTTCATCTTTTATGTCTTACAAAGGCTTTACTTTAAACGCTACTGCTGCTTTTATTTCTGGTGCAACAACTTTCAATGCTACTCGCCAGTACCTAGATTCCGATGGCGCTTACCCGTCTTATAATCAAATGGTACTAGAAGATGGATGGTCCAGATGGACTCCGGAAAACACAAATGCCACTCACCCGGTTGCAGCTTATAATAATAATAGCGGTTCGAATAAAATCTCTTCGCGATATCTTGAAGATGCATCCTTCTTCCGCCTAAGAAACGTAACCTTGGGATACAATTTTAATAATGAATTGGTCTCCAAAATGAAACTTAAAGGTTTAGGATTGTTCATTTCTGCTGATAACATCTGGACCTCCACTAAATTTACCGGTTTCGATCCTGAAAGTGCTATCGTTGGGAATGATAATTCTCCTGATAAAACAACAGGAGATGCAACTTCACAATACCCGGCACCTAAGCGCTTTATATTTGGACTGAATTTAACCTTCTAACGAACTGACAATGAAAAGAATTTTAATATATACAGCAATTGCTGCCATCTTAACAAGTTCCTGTTCACTTGATAAATCTCCCTATGATTCATTAACGAATGAATCAATTGATAATACGCCAGGGGCTTTAGACGCATTGAATAACGGGAATTATCATACCCTTAAAGGATGGGTAGAGAACTGGCATCGCGTAACGGAGTATCCTGGAGACAATGTCTCTCTCTCTGGTACCACTACGGATAATCTATTCTATAACTACAATTATCAACGTATAGTAAGTAATGCCCGTGTAAATAGTTATTGGGCTAATTCGTATAAAATTATTGCAGGAACTAATCATCTACTAGCCAGATTAACCGAAGGCGAGAACGAGGAAACTGATCAGGTTATCGCGGAAAACTTATATCTAAGAAGTATGATGTATTTTTATTTAGCAAACGTTTTCGGTAAGCCTTATAATCAGAGTCCAGAAACATCGCTTGCAGTTCCTCTAAAATTAAGTGATGATCCCAATGAGGTCTTGCCTAGGAATACCGTGAAAGAAGTGTACGATCAAATCGAGCAAGATTTGTTGAAAGCCGAGGGAATGTTTACCGAGTTTAAAAGCAATATTTATGGAAGTGTATTCTCGACCCAAGCTTTATTATCACGTATATACTTATACAAAGGACAAAATGATAAGGCCGTGGAATATGCGGACAAAGTTATTAATTCGGGTAAATTTTCTTTGTTATCAACATCAAATTATCGCGAACTAACGACTTCGGCTCCTGAGAACAATCCTGAGAATATATTTGCTATTAAGTTTGTCAAGGACGTAGATTATCCAGATAACGGATGGTATACTATTGGCTCATTATACGCTAATTTTGAAGGATCGGGTTGGGGAGAAATGTATGCCTCGCGTTCTTATTTGGAAGCCGTGAGAAAGTATCCTGAGGATGTTCGTTATAATAATATTTTACCTGTCGTGACAAACGCAGCGGAATTACATGCCTATTATGTAACGGACGACTATAAATATGCAAGTGTAATTGTTAAGAAATCAGGAGATGATTATTCTTATAATGATAATGGGGTTTCTAAAAATTTGATCAAAAAATCAAATGGTGCCGGAGCTTATGAGTATTATATCAATATTGCTGGCAAAGAAAGGACAGTTCTGATTGATCAAAAACTGGATAATCGTAATGGTTATTTGAAATACTATATCATTAAATGCTCAGGACAAGAGGGACAAGCACATCTTTGGTCTCCTATCATTTCAAGGTTAGCGGAAATCTATTTAATCCGAGCAGAAGCTAATGCTAAATTAGGAAACACAACTGCGGCTTTGGAAGATGTGAATATAATCCGAAAACGCGCCGGTATTCCTGATGGAGGTTTATGGACAACAGGAAATCTGGACGGACAAACCGCTTTAGAGGTTGTTCTTGCTGAACGTCAGTTAGAATTAGCATGGGAGGGACATCGTAAATTTGATCTTTTCAGAAATGGGAAAACCTTAAATAGACAATACCCAGGTACTCATATTGCAAACGAAAATTCTTTCTTGACCTTGCCTGCAACTGCAAAGGAAATTATTGAATATATTCCAGAGCAACAGATTGTCCTTTCAAATGGTATTCTAAAACAGAATCCATAATATTATCTCAATAAAAGTTTATGTTGGAAGGGTGGATTTATTCCGCCCTTCTTTTTTACCCTAACCTCTTCTTTATGCATTTTTATTATTTGGATTTATTTTGTCCTTTTAATAAAAGATACGTTTCAATACACAAGTTTTACTTAAATGAATTTTAGCCAATCGTTTGCGTAAAACGCGGTATTATTTTCTTTAAAAGAACTAAGATTATAAAAACAGGCCTTTATTGGCTCTATGGCTTTCTTTTTTGTGTAAAAATTATATTTACCGAGGTTGTATCTTAAAAATACGGTGATTTTCGGTTAATAATTCTCCTTCGAAAGATTTAAGTTTTAGGAATATATTTTCTATCTTTCAGAATTATTTGACGAAGTCAACTAACTTTACATAGAATATGATTGAAGTCATTGTTAATATGCAATTGACTTTATTCTAAATAAAATTTCTAACTGTTAATTTTCAAAACTGATTGAAGGCCATTCTGTTCTGGGTGGCCTTTTTTATCGAAAGAATATTCCCCTTATAATCCGCCAAAACTTTACTCCATCTGATGTTCGATCCCGAAAATCATAAAGTATTTTGGTATTCATGTCGTCAATTTATGATTTCTCACGCAAGATGTGCGATTTATCCGTAACTTTGTGCCTTTACAAGACACCTGAAAATGTTGCCGTGAGGTAACGAGGAAAAAGAAATATGGCAAATATAGTAGCAATTGTTGGAAGACCGAACGTAGGGAAATCCACTTTATATAACCGTTTGACGGAGAGCAGAAAAGCGATCGTGGATGACTTTAGTGGAGTAACCAGGGATAGACATTATGGTCAGGCGGAATGGATCGGAAAGACTTTCACTGTAATTGATACAGGTGGATTTGTGCATGGATCAGATGATGTCTTTGAAGCCGCTATCCGTGATCAGGTATTAATCGCTATCGATGAAGCTACTGTTATTTTATTTGTAGTGGATGTAGCTACCGGAATTACTGATTTAGATGATGAAATCGCTGATGTTTTAAGGAGAAGTAAAAAACCTGTTTTTGTTGTTGCCAATAAAGTTGATAGTGCCAAACAGCAAATTGATTCAGCTGAATTCTATTCATTCGGATTAGGTGAAATCTATAACATTTCCTCCATGACAGGTTCAGGTACCGGAGAACTATTGGATGAAGTTGTTGCAAATTTCGAAGTAGAAGAGGAAGAAGATTCGGATCTACCAAAGTTTACAATTGTTGGACGTCCAAATGTTGGAAAATCATCCCTAACTAACGCGCTCTTAGGTAAAGAAAGAAATATTGTGACGCCTATTGCCGGAACTACCCGCGATTCAATTCGTATTCATTATAATCAATTTGGTCATGAATTCCTTTTGGTCGATACGGCCGGTTTGAGAAGAAAATCCAAAGTCAATGAAGATATCGAATTCTATTCTGTCATGCGTACAATAAAAGCATTGGAAGATTCAGATGTTGTTATCTTGATGATTGATGCTAAAGATGGAATAGAAGCACAGGATATCAATATATTCCACTTGGCTGAAAAGAATAAAAAGGGAATTGTGATTCTGGTGAATAAATGGGATACTGTTGAGAAAGACCATAAAACCGCAAAGGAATTTGAACAGAGTATCAGATCTAAAATAGCTCCATTCACGGATGTTCCTATCATCTTTACTTCAGTAACTGAAAAACAACGTATTTTTAAAACAGTAGAAACAGCGCTGGAAGTATATAAGAATAAAACGAAGAAAATCCCTACTTCAAAATTGAATGATGTGATGTTGGAGATTATTGAAAATTATCCACCTCCGTCCATCAAAGGAAAGTATATTAAAATTAAATATATCACACAGCTACCAGGAAGATCGCCAATGTTTGCATTTTTCTGTAATCTACCTCAATACATTAAGGACCCTTACAAACGTTTTGTTGAAAACAAACTACGTGAAAATTTTGATTTCACAGGGGTTCCAATCCAAATATTCTTTAGACAAAAATAATAAGTGCCAACTTCGTATGGAGCATAATTTAGTATTATACAATACCCTGACTCGTAAAAAAGAGAAGTTTCAACCCTTACATCCTAATTTGGTAGGAATGTATGTCTGCGGACCTACTGTTTACAGCGATGTTCATCTTGGGAACTGTAGGACTTTTGTTTCCTTTGATTTAATTTTCAGGTATCTTCTACATTTAGGCTATAAAGTACGTTATGTACGTAATATCACAGATGCAGGGCATCTAGAAGGAGATAATGATGAAGGGGATGATAAATTTGCTAAAAAGGCTAAACTAGAACAATTAGAACCAATGGAAATTGTACAAAAGTACAGCGTTGGTTTTCATGATGTTTTACGTTTATTTAATACGCTTCCACCTAGTATAGAACCCACAGCAACCGGACATATTTCAGAACAGATCGAAATGATTCAGGAAATCATTAAAAATGGATTTGCCTATGAAATAAATGGAACGGTATATTTTGATGTTGAAAAATATGTCAAGGAGTATAATTATACCATCTTGACAAATAGAAATCTGGAAGATCTTTTAAACAATACCCGCGAACTTAGTGGGCAGGATGAAAAAAAAGGACGTCTTGATTTTGCATTATGGATCAAGGCTAAGCCTGAAACTTTGATGCAATGGCCATCACCCTGGGGAAAAGGTTTTCCCGGCTGGCATATCGAATGTTCTGCAATGAGCAGAAAGTATCTGGGCGATCAATTTGATATACATGGTGGTGGAATGGATTTAGCCGCTACCCATCATACTAATGAAATAGCACAATCGGAAGCCTGTAACCATACAACCCCTGCTAAATATTGGATGCATACCAATATGCTTACTGTTAATGGTGCAAGAATGTCCAAATCTGCTGGTAATGGTTTTCTTCCAGGTGAATTATTTACAGGAAATCATCCTTTGTTAAATAGAGGCTACTCACCAATGGCGGTTAGGTTCTTTATGTTGCAGGCGCATTACAGAAGTACCTTAGATTTTTCCAATGAAGCTTTAGATGCGGCTGATAAAGGGTATAAACGACTGATGACGGCAATAAACCTTTTAGAAAAAATTACGCCAGCTGCTAAATCCAGCTTCGGTGATTTGGAGGAAATCAAAAAACGAAGCTATATGGCTATGGATGATGATTTCAATAGCCCTGTTTTAATTGCTGAACTATTTGAAGTTGTAAGAATAATCAATTCCATTTACGATGGGAAAATGACCATTTCAAAGAAAGATTTACAAGAGTTAAAAGATTACCTAAAGGCTTTTGTAGAAGATGTATTAGGTCTTAAAGATGATCAGGCAGGAGATTCGGATAATGTTGATGAAATTATGCAGATCATTATCAATCTGCGGAATGAAGCTAAGAAAAATAAAGACTTCGTAACCTCCGATCGCATCCGTGAACAACTTAGTGCAGTAGGAATACAGTTAAAAGATAGTAAAGACGGTACACTTTGGAATAAGATTTGATTAGTAAGGTAAAATTTACAAAAATGATTTATAAAAAAGGTTTAACCCTTTTAGTCGGAGTGCTTATGTTTTTATCGAGTCTGGCACAATTACCTGAGAAGGTAGGCGGACTTTTATCCGTCGATAGAACAGCAGCAAACCTTTCAAAATCTCAGAGTCCTTATGCAGGACTAAAGTATATAATAGATAAAGAGACTACATTCTTAGTCCCTTCGCCTGTAAATGCAGCGAATTATCTGGACAACAGGCCTAATCTACCGGATAGACTTTCCTGGATTCCCAATTTTGCTTTAGTGTCCAGAAGTTTGGACTGGGGAGTAACGTCAGGACCCATTGAATTCCAAAAAATGGGAGCCATTAAACGTTACGGACAGTATCTTACCATTTGGCACAGAGATAGGAAAGGCAATTGGAGAGCTCATCTTCGTGCCGAGGTTGAAAATTATGGTAAAAAGAAAGCCGGTCCTTTAGAATATTATGAACCTGATGATAAGAACTATCTTAAACATAGGTCAGTTAAGCGTTTAGAGCAGCGTGAGGAGGTTGTTCTCCAAACAGATGAGTTATTCTCAACCATCTTAAAGGCAGATACTAAAACAGGCTACAATGAGTTCTTAGCAGATGATGCAAGATTCTATTTTCCATGGCAAAATGAAATGGAAGGACGAGAAAAAATCATTGATTTCCTAAAAAAAGAAAGAATTGAAATAGATACGGACCCTTCAGATGTCGGTCGCGCCTATAGCGGTGAGTTCGCCTATACTTCAGGAACAGCTACTGTAGGTCTGAAAGATAAAGTTGTTAAATTTAGCTATATCAGGATTTGGCAGCTATCTGACGAATTTCAATGGAAAGTTATCTTAGAAATGATGTTCGAGCGTTAGAAGGGGAGATAACAGACATGAGACAACATACAATAGGCGCTCATGTGTTATCAATTGAACTTTGATTAAATGATCTGATGAAAGCTATGATATTTGACTAAGTTACACAGCTGAATTTTCCCCCTAAAGTCTATTGTCTTGTGTCTATTGTCTGAGAGTCTATCATTTGCTGCTGCTGATTCTTTTTAAATAATCAAAATACACACCCTTTAAGTCCTTCACTCTATCATAAAGATCTTCTTTCTGAATATATCCTTTGTATAAAGCTATTTCTTCCAGACAGGCAACTTTCAGAGAGGTACGTTTTTCAATGGTTTTTATAAATTCGGTCGCTTCAGACAGGGACTCATGCGTTCCGGTATCTAACCAGGCAAAGCCCCGTCCTAATAATTGTAATTGTAGAATGTCCTGCATTAGATATTCTTGATTTACAGTCGTAATTTCTAATTCACCCCTTGGAGAGGGTTTTACGGTCTTGGCAATCTGTACTACAGAATTAGGGTAAAAATAAAGTCCTACTATTGCATAATTAGATTTAGGATGTTGCGGTTTCTCTTCAATATCAAAAACCTTTCCCGACTCATCAAATGCAGCAACTCCATAACGCTCAGGATCATCAACGTAATAGCCAAATACAACCGCCTGATGTGCCTGCTCAACTTTTTCTTTTGCTTCAATCAATTGCTGTTGTAATCCGGCGCCATAAAATATATTGTCACCCAGAATTAAACAAACAGCATCATCTCCTATAAAATCTTCTCCGATAATGAATGCTTGTGCAAGACCATCCGGGCTAGGCTGCTCAGCATAGGAAATAGAAATTCCTAAGGATTGACCATCGCCAAATAATTTTTGAAAATTAGGTAGATCCTGTGGGGTAGAAATAATTAAGACCTCACGGATACCGGCAAGCATTAATACGGACAAAGGATAATAGATCATCGGTTTATCATAAACAGGAAGTAATTGCTTAGATACAACCTGCGTTAGTGGATGCAACCGGGTGCCTGAGCCTCCGGCTAAAATTATTCCTTTCATATTGTTCCTTTATAATCGTATATACTCAGTTCTATTTTAATATTTTCGCTAACATACCAGACAAACTATCCTTCCAATGTGGGACCTGAACCTGGAATGTACGTTTCACCTTTTCCGTATTCAATAAAGAAAACGCAGGTCTTTTTGCTGCTGTCGGGAAATCCGAACTTGCAATGGGATTTACTTTACAGTTTAAACCGCTAAGCTCTTTGATTGCTTTTGCAAACTCAAACCAACTGATCCTACCTTCATTGGAATAATGATATATACCCGCTACCCAAATATCTGTCTTAATGATTTTTTGAATCAGAAGCGCCAAATCATAAGTATAAGTAGGCGATCCAATTTGATCTGCAACTACATTGATCTCTTCTCTGGTTTTCATCAGATGAAGCATGGTTTTAACGAAATTCTTCCCATAGATAGAATAAACCCACGAAGTACGAATGATAATCGCATCTGGACAATGCTCCAATACAGCTAATTCACCATTCCTTTTACTTTGCCCATATACATTGATGGGGTTAGTTGGGTAGTCCTCTGATATTGCCTGATCTTCATTTCCTTGAAATACATAATCCGTAGAAACGAAAAGTAATTTCGTTTGATGTTTCTCGGCATATTTAGCAATTTCCAATGTAGCAAGGTGATTTACCTTATCTGCTAATTCAGTTTCGGTCTCAGCTAAATCTACTGCAGTATATGCTCCTGCATGTACGATATAATCTGGAGAATACAATGCTATCTTTTCCTGTATAATTTCAGATTCAGACAAATCCAATGCATCTCTATCAATAAAAAATAGGCTGTACTCCGAATCGCTTTCCCAAATTGCTCTTAATTCAGAACCCAGTTGACCTGAAGCACCGGTAATCAATATATTTTTCTTACCCATTTCTCCTGTCTAAAAGAGTGGTTGCTTCTTCAAAAGAAGGTAATACCTGGTCTTTTTCTGAAATAATTAATTCGTCAGCAGGTAATTTCCAGTCAATTCCTAATTGCAGATCATTGTAAGTAACACCCCATTCTGATTGTTTGTCGTATAAGTTATCACATTTATAAAAAAACTCAGCGTGCTCTGATACGACAACAAACCCGTGTAAAAATCCTCGGGGAACAAATAACTGACGTTTATTCTCTCCTGATAATAAGACGGCAATATGTTGTCCGAATGTGGCCGATTGAGGTCTTGCATCTACCGCTATATCCCACACTTCCCCCTGTAATACCCGAACTAGTTTTGCTTGAGCATGTTCACCATATTGTGCGTGCAAACCTCTCAATACACCTTTTGAAGAAAAAGATTGATTATCCTGAACAAAGGTGACATCCAAACCTGTCGCCAGTTTAAATGCAGCCTGATTATAACTTTCAAAAAAATATCCTCTGTTATCTCCTATTACATTTGGTTCTAAAATATAACAACCCGCCAGCTTCGTTTCAATAGCCTTCATTCCTTAATTATTCTAATTTTGTCTTGAAATTAAAGTATTATTAAATCTTTCCATAATGCTTTTCATAATACTTTTGATAATCTCCGGAAGCCACCTTCTCCAACCAGTCCTGATTTTCTAAAAACCAATCAATTGTTTTAGACAGGCCCTGCTCGAAAGTCACACTAGGTTCCCAGCCTAATTCTTCCTTAATCTTTGTGGCATCAATTGCATAACGTAAATCATGTCCCGGCCTATCTTTCACAAATTCGATCAGTTTAGACGAGCTGCCTGCCTCACGGCCTAGTTTCTCATCCATTTGCTGACAAAGTTCCTTTACAAGGTCGATGTTTTTCCATTCATTGAACCCTCCTATATTGTAGGATGCGCCGTTCTCTCCTTCATGAAACACTACATCTATTGCTTTTGCATGATCAATTACATATAGCCAATCACGTGTGTATTTACCATCACCATAAATTGGTAGAGGCTTATTATTAATAATATTAAGGATACAAAGCGGAATCAATTTCTCGGGAAAATGATTGGGACCGTAGTTGTTCGAACAATTGGTAATAACGATAGGTAAGCCATAGGTGTCGTGATAAGCTCGAACAAAATGATCAGAAGCCGCTTTTGATGCAGAATAGGGCGAATGAGGGTCATAGCTTGTTGTTTCGGTAAAGAAACCTGTATCTCCCAAAGCACCAAAAACCTCGTCTGTTGAAATATGATGGAATCTTTTTCCCGTATAATCATTTTTCCACAGATCTTTCGCCGCATTTAGGAGGTTCACCGTTCCAATTACATTTGTATTCACAAATGCTAAAGGATCTGTAATCGAACGATCGACATGAGATTCCGCAGCTAAATGAATAATTCCGTCAGGCTTATATGCTGAAAATGCGGACGATAAAGCCTCAGCATCCCGGATGTCAGCCTTATAAAAAGTGTAGTTAGGCTGATCTTCGATATCTTTTAAGTTTTCCAGATTTCCGGCATAGGTCAAAGCATCCAAATTAACGATGTGATAATCAGGATATTTCAATGCAAATTCCCTCACAACGTGCGAGCCAATAAATCCGGCTCCCCCTGTTATTAGAACGGTCTTATTCATGATGCAAAATAAACAAATAAAACTATTTCATATTTATGGATAACACTAGTTTACTTAAAAATGTAGTGGAATGCCTAAAATAAATTTAGTTCACTGGATCAGGTCAAGAATTAATGTAATAAAAAAGGCGAACCAAAGGCCGCCCAAAATATTTTTCTATTTGTTTCTATAAGTAAAGTTTCCTCATTCAGTAAAATAAATATTATCTACTAAATACCAATTCTAAGCTGTTTTTTTTTCACTCTTAGACTCAATTAATTTTGAGTTCTTAATTGGGCAATCCTTTAATAAATCTTTAATATCATATTTGCTAACAACAGCCTTTAGCGCTTCGAGGTGGCGACTATGATGCATGTCCGTCCCTACAAAATCGTACATACCGGCATGAATTAAAGTTAATGCACAAGTCTTTACATTCTCTCCGTAGTATTTGCTGATAGAAAGCAGATTTAGCTGCAAATAACACCCTGCATTCTTTATTTCTTCGAAAATCTTAAAGTTGTTATGGTAATAATTATAGCGCTCCGGGTGGGCTAATATCGGTTGGTATCCCCGATCTTGTATTGCTTTAATGATATTGAATAAGGCCTTTGACTCGGAAAGGTAAGACATCTCAATCAACATATATTTATCTGCGATAAGACAAAGTTTATCAGCTTGAATCCATTGATCAATCTGATCATCAATCATGTATTCCGCACTGAAGTTAAGTTTGAAATCGATCGCATTTGCCTTGAGGTGTTCACTCAATTTACGGTGTGCAGCAGTAATAGTCTCAGGTGTATTATTATGGACGCCAGCCATAACATGAGGTGTTGAAACACTGTTATGAATTCCTAATTCCTTAAGACCATTAATTAATTTTACTGATTCTTCCACATCTGGACTTCCATCATCAATCCCGGGAAGGATATGATTATGTATATCCCATCCAACCCAATCTAAACGATTTAGATAGGAGGGGTCTTCTTTTTTTCCTCCAAATAAATTACTCCAAAATCCCATAGTTTCTCAATATAAAGTTTGTTTGGTGATAGCTTTTTCTAAAAATAATTAAATTATGTCGTATTCTATTAATACGCATTTTTATATCTCTATGCTACAATTTATGTTACACTAAATTTGAATTTATCTTTTCTAAATGTTCATAAACTTGTTTCACATCCTGTGCTCTGCTTCTGTCTAATACCAAAACAGCATCATCCGTATTCACTAACATACAGTTAGTTAAACCGACAAAAACGGTATGCTTATTAGTACCAACAACAATATTGCCATTTTCATCAACAGGATGACCTTTTTCTTTAAAATATGTATATAAGGAGTCAAAAGCTCCCATATCTGACCATTCAAAACGCGCCGGAACAACTTTTATTAAATCACTGCGCTCTAATACAGCATAATCAATACTCTTTGATGGTATTAATTTAGAATGTTCCTCATCCAGCTCCAGATTATTGGCATACTCAAAGGCCACTTCTGCAGCATTATAAAGCTTGGGCTCAAAACGCATCAGCTCCTCCAAATAAACACCTGCTTTGAAACAGAATATTCCTGAATTCCATAGAAAGTTCCCTCTTTTTAAGAAATCCTTAGCGGTATCTTCATTAGGTTTTTCCCGGAAGGATAAAACCTCATTACCTTCATGTTCTATATAGCCGTAACCTGTCTCCGGACGCGTGGGAATGATCCCGAAGGTGGCAATATAGCCCTCCTGAGCATAAATAACCCCTTGATTCAGTGCTTCTCTATAGTTCTTCAGACCTTCTATAAGGTGATCAGAGGGGGTAACAATTAAAATATCATCGGGTTCGGCATGAAATGCAGCAAAGGCAATTGCCGCAGCCGTATTGCGCGGACAGGCCTCCGCTATAATATCGTGGTTATATGTTTTTAAATATGGTTCCGCAATCGTTTTATTCTGGATTGAACCTACTAAAATCACCTTTGAAGCAATTTCGCTATTACGGGCAATGGTCCATTCAAATAAAGTCTTACCATCAAAAATCGGAAGGTATTGTTTCGGCTTTGATTTTCGGGATAATGGCCATAATCTGGAACCAACACCCCCGGATAATATTACATTTATAATTTGTCCCATGTTTATCCTAATTTCTTAATTAACATAGCTTCCTCTATTTTTAAATACAACTCTGCGGTAGCCCGGGCATCAGATAAAGCATCATGATGTTTCAATTCAACCCCCATCAGCTCACAGCAGATACTTAGTTTTGTACGTTCAAAGCCTAATGATCTATATATTTTACTCGTGCAATCCCACATATTTGCTAAACCTAATTCTTCATAAGGAAGATGATAAAAGTTCATTGTTTCCTTCAGAACAGAGCGGTCAAGCAACTCATCGTGCGCAACCATATGCTTCGAGCGTAATAAATCTTTTATCTGTGGATATAGTTCCTCGAATGTAGGACTATCTAATGTATGCTTTGGTTTAATGCCATGAACTCTGGAAGTTTGCCACATGTATTTGTTCTGTGGTGGCTGAACCAAACTGTAAAATTCATTCACAATTTCTCCGTTGACGACATTTACTATACCGACCGAACATACACTGCTGTATTTTGCGGTCGCCAATTCAAAGTCTATAGCAGTAAAATTATCGATCATTATTCTCAAAAGTAAAAAAATTAACTCAATATCCATATTTGCCCTTCCATTTATCATGGAGTGCAGCTCTCATCTTCTCTTCGGCCGGATTTTTTCCCGGCTCATATAATTTAGCCTCAGCTAATTCTGGAGGTAGGTATTCCTGCTCTACAAAATTTCCCGCGTAAGCATGTGCATACATATATTCGGCACCATAGTTCAGCTCTTTCATCAACTTCGTAGGAGCATTCCTTAAATGTAAAGGCACTGAAAGATTCCCGGTTTTCCGTACAATCGCTTGGGCCTTATTGATCGCTTCGTAAGAAGCATTGCTTTTAGCAGAACAAGCTAAATAGACAACAGTTTGCGATAAAATAATTCTTGATTCCGGCCAGCCAATAACATTTACAGCCTGAAAGCAATTATTAGCCAGTAATAGTGCATTAGGATTCGCATTTCCCACATCTTCAGAGGCTAAAATTAATAATCGCCGTGCAATAAATTTTGGATCTTCTCCACCCTCAATCATTCTGGCTAACCAATATACTGCAGCATTTGGATCTGATCCTCGTATTGATTTTATGAAAGCTGAAATAATATCATAGTGCTGCTCACCGGTTTTATCATATCGTACCCTGTTTTGTTGCACATGCTGAGCAACAAACTCATTGGTAATTGCTTGTTTAGAATGGAGCGCAGCCTGACTTACAAGCTCCAAAATATTTAACAACTTGCGGGCATCACCTCCTGAAAGTTGTAATATAGCCTCATATTCCTCTACCTTTAGATCTTCTTCCTTGAGGAATTCATCCTCCTTCAATACATGATCTACTATTTGGATTAACTCGTCCTTAGTCAATTCATTTAATACATAAACCTGACATCGGGAAAGCAAGGCAGAAATAACCTCAAAAGAAGGATTCTCAGTAGTCGCTCCGATAAGAGTGACAGTTCCTCGCTCCACAGCACCTAATAATGAATCCTGTTGAGATTTAGAAAATCTGTGGATTTCATCAATAAAGAGGATGGGCTGTTCCTGGTTAAACTGACGCATTTGTTCAGCCTTCTCAATCACCTCACGAACATCTTTAACACCGGACTGAATAGCACTCAAACTATAAAACGGCCGATCTAAAGCCTTGGCAATCAGTAAAGCCAGAGTCGTTTTTCCGACTCCCGGTGGCCCCCAAAGTATCATCGAAGGAATAGATTGCTGCTCGATCGCATTCCATAATACTGCACCCTCACCGATTATGTGTTTTTGACCCACATAATCTGCCAGATTTTTCGGACGCATCCGCTCTGCTAAAGGTACTCTGGTTGCCATACTTTACAAAGCTATTGTTTTTTTAGAGTATCAGCAATTTCTATCCATAATCGTTATATAAATGTGGAATTTTTTATTACTTAGACTTTAAGACAAAAGACTGCAGACAATAGACTTTAAGGGGAGTGAATCCATCCGTGTCTACTCATTTGTGTTTAACAAAGTTATACATCCTAGTCTTTCAAAAATCATTTAATTATCCTCCAAAAAATAACGTCTTAAAAATAAAAGCGTCAGGTTCCTATTTACCTCACAAAAGGATGACGGGCTTGCTCTTTGGGCTGAACGAAGATTCTTCGGCAAGCCTCAGAATGGTTATAAAAGACATTCACTCCCATTTCCTTTATGCACGAAAAGTCCTAAATTCCCCTACGAATTTCACTCTTAACTTACCCGTATCTGACTCGTATCTCACCCGTATCTCACCCAATGATTACCCCTGTTTAATTGGATAAGATACGAATAAGTACTGTGCACAAAAAGTGCTAGGAATAAACAAAGGGTATAAGATAACAGAGGTAGCTGAATTTTTATTCTCATGGTATAGCTTAGGCTTTATTAAAAAAATGGAAGCTAAGTTCAAAAATATCCTTTTAATCTTTTTACGAGGACGGTTTGACACAAGGGTAGAAGCTTTATCATAAGTAAGTAATAGGGAAATACGCTTCTAAACATCATATATGGAATGGTTGTTGTCTGAAGTATGTAATCTCTTAGTTGTAAACGATTATCGCTTGTACAAATACTAAAATAATTTAATACTTTTGAAAAAAACGAAATTGCGAATGATTGATAAAGTGCGTGTTACATTAGCAATAAGCTTAATGTTATCCATAGTAAGCTTAAAAGGACAAGACAATGATAAACCATTAGATCCATCAGGATTTGTTACAAAATATAATAACAGCTTTGCTGGAATTGGACCGAAAGTCTATGTACTTCCTACTCCAAGAACAAAAGAAGAGGAATTGGTGGATTCTTATAAAGAAAAGACAGGATTTTTTGATTCTATATCCCGACAATTAGATGTTCAGCATATAATTGAGGATTATAAATTCACTTCTAATGCAAATTACCTAAAACAAAATTTCAATCCTTTTCCAACAAATGAAAACGACTGGAATGCGTTGATTACAAAATTAGAAAAGAACAATAACCTTCCACTGGTTGCCGGATTAGCAAATGAATATGCTTATGATCTGCTGAAACAAGGAGAGGTCAATAAATCTATTGCGCTTTTAATTCGGGGTTTAAATGCTGCAAAAACTGCAGGAACTGGGGAGAGGATTGCTTTGGAGCACAATCTTGCTAGTGCGTATCTTTATAATGGTAACTATTCAGATGCATCTGCCATGCAGGAAACTTTCTTTAAATCGGCAACAGATAGCAAAGCAAGCGTAGATCAGGCAAATACACTGGTTCGTATTGCTCTTCTGCAGGCTTATCAGAAAAACTATCAGGCAGCAGAGAATACCATTATACGTCGTGCTTTCCCTTTATTTAATAAAACAAAATTCTATCCTGGAAAAGTAAATGCCCTAATTACCCTGGCAAAAATATATCAGCTTCAAAATAAACATACGGAAGCACAATGGTTTTTAATTCAGGCGAAAGATTTAGCAGAGGATAAAAAGATTAATAATGAATTGCCGGAGATTGAATTTATGCTTGCTTTCTCAAAGTATGTCCAACAAAACTATAAGATCGCACTGATCGAGTTTGAAAATGCCAAGAAACTTGCTGATGTAGAGAATAATAAGGTCTTGCAACTTGCCATACATGATAAATTAGGGGATATCTATCTTTTAATGGAAAACTATAAGGATGCTGAAGAGGAGCTCTCAAATTATTGGCGTCTTCGGAAAGAACTCTTTTAAAAGTTAAGAAAGCTTAAATTATCTTATAATACAACAATTGAAATGAATATTTTACGTTGTCAATCATACATTGATTTTATTTTTAACTAAATTTAGCGCTGATTAAAATCGCCCTGCTTATGCAGGCTACAAATTGTTGATAGTATTATTTAATGAACAAATACAAGAAATACACATATATGTTTAAACATCTTATTTTCTGTCTTGCATTAATTTCAGTAGTTGCTTGTGGGGCTAAGCCTCGCATCAATCTAGAGCAGGAAGGATTAGTACTAAAGCCAACGACACAACACGAAGTCATTGCTAAGGAAGTATCTAATTTATTGGAGAATATTAGTTATAAGAGAGTTCCTATGGGAGATTCCTTATCAAATATTGTTTTCAATAATCTATTAGAGGGGGTTGATCAGGGCAAAAATTATTTATTGAAGTCGGATATTGATGATTTCCAACAATTCAAAAATAACATTAGTCAGGATTTTAGAGAAGGTGACTTATCGAGTGCTTTCTACATTTTTAATAAATATACAAACAGATACTTGCAGTGCATGAACTATGCATTGGAGGCTATTGATGAGAAACATGATTTTTCGAAGGACGAATCATACACGAGCTTCCGTGAAAAGGAAGATTGGTTTGCTTCGGAAGCTGAACTTAAGGATCAGTGGAGAAAACGTGTGAAATATGATTTGTTAAACTTAAAGTTAACTGCCGGTGATTCTGCTAAAGTAGATGTGGAGAAAAACAAGGAAACATTACGTGCCCGATACAACAATCTTATCTCTCAAGCGAAAAAGACCAATTCAAATGATGCATTTCAAATGATTATGACCGCTTTGACTGATGCTGTTGACCCTCATACGACTTATTATAATCCGTCTTTTGCACAGGCATTCAATGAAAACATGTCCAATACATTAGAAGGAATTGGTGCACAATTGCAAATGGAAAATGAAATGGTTACCATCAAGCAGATTATTGCCGGGGGACCTGCATTTAAGGATAAATCTTTGCATATCAATGATCGCATTGTTGGAGTAGCACAAGGGACGAATGGTGAATTCGAAGATATTATCGGTTGGCGACTTGATGCAGCTGTAGCCAAGATCAAAGGGAAAAAAGGTACAGTAGTACGATTGAAGATTTTACCTGCGGGAGCAGAATTATCTGCCGCACCTAAGATTGTAACTCTGACTCGTGAGAAAATTGTCCTTGCCGAGGAGTCAGCAAAAAGAGAAATCAGAACGATAAAAGGTGAAGATGGTAAAAACTATAGAATAGGCGTTATCAATCTTCCTAAGTTTTATATTGATTTTGATGCTGTACGTCGTGGCGATAAAGATTATAAGAGTACGACGCGTGATGTACGGTTGTTATTAGACAGCTTAAAAGAGGACGGTGTAGATGCCGTGTTAATGGATCTACGTAATAATGGTGGAGGTTCATTACAGGAAGCGATTGAGTTGACAGGCTTATTCGTGGATAAGGGGCCGGTGGTTCAGGTAAGAGATACCCGAAACCGTGTACAGGTTGACAGCGACGAAGAGCAAGGTGTAGCGTGGGACGGACCTTTTGGTGTTATTATTAACCGTTTCTCAGCTTCAGCCTCAGAAATATTTGCTGGTGCTATACAGGATTACGGCAGAGGAATTATACTTGGATCAACCAGTTATGGTAAAGGTACAGTGCAAAATGCAGTAGATATGTCTCGTTTTATCACTGCCACTAATAGGTTGTTAATTAAAGCATCAGGTGAAAAGGATCCTGATACCCCTAATGGTGCACCGGAATTTGGACAGATCAACATTACCATGGGTAAATTCTACCGTGTTACCGGTAGCAGTACACAGCATAAAGGCGTTACTCCAGATATTGTCTTCCCAACACAATATTCAGCAGAGAAATTCGGTGAGAGCTCGGAACCATCAGCGTTACCTTGGGATCAGATCAAACCTACAACATTTGTGAAAGTCGGCGATTTAAAAGCTATCAATGCACAGTTAGAGGAAGTACATAAAAAGCGCATGGAGAAATCTCCTGCATATTCTTTCCTGTTAGAAGATATCGAAGACTTCAATAAAAGTGAGAATTTCCCGTCAATTACGCTTAATGAAAGTAAATTGAAAGTAGAACGTGAGAAAAACAGATTAAAACAACGTGATCGTATCAACAAGCAATTAGCTTTCTTAGGTGAACCCCTTTGGAAAGAGGGACAGCCTCAACCTAAATTAGACTATGATTTTGTGCTTGATGAAAGTGCAAATGTATTGACAGATTATATCAGGTTGAAAAAATAACATTTAGCGCAAGAACACACAGCAACCAGAAAACGAACTTGTTGTGAAAAGCTTGAGATTGCGCTAATACAGATTGAAGATAAGATAAAAGGGCGAATCGGAGAGATTCGCCCTTTTTGACTTACTATTTATATGGAAATGCTACTGTTTATTACTTTACAAGTATAATGTAGTGATATACACCATCATTATCTAGGCTTAACCCAAGTTTATTACTACTGATTTCATTAATATAAAATGTCGCTTCTTCAAAAGCCGACTTAGGAACTTTCAATGTAATCGTCATCGCAGAGAGGTTTGCTTCCCATTTACCCGCATTTGTGACTTCTTGACTGTCATCCACATGGTTGAGTTTGCAGTTAGGATCGTACGCAGAATTTTTAAAGTGTTCTTTTACATGGAAAGAGAGATTTTTATTGGATGACAATTCAAGGTCAAAAGCCTGTATCTGTTCTTCATAACTATCCACTTTGCCGGGGCAAGTCGTGCTTTCCATTTTATAACTAATCATTTGATCTATCTGGTTCACACCAGAGAAATCTTCTTTGTTAATCAACTCTGAGGGATCCGGAAAGTCGTTAGAATAATATTCTACAGCCTTCCATTTACCGATTAGCATTCTTTCTTCGATTTTTTCTTCTTTATCATCTATTAAATCTCCCAGCAGAGATTCACAACTACTTAAAGTTGAGGAGAGTAGTATGCCTATGGCGATTATTAAATTATATTTTAATCTTTTCATGGTTGAGTTCTTAAGTTTAAATATTTATTAGTTTTCTAAGCATTAGAAACTGAAGGCAATAAATATTCTGGGACCCTTTAGGTGAAATTTATGTTTCTCTCCACTTACCTGACCGATTTCTTCATCTTCTAAATCTGTACTAAAAGAGCTATGTTTCGCTGAACCCCATCTTTGTTCTATCCCTAGCCCTAAGCCACCGTAGTTGACCGACAGACCTAATACAAAATAGTTACCAAAACCACTGCTAAATTCCTCGTTATAGTCGTCATACATGGCAGAGTATGAAGGTGCATATCGGAAGAATGCCTTAGCAGCTAATTTATCAACCGGATATATGGTTACTGAGGGTCCTATATGCATTCCAGCCTGTGCTGCATGAATATTAAGCTCCTCTTCATACATTTCTCCTTCATATTCTTCTAAGATTTGCTCCTTAAACGAGACGTAGTTCAGGTCGATGTATGTCCAATCAATCCCAAACTTTAATAAATTGGCAATAGGTGCTTGATTAAGATAGAATGTGCGACCAGAGGTTAGATTAGCCCCGAATTTGCTTTTAAAAGAATACAGATCGTAGTCATCCTCAAGGGTATGAGATACGTAGCCCAGATGCAAATATTTTTGACTCTTCTTTTGTAATGATATCTTTTGGCTAAGCGATTTTGTTATTCGGTCCTCATCTTCTTTACTAAGCTGTGTCTGTGCGAATGCAAATTGACTGAATACAGTCAACAAGAGCAGTATGGTATTTCTTATTTTCATGATTAATTAATAATGGTTTTGAGTACCGCAAATTACTGCGCTAGAAGTTATCTCAAAATACCGAAATAGGGGTATTTTATGGTTGATAATGAGTTGAGAATACTCCTAAAGGGTTATTTAAATTTAATTTCCCTTTCTATAGTGAAGATGTTTGAGTATTTTAGAGTACCAAATTATTAACTTACACGAAGTATTTATCTGCTAGATTTATGCAAAAGAAAAAACATCTGTTATCTGATATCTGGGATAGCTATCCTGAACTATTACCACTACAGTCTATAAATCAGCAAAAAATAGATATTAGCAAAATCATTGCTGATATTCTAGCAATCGGGCCATTTTATTATTATACTGTCAATATTGGTAATTATTCCTTGAGTCAGGTATCTGAAAAGATATTGGATATTCATGGTTTAGATAAATATCCTGAATCCCTTCAGGATATTATGGATTTAATCCATCCGGACGATTTAAATTTTATTCTTCAAGCAGAGAAAGCGTCCATTGAAAAGATTAAAGAAATTGGAATAGAATTCCAATTATATTTAAAATCCAGTTATTGTTTTCGTATGCGTATTGCAGATGGATCGTATCATCTTTTTCATCATCAATCCATTCATTTGGGTAAGGACGAGCAAAATAGATTATTATACTCTCTAAACATTCATACCGATATTCAACATATTACGACAAAGAATAATCATATTGTTTTGGTGAGCGGAATAGGCAAGCGGAAGGATTACTTTCAGATCGATCTTTCTCGTTCCCAAATGGCAGAAGATATGCCTTTATTATCAAACAGAGAAAGAGAAGTGTTATTTTTGGTTGCTAACGGAGATGGCAGCAAGCAAATCGCTTCCAAATTGTTTATTTCAGAACTTACGGTTAAAGTGCATCGCAGGAATTTATTAAAGAAAACCAATACTGTAAATAGTAGTGATATGATAAGGCGTTGTATGGAATGGGGCTTCATCTAACAAAAAATACTTAATTTGAGGTATTGACTCTCAGTATAAATCTTTCCACCTTCGTTTAATGATTTACAATCTCTCAGTATGTAAATCAGGTAGTTAAACAAGCCTTATTATTATCAAGATGGAAAAGAAAAACTATACATTAAAACCGATATGGGAAAAATTTGATACGATCTTTTCCTCAGATGAGTTAGTAATAGATAATTCTGAAGTCATTCGTCACATTTCTGAAAGCTTGATTGTAGGAGATTTTTATTATTATGTAATTGATATTCCCAAGCAAGCATTATCTTGTCAACATGCTAACCTTTGTGAAATTCACGGTTTAAGCGAAGTCCCACAGCACCTTCAGGAGATTATTGATTTAATTCATCCGGATGATCTGGATTTTGTTTTGATGGCCGAGGAGTTTTGTTATAAGGAGTTAATGAAGTTAGGGACTGAGCTGGTGCCGGATTTTAAATCAAGTTATTGCTTTCGAATGCAAACCGGGGAAGGAGACTATCAGATGTTTCATCACCAGGCGATAACTTTAGGAACAGATTCAAAAAAAGGGATATTGAAAAGTCTTAATATTCATACTAATATAAATTATATATCGCCGACTAACTCTTATCAGGCATATCTTTCGGGGATAAATGG
>JBEBRZ010000003.1:0-67744 GCA_040394615.1 Sphingobacterium mizutaii
AGCAATCCCTGACAATTTGATGACGTAATTTATCAATTTATAATCATTCTAAATAATTGCCCTAAAATAGCTTTAGACCAATACAAATTAACATTCATCTGATTTTTCCTCAATCATTTTTTTGTATTTTTACTGCACTATGAAAGCTTTCTTTTGCATATCATTTCTAATTATTCTATCTGGATGTGCACATTCACAATCCAACTCAAAAGATACAACTATGGATAATAATAAAAAATATAACGAATTAACCCCTGAAGAACAATATGTAATTCTTCATAAAGGAACAGAAAGACCTTATACAGGCGATCTCCTGGATAACAAAGCCAAAGGAACCTATGTTTGTAAAAGATGTGATGCTCCACTATACAATTCTGATGACAAGTTTGAATCACATTGTGGATGGCCGAGCTTTGACGACGAAATACCTGGAGCAGTAAAAAGAGTGATCGATGCTGATGGTAGAAGAGTGGAGATTCTATGTAACGCTTGTGGTGCCCACTTGGGCCATGTTTTTGAAGGAGAAGGGTTCACCTCCAAAAACACGAGACACTGTGTTAATTCTATATCTATGAAGTTTGTTCCAGCGACTCCTCAGCATTAACCGATGATCCGCGGACTAATAACTCACTAGGAATTATAATTTTTTGTAATTCCTTATTTTTCCCTTTTATTTCATTCAAAAGCGTATGAATTAATTGATTCGCAATTGCTGAAGTATCTTGAGTAACCACACTAATTCCAGGTTCGTACAAGTTAAATAGCGTATGATCATCGAAAGCTACCATCTTTGGTAAATCCATCTTATATTTCTTAACCGCTTTCAACCCATCGATTGCCAAATAATTAGTCGCAAATAAAACAGCATCTAAATTATTCGTACTGATAAATTCATGTAATTGATCCACCGCGGACTCTTCACTCTCATCAATTTTAACCTTCTTAATAAACGCCTGCTGCTGAAAATCATCCACGGCTTTCATATAGCCATTTAGTCGATCCCGCATCTGCGTTTGGTTAGAATACAAAGAAACAAAACCAACCCGTTTATTATTTTGATCTTCTAATAAATGTTTAGTCGCATCAAACGCACCGTTAAAATTATCCAAAACGACATAATGTGTCTCAAGCTGAGGAATGTAACGGTCAAATAATACTAATGGAACATTGTTTTTGATTAAATTAGCCAATGTGTCTTCTAAACCTTCCGGAGGCGTGATGATATATCCATCAACTTGTCTGTCATAGAATAATTGAATCAACTCTTTGGCTTTAGTCTCATCATTATCCATACTACAATAAATGATATGATAACCATTATCGTAAGCTATCCGTTCTATATACTTCGCTACATTAGAAAAAAATGGATTTGAAATATCTTCAACAATTAACCCTAAGATTTTTGATTGGCCTGTTCTTAAACTTTGTGCTAATTGATTTGGTTTATAACCAACCTTTTTCACATAATCTAAAACCCGCTTGGTTAATCCTTCACTTATCCTTTTCTCTTTAGCCTTACCATTTAAAATAAAAGATACGGTAGTTACAGAAACTCCCAAATTTTTTGCAATATCACTAATTAATATTCGTTTTCTCATATTAGGTTAATAAAAATTCTTATCAAAATCTACCAAATATATAAATTTATGCTAAATTTTAGCTATTAGTTGCTAAATATTTTGCTAAAGATGAAGCTAAAAGGGTTTATAAGGTTAAAAAACGTAAATTTGTTTCAATACACTTTTAATAACGTCTTTTATGAACTTACATTATAAAACTCTCGTTTTAATTTTTGTATGCGCAAGTATTATCACAAATACGCCTCTTAAAGTAAATGCGCAGCAATTGACAAAATATGTAGATCCATTTATAGGTACAGCTGGCCATGGGCACACGTATCCCGGAGCTACTGTTCCGTTTTCTTTGGTACAACTCTCTCCTGACAATGGAAAAAGTGGCTGGGATTGGGTCAGCGGATACCATTTCAGTTCTGACTCCATTGCTGCATTTAGCCATATGCACCTTAGTGGTACAGGAATCGGAGATTGGTTGGATATTGCTATTATGCCGCTCATAAAGCCGGTATCTGAAATGGATTTCGATACTAAAGTCAAATTCTCTCATAACAACGAGAAGGGAAGCCCCGGCTTCTATGAAGTTAAATTAGATAACGGAATCCAAACAAAGTTAACTACTACTGAACGTGTCGGACTCCATCAATATCAGTTTCCCGAAAACTCTACTCCCACTATCCGACTTGATTTAAAACATGCATATAATTGGGATCGCCCGACCGATACTGAAATAGTTATCCTCAATGATAGTACAGCCGTAGGCAAAAGATATTCTAGCGGATGGGCAAACAAACAGCATATTTACTTTGCAATCCGTTTTAATAAATCATTCCAGTCATATTTGTTGAATGGAGCAAAAAACAATAGCACTAGAATTCAGCAGATAAATGAAGGAAAACAAGGACCAATAAAAGCTGTGAATGCACAGTTTATATTCCCAGACAGCAAAGAAGTCTCTTTAAAAGTTGCTTTATCGACAACTAGTGAAGAAAAAGCCGTTGCCGCTTTAAGTGAAATTCCTCAATGGAATTTTAACACTGTTCAACAGCAAGCAGAGATGAAATGGGAAAATGAACTTGGAAAAATTAAAGTGGAGTCAAATGACGAAACCTTAAAAAGAATTTTCTACTCCGCATTGTATCATACCGCAGTTTCCCCTACTTTATACTCAGATGCTGACGGAGAATACAAAAACTACAAAGGAGAAGTGCATAAGATGCCAAATAATGGACAACGTTATACATTATTCTCTCTGTGGGACACATTTAGGGCTTTAAAACCACTATTCTCCATTACGCAATCCGAGCGATATACCGATATGATGAATAGTATGCTCGCTTTTTATGACGAAAATGGTCTATTGCCTGTATGGGATCTTAGTACATTTGAAACTAATACAATGACTGGCTATCATGCAGTGCCTGTTTTGGCAGATGCTGTACTCAAAGATGTTCCCGGGATAGATCATGAAAAAGCTTTCCAAGCTATGATTGCAAGTGCACATCAAAAAATTAGAGAAGTGCCTGATTACATTCAATATGGCTATGTCCCGCAAGATGTTAATGGTGGCTCCGTGACATCAACCCTTGAATACGCTTTCGATGATTACTGTATTTCTCTGGTAGCTAAAAAATTAGGTAAGGTGAAAGAATTTGAAGAATATACAAAAAGAGCTAAAAACTACATCCATCTTTTCGATCCCAACTCAGGATTTATGAGAGCTAAATTGAAAGACGGAAAATTTGTTGAGCCTTTTGACCCATTCTATTCTGAGCATGACTTCGCTAAAAGCCAATATATTGAAGGGAATGCTTGGCAACATTCTTTCTTTGTCCCACATGATGTAAGAGGTCTAGCCAAATTATTCACTGATAAAAATGGTTTGGACAAAATGTTAGACACTTTATTTGCAGCTCCTTCTTATATGACTGGTGAAAATCAGTCTCCGGATGCAAGTGGATTTATTGGACAGTATGCACACGGTAATGAACCTAGTCACCATATCGCATATATGTACAGCTATTTAGGAAAACCATGGAAGACTCAAGAAAAAGTAAGAGAAATTCTTGATTCCATGTATCATGAAAGACCAGATGGATATGCCGGAAATGAAGATGCAGGACAAATGAGCGCTTGGGCAGTTTGGTCTATGATGGGATTATACCCTGCTTCACCTGTAAATGGTGAATATGTCTTCGGTAGTCCTGTTTTGGATAAAGTGGAAATAAAAATGCCTAGTGGTAACATGTTCACCATTATTGCCAACAATAATTCTAAACAGAACAAATACATTCAATCTATTAAGTTGAATGGAAAGACTTATAAAAAACTTTACTTGATGCATTCCGACATGCAAAATGGAGGAACCTTAGAGTTTCAAATGGGCAATACGCCAAATAAGAAATTCGGAACACAAAAAAACACATGGCCAACTTCAATGGAAAATTAAACAATTTCAGAAATAGAACGTTTTGTCATATAATTAGCTTAGGTACGTAAATTGATAATTAAGGGAAAGGAGATTTTAAAATGACAGATTTAAAAAAGAATATCAACATTCAAGATATTCAAGACAACAATAGCAATCAGGACTTTTATAAAAATTTCAAAGAAAAACTAATAGATGTCGAAAAATTCCCAACTGTTTATACCTTTAAGTTTATTATAAAAAGTGATTCAGACAAGGATAAACAAGTAAAAGCAATATTTGAACATCCTAGCGCAAAGTTCTCTGAAAAAAGTTCTTCTGCCGGCAAATACACTTCTATTTCTGTAGAATGTTTTGTTAATACAGTTGATGAGGTGATTGATTACTATAAAAAAGTCGGTGAGATTCCAGACGTTATGATGTTATAATAGAAAAGGGAGTGCCAAATTGACACTCCCTTTTCTTATTCTTTCATTTCTGATAGTGCTTTTTCTACTTCCTGCGGATCTCTTAAATTTACATTACGTTTTTTCAAAGCCACGAAATAGTTGCCGGGAATAATTACATATCGATATCTTATATTACTACTCAACGACACTAAACTACCTCCGTCATAAACAAATCTGTAAACAATTAATTCATTTCTCTTTGGCTTGAATGCAATTGTAGACATTCTTCCTCCAGCTCTACTAGTATAGGGTAGTTGAAATGTACCTCCTCCGTAATCCAAATACATCAATACGACAGCACTAGACATCACCGCTTCAGTAATTTGAGGGGAATATATATGACTTATATGCGCCTGTGTATTATCCATTACGGTATCTTTAAATCTTACGGCCGCTATCCAACCTGAATACATTATTTTTGCATCAGCTTTTAGATTTGTACCAACACCCCAACCTGTTGCTGTTTTGGGCCCATATAATACCATCTGCGAGGTATTAAAGTAAAAATCTCCAACCTTGCCTAAAGATACTGCCGGAATATCTGTTCCTGATAAAAATTGTGACCCATCCTTCCCATTCGTGCCGTTTGTACCGTTTGTGCCTTTCAAATTTGTTGCTGATCCCCAACCTGAAGCTGTTTTTGGTCCATAAAAATCACCTGTATTTTTCCGGAAGTAATAGTCTCCATTTTTTCCTATGGTCGCAGCCGGAACAGTTGTCCCACTATAAATAACAGATCCATCAGCGCCTTTTACTCCTTGAAGACCCGTATCCCCTGCATCTCCTTTTTCGCCCTGCAATCCTTGGGGGCCCATCTCTCCCTTTTTACAAGCTCCCGACCCCAATAATAACCCAATGAGAATAATAAAATACTTAACTTTCATAATGATTTAGTTTAGTTTCAACTAGAATTAACAAAACCAAACTAATCTTATTAAAATTATATTTTTTTGATAATGAGCAGATAACATGATTTATTGAGTAAAAACAGAAACTCATTTAGGGAATCAAAACAATTTATCTAGATTATTCATGCCTTTTTCTAATTCTACTTCGTGTCTTTGATTAGCATATCTTAAAACAACCTTTCCTGATTGAGCTGCATAAATACGAAGCTTAGTCAATTTCCCCTCCTTCCAACAAAAATCTATCTTGAAATTCCCTCTTGCCTTAATGCCTTTTACTGCCCCTGAATCCCAACTTTTCGGAATAGCAGGTAAAAGATGGATTTCTTGATTTTGGGATTGCAGCAGCATTTCAGCAAAGCCGGCTGCTCCTCCAAAGTTACCATCAATTTGGAACGGAGGATGTGTACTGAATAAATTTGGCAAACAGGTCTTTCCAATTAACTCTTTCAAATGCTGATTTGCCTGTTCTCCATCTAACAATCTAGCATAAAAATTCACTATCCATGCTTTACTCCAACCTGTATGACCGCCCCCTCCGGAAAGTCTTGTTTCGATCGTTTTTTTAGCTCCTTCAAATAATTCAATTGTATTCGGGTTAATTGAGTTTCCCGGATAAAGACCTAATAAATGTGACATATGGCGGTGGCCTGGTTCCATTTCCTTATAATCATGAATCCATTCTTGAATAGTTCCATTTTTGCCTATACGTATTGGGGGCAACTGTTCTCGAACCTTTTTTACCTCCTTTAACAGATTAGCATCTCGATTTAAATGCTTTGAGGCGGTTTCAAAACTTTCAAAAAGTTCATGAATAATTTGAATATCAATAGTACTTGCATAAGATAATTGTGATTTTATCTCTTCCCCATCAATTTCTGCGATAAATGTATTCTCGGGAGAATGAGATGGGTTTGTTACTAAATAACCTTCAGGAGATTTAATGAGAAAATCCAGTACCCAAAGAACAGATCCTTTCAAAATAGGATACGCAAGTTCTTTTAAGTATTCTTCATTCTGTGAAAAAGCATAATGTCTATAAATTGGAAAAGTCATCCAGGGGCCACTCATAGGAGAGACACCCCAAACTCCATCCGCAACTCCTGTCCTACCAAAAGGATCAGTTAAATGATGTAAGGTCCAGCCCCTGGCAGAATACATTTCTTTTGCTGTAACTGATCCCGGTTTAACAATTTCCTTCATAAATCGCCCAAGTACCTCACTTGTTTCACCCAAATCACCTGATTCGGCAGGCCAGTAATTCATTTGAAGGTTAATATTTGTATGAAAATCTGAATTCCATGGAGCCTCATAATCTTGATTCCAAATACCTTGTAAATTTGCTGGAAGTCTTCCGGGAGATCTACTCGAAGACATCAAAAGATATCGTCCATACTGATAAAAAAGAACGGGCATTCCAAGATCTTCCTTCCCATTCAAATAAGCCTTTAAACGTAAATCTGTAGGAATTGAATCTTTCTGTTCTGCACCCAAAGAAACCTGAACTCTCTCAAACATCATTTCATGTTCACTGATATGTCTTGACAACAAATCTCCTGCTTTCTTTTTTAAAACGCTGTTTAGTATTTGTTCTACCTCTACTAATGGATCTATAGAAGTATCGAAATTAAGCTTCTTCAAATTATAATCCGTAACACCTGTAAATGCTAAAACAACTTTTTGCACATCCTTAAACTCTACAGCAGAATAGGAAGAACTGTTAACAGTACTCATATTTCCTACCAGCTCCAAAACCTTAAAACCTGCTCCAAAACGCATATGAGCTCCTCCTGGACCAACCTCTTTTAAGCTTGTGTCTTGGATCTGTCCAATATAATAGGCACCATTATCCCAATTCCCATATTGCTGAACATCTCGGGACCTATCCAACTGAACTTTAAAAGAAATGGGATGCTCAGACTCCCAAATCATAACCATTGCATCATCGACAGCAGAAATGAATGATTTTTGATGAATCTGATTTCCGTGCATAGTAAAATTAGTCTCATGTATACCGGTATTTAAATTCAACGTACGAGAATACTTTTCAGGTTTTTCATCTCCCCAATTGTAGAATATCTTCAAGTTCCCCAATGGCTGATAAGATCTGATTCGGGCAGGAGTACCTACCATATATCTCGATGCCAAGTCCTTAGCATCCTCAAATTTATTCTGGAAAATTGCCTCTTGAATTGCATTCAAATGAAATGCCGAACCTGGATTATTATTATTTATCTGACTTCCGGCCCAGACGCTTTCCTCATTAAGTTGAAACAATTCTTGATCTGTGCGACCATGTATCATAGCACCTAATCGGCCATTGCCAAGAGGTAATGCCTCTGTCCACTTAGCCGCCGGCTGTTGATACCATAATTTCAATGTTTTCGCTTCTTGCGAGAAAACTAAGATGGGGAAGAAAAATAGGATTAGGTTTAACAGGTATTTCATCCTATTAAAATAGGATTTTTTTTAAAGAAAAGTTTTGATTCCTATATAGAATCTATAAAAGAATTAATTCTCTCTGGTCGTTCAATATTTATATATACAAAAAAAGGGAGCAAAAATTGCTCCCCTAAAATTTTATTTTATACCTGAGGCTGATCCCCTTCAGGTTTTCTTTCTTCCTTTGGCTTCTCTTCTCTTGGAGGACGAGGCAACAAAGCTTTACGAGAAAGTTTCATCTTTCCTTGTTTATCAACATCCAAAAGTTTAACAGTTACAGTATCACCTTCTTTGAAAATACCGTCCATCGTTTCAAGACGTTTCCAGTCAATTTCTGAGATATGTAATAGACCATCTTTTCCTGGCATAATTTCTACAAATGCTCCGAAAGGCATGATTGACTTAACTTTACCTTCATAGATTTCACCAATTTCCGGTTTGGCAACGATAGCTTTAATTCTTGCTAATGCTGCATCAATAGCATCTTTATTGTCTGCAAAGATTTGAACAACACCTTTGTTTTCAACTTCTTCAATTGAAATCGTAGCGCCTGTTTCACGTTGCATTTCTTGAATGATTTTACCACCAGGTCCGATTACAGCACCAATAAATTCTTTATCAATAATAATCTGAATAATACGTGGAGCATGTGGTTTGTAATCCTCACGAGGAGCTGAAATAGTTTTTGCCATTTCACCCAAGATATGAAGACGAGCTTCCTTAGCTTGATCTAAAGCTTGTGTTAAAACCTCCCATTTAAGACCATTGATTTTTAAGTCCATCTGACAACCAACAATACCTTTAGCTGTACCGGTTACCTTAAAATCCATATCTCCTAAATGATCTTCATCACCTAAGATATCTGAAAGAATAGCATACTTTCCAGTCTTATCATCGCTAATTAATCCCATAGCAATACCAGAAACCGGAGCTGCAATTTTGACCCCAGCGTCCATTAATGCCAAAGTACCGGCACAAACCGTTGCCATAGACGATGAACCGTTTGATTCTAAAATATCAGAAACAACACGAATAGTATATGGATTGTCTTCCCCAGCAGGTAAAACTTGTTTTAAAGAACGCATTGCCAGATTACCATGACCAACTTCACGACGACCAGGACCTCTATTCGGTCTTACTTCACCGGTTGAAAAACCTGGAAAATTATAATGTAAGATAAACTTATTATATCCATGGAAAAATGCACCATCAATCATCTGTTCATCATCTTTGGCTCCTAAAGTAACAGAAGTCAATGACTGCGTTTCACCACGTGTGAATACAGCAGAACCATGTGCCGCTGGTAAATAATCTACCTCTGACCAAATAGGACGTACGGTACGCACATCACGGCCATCTAAACGAATACCCTCGTTTAATAATAAGTTACGAACCGCATCATACTGAACATCATGATAATATTTCTTCATCAAGAATTCAGTATCAGAATCAATTTCTTCACCTAATGTTGCAAAAAATTCTGCTCCTATTTCAGCAAACTGTTCTGTACGATCATGCTTGGTAGATCCTGATTTTGCAATAGCATATACTCTGTCATAAGTAGCTGCATAAATAGCCTCTTTTAATTCAGGATTTGATGGTTCATGGTTAAACTCACGCTTTGTTTGAGAACCCACAAGATTAGCTAATTCAACCTGAGCTGCAACCTGTTTTTTAATAGACTCATGAGCAAATGCAATTGCTTCCACCATTTCCTCTTCAGAGATCTCTTTTGCCTCCCCTTCTACCATTACGATATCATCGGCAGAACCCGCAACGATAAATTCTAATGAAGCGTTTGCTAATGCTGATACAGTTGGGTTGATAACTAACTGTCCGTCAATTTTTGCAACACGAACTTCTGAGATAGGACCATTAAAAGGAATATCAGAAACAGCTATTGCTGCTGAAGCTGCTAATCCGGCTAATGCATCCGGCATAATTTCTTTATCCGCGGAAATTAAGCTCACCATCACTTGTGTATCAGCGTGGTAAGTTTCCGGGAACAATGGACGCAATGCCCTATCAATTAAACGTGAAATCAAAATCTCATAATCTGAAAGTCTTGCCTCACGACGTAAAAATCCTCCTGGGATACGACCCGCAGCCGCATATTTCTCTTGATAATCTACAGATAAAGGTAAAAAATCTACTCCTTGTTTAGGTTCTTTGGAAGATACCACTGTAGCAAGCAACATTGTTGCTCCTTGTTTTAATACAACTGATCCATCAGCTTGTTTTGCTAATTTTCCAGTCGACAATTCAATAGGGGCCAAACCGCCTCCCATTTCAATTGTTACTTTCTTTTCGTTATAACTCATTGTGTTTTCTTTGTGATGCATTTGCCTCAATTAAAGATGCATCAATTTATTTTGACCTTTTTAATCGCACAAAGGTAATTAAAAATTTATTGAGCAAACGTATTCCATGAATGCAAAATGAAAAATCCCTAATGAGACCCGTTCATCACCAGTATGTAAATGACTCCTAAGCACCTTAGTTGCCTTTTGAATCTTGCTTTTTCAAATAAAAAGAGGTCCCGAATAATCGGAACCTCTTTAAAAAGCTCTTTACAGAATGCTTATTTGATGATATCACGTAAACCTAAGGCTTTGATGATAGCACGGTATCTTTCGATATCAGTTTTGTACAAATAAGCTAATAATGAACGACGTTTACCTACTAACTTCTGTAGTGAACGTTGTGTGTTAAAATCTTTTCTGTTTGATTTCAAATGCCCAGTTAAGTGAGCAATTCTTTTTGTAAATAAAGCTACTTGTCCTTCTGCAGAACCTGTGTTTGCAGCTGCACCAGCAAATTCTTGGAAGATGTCAGCTTTGTACTCTTTACTTAAATACATTCTTGAATAATATTAAAGCGTTAAAAATTTAATTAATTGGCTGCAAAGTTAACACCTTCAATCCATAACTAAAAATTTATTATTCAAATAGTAAAGAAACTGCACATCAATAGCTTATAAAATATGCCTTCTAAACCTTAATATAGATTTTCTTCTTATCTAACCAATAACAAATTGCCCACATTAATGCTAGAAAACATAAAGAATATACAAATGACCCTAGTTCCGGAGGACCCGGAATCTTAGCACAAACATGGTTATAGAACCACGAAAGTGGATTCGTAAATAAAGCAACTCCCTTTTCGTTAAAACCATTAGGAATCCGAATTAACCCTAATGATTTTGGCAACAAACCACTCAAAACAAATATGAACAAAGGATTTTTTCCAAATACATCAAAAAACTTTGTCACAAAATTTCTAACGGACTGCACCTCAATATACCATATCATGGTTCCTATTGTCAAAATGCCTAAACCTGTTGTATACAATACATAAGAGCTTGTCCAAATCTTTTTATTAATCGGAAATCCCAGAGACCAGATCCATGCCAAACACAACAATATGAAGCCTGTTACTAATAAGCCGGACAATAATTTGAAATGAGGTTCATTACTCACCGGAACTTTAGACCACAACCAATCAACCTGCCCCTGTTTCTTAATGAATACGCCAACAAGGTAACCAAATACTACCTGAATAACCGCCGGTAAAGCACTCATCAATCCCTCAGGATCAAAAGGAATACCCTCTCCTTTATACATATGAGCAACCCCTAATATTTGCTTATCAATGGCAGTCCCAAACCATCCTTCCAGTGAATACGGATCTCCTGTTCCTAAAAAGGTACAAAGTCCCCAATAAAACAACAATATCGCGGCTGAGATATAAATTAATGTTTTGGGCTTGAAATAGTACACTAGAATAGACGCAAAGAAATAAGCAATGGCAATTCTTTGCAACACCCCTAATATCCGAACTCCCTTTTCAGGATCTGTGCTGCTCACCCATTCTCTAAACTGCAAAATACCGTCTGACCACTGTACAAACGGAAACCAATTTAAACCTAAGCCTATCAGGAATATAAGAACTGAACGTTTGATTACTTTCTTCCAGAACACCTTATCTCCAGCCTCTTGTAATCTGGGAATAACAAAAGACATCGCATTTCCGACGGCAAAAAGAAAGAAAGGGAAAACTAAGTCGGTTGGCGTGCATCCATGCCAAGGTGCATGTTTTAAAGGAGCAAACATATGTGACCATGTGCCCGGATTATTTACCATTATCATTAGGGCGACTGTCGCTCCTCTGAAAACATCCAAAGAATAATAACGCTGTTTCATAATTTATCTAATCGAAGTTACAGTTTTAGAAATAATTATTGCAGAAACATGAATCAATAATCGCTTAATCACCGCAAACACGCAATGAAAAACGCAACATACCTCATATTTTTAATATAAACCACAATACTTATTAAAATATTTAAAAAGTATTTGGATGTTAACATTATTTTATCATAACTTTATCTTTATATTAAATAATCAATTACCTTGGAAAGCCTAAAATTATCGATACTAAAAAGGTTGTACTTTTCTAATCCGCAATCGATTGCCGAACTCAGCACTTCGATCGGCAAAAGTGTCCCTAATATTACCAATGCCGTAAACAAATTAGTTCAAAGCAATCTTATCGAGCAAGATGGCCTAGCTCCTTCGACTGGTGGTCGTAGGGCCGCACAATTTGTTCCAAATGACAAAAAATTACCTTTAATCTTGTCAATTGCCATTGATCAATTCTACACATCCATAGCAATAATTGATTTCAAAAATCAATACAAAGGGGCAATTAACACCGTAGCAATAGATCTAACATCGGAAGACGCTTTTCAACAGATTATTACATTAATAAAAGAAACGATAGCTACTGTTGATATTCAATTAATCTATGGAATAGGCATTACTATCCCAGGGTTTGTAGACAGTAAAACAGGAAGGAACAACTCCTATTCACCTGAATCACCTTTTTACAACCTAAAAAACAATATCCAAAAAGAATTCAATCTACCCACATTTGTTGAAAATGATTCTTCTGCCATTGCGATTGCGGAACATCGGTTTGGCAAGGTCAAGAAAGCAGAAAATGTCATGGTCATTAATTTAAATTGGGGTGTAGGGCTTGGGATGATCATAGATAACATGCTGTATCTGGGACATTCCGGACATGCTGGTGAATTTAGTCATATTCCTCTTTCCTCATCAAATAAACTTTGTTCCTGCGGCAAAAAAGGTTGCCTGGAGGTAGAGGCATCCTTATTAGCTGCAGTAGAATATGCAACAGATTCTCTGAAATCCGGGGAAGGATCATCCTTACAACAACTATTCAAGAAACAAAACCACATTACAGGAGATCAACTGCTGACGGCTTCCATTCATGGTGATCAATTAGCTATGGAAGCTATCAACCGCATTGGATATATGTTAGGAAAAGGAATTGCTACACTTATTCATATTATCAATCCACAAATGGTGATTATCTCCGGACGAGGTTCTAGAGCAAAAGAAGTACTTCTTCCAAAAATCCAAAGTGCCATATTAGAATTTAGTATCCATCGCCTTTCCAAAGACACACTAATCGAATTTTCAGATACTGAGAATGTACAATTATTAGGTTCAACTTGCATCTGTGTTTTGAATGCAGACAAAAATATATTAAAAGCACATCTAACAGAATAACTGATCTATAATAACTTAAAATAAACTACAAATGCACAATTTTTACTCTAAAAGTTGCAGTGTATTGTTGATTATGTTCTTTAGCATTTCTACAATATTTGCACAACAATCTGTTACGGGGAGAGTAACAGATCGGAATGGTGAAGGGCTTCCTGGCGTGAGTGTAACTGTTGTTGGAACCAACAAAGCTACACAAGCGGACATGGATGGCCGTTTCACCATACAGGCCGATAATGGTCAGAAGCTACGTTTTACAAACGTGGGTTTTCAGTCAAAAGAAGTTTCGGTAACCTCAACAACTATCAATGTGAGCCTAGAAGAAGACCAGGGAAATATTGACGAGGTTGTAGTTACTGCAATGGGTATTAAAAGAGCCCCTAAAGAATTAGGGTATGCCATGAGTACTGTTGAAGCAAAAGAGCTGACGAAAACGGGTTCGCCAAACTTTGCCGGTGCTTTATACGGCAAGGCTCCTGGAGTACGTATTTCAGCAGCTCCCGGAGGAGCCACTTCAGGTATTAATATTAATATCCGAGGAACTAACTCCGTTACCGGAAATTCCCAACCATTGGTTATTATTGATGGAATTCCAATGAGACAAACAACTTTTAATAACTCAGATTATTGGGGAGATCAACGCGCGAGAGGAAATGGATTAGAGGATCTAAACCCTGAAGATATTGAATCAATCTCTGTATTAAAAGGAGCGTCTGCAGCTGCTTTATACGGTTCGGAAGCAATGAATGGTGTTGTATTAGTGACGACGAAATCAGGAAAAGGAGGAGAAGGTTTTGCAATTGACTTCAATGCGACCTATACTCATGATAGAATCGCATATTTACCCCGATTCCAAGATGTTAGAGGACCGGGATATACCACAGCATATTCTAATGATGGACAGGCTGATGATATGTTTTTCTACTATGATCAGAGTAGAGCAATTAACGGTGTCACCCGAGGATTATTACCGGCTACGATAAACTTCGGCCCTAAGTTCGATGGAAAGGATATTATCTCATGGGATGGAAAAGTTAGACCTTACACTGCCCAGAATTCTTACCAGAATATGTTTAATAACCCAAATAACACAATCTTTAATTTGGCAATTAGTAATACCTCGGATAAATCGAACACACGTTTTTCTGTAACGAGACAGGATAATCAAATGACTTCCCTAAGTTCTTTTAACAAGAAAAATGTAGCTAACCTGAATTCAACTATCAAACTTTGGGATAAATTGACGACAGATGTGGTGTTGAATTATGTTAACCAACACACTCATAACAGACCTTTCTTGACAGATCGTCTGGTTAACAATTTCACAGGTATGATTTCGACTTTCGATAACCCTGATTGGTACATAGATAAATATCAAACCAGCTTGGGTTATAAATATGTTACTGGCGCGGATCAAAGTTTAACCCCTGAAGAAAATTTAACTTATAACGGTTACAAAACCGATGTATTGGATTATATGTGGAATACATTAGCAAGAAATTATGATGAACATTCAAACCGTATAATTGGATCGGTAACCAATACTTGGCAGGTGTTTGAAGACTTAAGTCTTAGAGCGAGATTCTCAGCAGATATGACATCGGTTAGAACCGATGATGCACAACCTAATGAAGTACCTCTGCAGTTCGGTAATAGTGGTTATTTCGGGTTAGGTAATCAAAATGCAAACATATATTACACCGATTTATTAGCTACTTATAACAAACAATTAACCGATGATCTTAAATTAGGTGTAATGGCTGGTTATACTGGAACAAAAAGCTTAGACACATATGTTCAAAGAGAAACTAATGGGGGATTATCTGTAAGGAATTGGTATGACATCAATTCCTCAGTTAATACTATTGGAGGAAACTCAAGATATAACTATCGCAGAAACATGCTTCGCGATGCTGTTTTTGGAACTATTAACTTAAATATTAAGGATTATTGGTTTGTTGAAGGAACATTAAGAAGAGAAAGAATTTCAACAATGCATCCTGATAATAATATTTTGTATTATCCTTCTGTAAATTCGAGTTTAATATTGAATGAAGCCTTTGAATTACCAGAAGTTTTCAATTAT
The DNA here is from genome assembly GCA_040394615.1 of Sphingobacterium mizutaii. Taxonomy (GTDB): domain Bacteria; phylum Bacteroidota; class Bacteroidia; order Sphingobacteriales; family Sphingobacteriaceae; genus Sphingobacterium; species Sphingobacterium mizutaii_A. The sequence continues at coordinate 15,476 of JBEBRZ010000003.1, forward strand.
GTAAAACTAAGAGGCTCATGGGGTATTGTTGGTAATTATCCGGATATCTATAAGAGTGCTTTGAGCTATTCACAACAAACATTGGGAGTTCAATTCGAGAATGGTCCATCCGTAATTTATACAACAGTTCCAACATCAGGCTTTGGTAATGAAAAGATCAAACCGGAAAGAAAACAAGAAATAGAGTTTGGTCTTGAAACAAGATTGTTTAACAATCGATTAGGATTTGACATTACTTATTACAATGGTAGAATTCAAGATCAGATCTTAGATTATACACTTCCTATTTCTATGGGCTCAAGCTCTATAGTTGCAAATGTAGGTACACTTAGAAACAAAGGTTGGGAATTTGCCATCAATGGCACCCCTTATCAATCAGACGACTTTAAGTGGAATACGATTTTGAACTTCTCTTTTAATAAAAATGTGGTTGAAGAACTACCTGGTGGTGCTTCCGAATTACTGCACAGAGATTATGATGGCGCTGCAGCACAGCTTGTATCTAAAGTTGGTCAACCTATGGGGGATATTATGGTGCATCCTATAGCTACTGATGAGAACGGAAATAAAATCGTTCAGGACAATGGAATTTATCAAATCGATGGCGATACTTGGATTAAAGCCGGAAATGCAATGCCTAAGGCTGTTGGGGGGTTCATTAATACGTTCACATACAAAAACTTCACCTTAGACGCTTTGATAGATTTTCGTTGGGGTGGACATTCAATGCCTACCGGCATTTATTGGATGATGAGCCGCGGTCTATTAGAAGAATCATTAACAGCAATGGATGCGGAACATGGTGGTTTGAGCTATTATATTGATGCTAACGGCAAAGGTGTTCCTTTCAATGGATCTATTGGTCCAAATGGCCAAACTGTATTCAATGATGGTATGGTAATGGACGGAGTAACATCCGATGGTTCAGCAAATACCAACATAATCTCTCAAGCTACTTATTATGCCAACACCTATAATTGGGGAGGACCTCAATATTCAAGCTCTCGCTATGAGTTATATGTTCAAAAGAATAACTACATTAAAATGCGTGAGCTATCTCTGGGCTACCGTCTTCCTGCAAGTGTCGCCAATAAATTAAAAGCTAAAAATCTTCAACTTTCTGTATTTGGACGTAATCTATTCTTTTTGTACAGAAGCTTAAAAGATCTTGACCCTGAACAAATGACAGGTGGATCCAACTGGATTAATAATGTTTCTAATGCCGGAACAAGCCCGGCAACCAGAACGTATGGTTTAATGCTTCGTGCAAGCTTTTAATGAAAAATAATATGAAAAAGCAACTTATTTTTTTAGGAATCTCCCTAATTACGCTAACATATAATAGCTCTTGTAAAAAGGAGTCCTTTGATGACTATTACAGAGATCCTTCTAAAGTGACGGAAACAACAGTTGAGAAACAATTTTCTGGAATGATTTATAATTATCGCCAATTGATTGTTCCTGAATATAGAAATCTTTTTGTCACCTTAAGACCAACTATATTTCGATACCTTCATATAACAGGATGGATTAATGAACAAAACCAACTGTTACCTGGTGCAGCTGCAATAGAAGACAGATGGTCTAGGTACTATGAAGGTTTGGCTCAATATAAAGAACTTGAAACTATTTATAATAATTCAATCGATGTCGAAAAAGAAGAAATGGAAATATTTTTTCTGGCAGCAAAGGTTCTTTTTTATGATCAAACCCAACAAACGGTAGATCTTCACGGAGATATTCCTTGGTCTAAAGCCGGATTATTAAGCAGAAACAATAGTGACTATCAAAATTCTTATCCGGAATACGATAAAGCCGTTGACATTTACACAACCATGTTAGATGATTTAAAGGCGATGAGTACAAAGTTTAGTACTATGGAACTTTCGAACAGTATACAGGATAAATTCAAAGCACAGGATTTAATTAACACAGGAGATCTTGATCTATGGAGAAGATATTGTAATTCTTTACGATTAAGAATGCTGACCCGTGTTTCTGCAAGTTCTCAATTCTCCGCTAGAGCGAGCCAAGAATTAAATGAGATTATAAGCAATCCTACTCTTTATCCCCTAATCAATACAAATGCGGAAAATGCACAGTTAGATATTTATAATCTGGATGATAACAGTATCCAAACCAAAGGTATTAGAGATGCATTCGAAGCCAGTGGATGGTATGCAAATCTAGCTAGCAAAAAAATGGTTGATATAATGACTGAAGATAAAGATCCAAGAATAAAAATCATGTTTGAGCCGGGAGAAAACGCTGCTGGTGTAATCAAAGGTTTAGATCAGTCCTTAACAACAGGTGTGCAAACGAATCAAGCATCAGGAGGACAAATTGCAATCTACAACAGATCAACGTTTTCCAGAAACCAATATTTCCCCGGAATTCTCTTCTCCGCAACCGAAACGAATCTATTATTAGCTGAATATTATTTAAATACTGGAAATATTACCGCAGCTAAAGAAAAATTTGAAACGGCAATTAAAGAATCTATTCAACTTTATACCAGTATTCGAAGTAAGAGCAATGATAATACAGTAACTGCCACGCCAGCTCCAACAGTATCAGAAATCAATACTTTTTTAGCTAATGTGAACTTCACATCGGCAAGCAATAAATTAGAATTAATCGCAACTCAAAAATGGATTCATTTTAATGTTTTGCAATCTGTTCAAGCTTGGTCAGAAGTAAGAAGACTTGACTATCCTAAGTTCACCTATGTTGTACAGAACTCAGATATTCAGAAAACTGTACCAGTAAAGTTCACACTTCCACCATCAGAAAGTATTTACAATACTGAAAATTATAATGTAGTAAAAGAACAGGATAATCTAAGTACAAAACTGTTTTGGGATGTAAATTAATTACAGTATAACTATCTAAGGGAAAGCCACTATATGTGGCTTTTCTTTTATAATTTCTCTTAAATCATGAAAACTAAAATCTTACCATTAGGCCTCTTATTATCCATAAACCTGGTTTTCGGTCAGGCTCATAACGTTTCTTCCGGCTATCAAGCTCCCACCGACGCTCTAGTTATACAAAATTTAGAACAATGGCAGGACATGAAGTTTGGACTTTTTATGCATTGGGGAACTTATAGTCAGTGGGGAGTTGTAGAAAGTTGGAGTATTTGCCCTGAAGATGAAGAATGGACCCAACGGAATCCAGAACATGGAAAAACCTATTTTGAGTATGTCAAAAATTATGAAAACTTACAAAAGTCATTTAACCCTATTGCCTTTAATCCTGAAAAATGGGCTGATGCTGCAAAAGCTGCTGGGATGAAATATGTTGTCTTTACTACAAAACATCATGACGGTTTCGCCATGTTTGACACAAAAGAATCCGACTATAAAATCACCTCTAAAAACACACCTTATTCTACTAATCCAAAAGCTAACATTACAAAAGAAATCTTTAATTCTTTCCGTGACCAAGGTTTTAAGGTTGGTGCTTATTTCTCAAAACCAGATTGGCATAATGAAAATTATTGGTGGCCTTACTTTCCTCCAAAAGACAGAAATGTAAATTATGATCCTGTTAAATATCCTGACCGTTGGAAAAATTTCAAAACTTATACATACAATCAGATTAAAGAATTAACATCGGAATATGGTAAAATTGATATTCTTTGGTTAGATGGAGGTTGGGTTAGACCATTAAGTTCCATAGATCCATCTATAGATTGGCAAAGAGGAATAAAAGTAGAACAAGATATAGACATGGACCAAATTGGTGGAATGGCAAGAAAAAACCAGCCGGGAATTATTGTAGTCGATCGAACGGTCCCTGGAAAATGGGAAAACTATGTAACTCCTGAACAAGCTATTCCAGAGAAACCTCTTGATATACCATGGGAAAGCTGCATAACAATGGGTAACTCTTTTTCTTATGTACCAAATGACCACTATAAGCCCACTAAAACAATTGTTGAAACATTAGTAAAAATTATATCTCGCGGTGGAAATTATCTTATGAATATTGCGCCCGGGCCAAATGGTGATTTTGATCAATCTGCATATGATCGTTTGGAGGAATTAGCTAAATGGATTGATATCAACAAATCCGCGATTTATGCTACTCGAAGCATTGCTCCCTATCACGATAATGATTATTATTATACTCGTAGTAAAGATAACCAGACCATTAATGTTTTTCATCTTTCAAGAGGCGAATCATATATTGCCCCAGATAATTTTAGCTTTCAAATACCGGAAAATTCAAAAATTAAATCCGTGAAAATCCTAGGGTACCAAGGAAAAATAAAATGGAGTCTTAAAGACACAACTCTTAAAGTTCACAATCCGTCCAAAAACTTAAATTACGCAACAGTCATTCAGATTAACTTAAAACAGTAGTAAATTTAAATACAATTCCCTATCTTAATAATAATTAGGGAATTGTATTTAATTAACCCATCATTATGAGAATCATCTTTTTTCTTCTCACCCTTAACCTACCTCAACTCATATGTGCCCAGATAAAGCCGTTGAATGTGATAAAATCAGAGTTTATCTTTGAACAGGGTAAAAATTTTGAACAATGTCATGCATCAACCATTGAAGAAACCCAAGATGGGAAACTCCTAATCAGTTGGTTTGCTGGAACTCAGGAAGGAAAGAATGATGTTAAGATTTGGGGGTCTATCTTTGATGGGACAAAATGGTCAGAACCGCAGGTTTGGGCTGATGGCCTATCGGATAATAACAGCCAATACCCTTGCTGGAATCCGGTACTTTTTAGAAAAAATCAAAATTCAGAAATCTATTTATTCTATAAAGTAGGGCCTAATCCGAGAGAGTGGTGGGGAATGATGAAAACTTCAATTGACAATGGGAGGACATGGTCTAATCCTATAAAACTTCCGGATGGCTTCTTAGGACCAATCAAAAACAAACCTAAAGAATTATCGGATGGTACGATACTCTACCCATCCAGTGTTGAGATAACAGAAGATCGTTGGATAGCACATATTGAAATTACAGATCAAAACATTAAAAATTGGAAAAAATATCCAATCAATCACAAATCTTCATTCAATGTTATTCAGCCAAGCATATTAATTCATCCTGATCAAAATATTCAGGTTCTATGCCGTAGCAAAGAAGGATTCATTATATCTTCTTGGTCTGTGGATGGAGGGAAGACTTGGTCAAAATTAAGAAAGACCAATCTGATTAATCCTAATTCCGGCACAGACGGAATTCCTGTTAAAGACCAATTTTGGATAGTCTATAATCCTGATTTGCCCGGAAAAGATTGGTGGGAAGGAAGATCAAAATTAAATATCGCAAATTCCCATGATGGTATGAACTGGGAAAAACTCTTCGCTCTCGAAAATGAAGCTCAAGGAGAATTTAGTTATCCTACAATTTTTCAGGATTCCAAAGGATTCATTCATATTAGCTATACTTACAATAGAGTAAATATTAAACATATCGTGATTAACCCAAATGACTAAAGTTATTTTGTAATTCTATAATTTCTACTTAATTCGAAGTTCCCTTCTAATTTAATATTATCAGAAGCACTTCCTACCAGAACTTTAAATCTTCCTTTTTCCGCTATCCATTCTTTTTTCACTGTCCAAAGTTTAAAATCATATTCTGTTAGTTGAAAATTCACCTCTTTTGATTCTCCTTTTTTTAAACTTATTCTCGAAAAATCTTTTAATTGTTTGATTGGTGTAACTACCGAGCTTATCTCATCTACAATATATAATTGAGGAACTTCATCTGCATCATATCCTCCGATATTCTTCACCTCGAAGCTGATGTTAACGATACTAACATCATCTTCTTCTCTAACATTGATTTCAAGATTACTATATTCAAATTCAGAATAACTTAAACCATAACCAAAACTATATAGAGGTGTTGATTCCATATCTATATATTCATGATGCTTTGGCTTTTGATAATTGTAATAAATTGGGAGCTGTCCAATCGATCGAGGTACTGAAATCGGTAGGCGACCCGCAGGACTATAGTCCCCAAATAAAACATCTGCAATGGCTGTCCCCCCCTCCTGTCCAGGATACCATGCATCAATAATTGCCGGAAAATGTTCATCAGCCCAGTTTAAGTTTAAAGGTCTACCCTTGATAAGAACTAATACTACCGGTTTCCCCGTTGCCTCAATAGCCTTCATTAATTTTAATTGGTCTCCCATTAGGTCAAGAGAGGCTCTGTCAAAACCTTCACCACTTTCCATATCAGAAATGGTTTCCTTCGAATCTTCAACATTTGCTGCCCCAGTAGCTTGATAAGAAGTTTTAAAATCACGTGCACTAGACCCTCCAAGCACTAAAATCACCACATCAGCTTTTTTGGATGCTTCCACAGCAGAGCTGATATCGGACTGTTGAGTATCTCGGATTGCCACCCCTTTTACATAATCCACTTGAGTTCCTGAACCTAATTTTTCTTTTATTCCCGTCAGGACTGTTTTTACCTTTCCTTCAGCTTGTGGAGAGGTATAATCCCCCAATTGATTATATACATTATCTGCATTGGGACCAATCACGGCTATTCTTTTTAAATTCTTTTGAAGTGGTAAAATCTGATCTTCGTTCTTTAATAAAATAATGGATTGCCTTGCGACATCTCGCGCAACTTCAATATTTTCCTTTGTGCCGACCTTCTTACTCACCTCTTCTTCAGATACAAATGGGTTCTCAAATAATCCCAAAGCAAATTTAGTCCTTAAAACACGAGTTACCGCCTGATCCAATTGCTCTTGCTTTATAAGTCCATTTTTTACCGCTTCCAATAAATTTTTACCATAACCTGAACCACTTAAGTCCACATCCAATCCAGCATCTAAACTTTGAGCAGCCCCTATTTCGGAGGTTTCTGCAGTACCGTGCCCCCCATTTAGACCTTGAATACTCAATAAATCAGACACAACAAAACCTTGAAAGCCCCATTCATTCCTCAACACATCGGTTAGCAACCATCTGTTAGATGAACATGGAATACCATCGATAGAATTATAAGCTGTCATTACAGACCAAGCCCCCTGTCCTATTGCTTTCTCGAAAGGAACCAAATAATGCTGTCTTAACTCACGTTCTCCAATTGAAACACTCCCCCCATTATGACCTCCTTCCGGCACACCATAAGCAACAAAATGTTTTAATGTTGAAAATATTTTATCTTTCTCTCCGATTTTCTTCCCTTGCATCCCCTTCACCATAGCCTTTCCCATCTCTCCAACTAAATATGAATCCTCTCCATATGACTCTTCCGTCCTTGACCAACGTGGTTCTCTAGCTAAATCCAGAACAGGGCCATACCCATTATGGCCACCTACCGCCGAAGTTTCTCTTGCAATAACTTCTGCCATACGCCGAATCAAATCTCTATTCCAAGTGCTTGCTTGACCGATAGCCGTTGGAAAAGTTGTTGCCCCAATCGCCATATGTCCGTGCGGAGTCTCCTCCGATAAGATTAAAGGAATACCCAAACGTGTACTATCCAACATAAACTTTTGCAATGCGTTAGTCGCTTGCGCAGCTTCCCTTGGACTTAAACCAGTCTCCAGTGTCCTTTGAGTCCAAGGATCCGCCCTTAAGGTAGCCCATAATAACCCTATATGCTCAGACTTGACCGCATCCTTGAATTTTTGACTTACATAAATATCCGAACCCTTCTTATTATACATTTCCCAACCTAAAACCTTCGACAACTGTCCCACTTTTTCCTCAACTGTCATACGAGCCAACAAATCCTTAACTCTTGTGTCAATGGGCAAATCCTTATTTTTATAGGGGTATATCTGAGCTTTTAATCCTTGGGGTATCCAAGCCAACATGCCTAATAATAATAGCTGGTTGAAAGTCATAATAATATTCTTCTTTTGATTAGAGATATCCACTTCTTAAATACTTTTAAAATACACCGTAAAATAATCAATTTTATCCTTTTAGCATTAAATATCCAAACATTTATACAGATAAATTATTCGTAGAAAAGGTGAGATTTATATATATTTGAGCTTACCCAATTTAATTAAAACCCACAAAGACTATTATATCATGAAAAATTTTCTTTTAGCCATTGTAATGACTTTAAGTGGACTATTTACTTACGCCCAATCGAATAAAGCCCAGTGGTTGGAGGACGATCGCTTCGGAATGTTTATTCATTGGGGACTGTATAGTGCAACCGAAGGAATATGGAAAGGGGAGCGCCTAAGACATCCCAATAATTATGCTGAATGGATTCGATACAGAAATCGCATTGGGGAAACTGAATACGGAGAGTTAGCCAAGCGTTTTGACTGGGATAAAATCAATCCTGAAGAATGGGTCGTTCTGGCTAAAAAGGCCGGGATGAAATATATTATCATTACTTCCAAACATCATGATGGTGTAGCACTTTGGGATACTAAAGTTGGGAACTATTCCCTACCAAAACTTAGTGGAACGAAGAGGGATATCATTAAAGAGATTGCAGAGGCTTGTAAAAAACACGATATCAAATTATGCTTCTACTATTCTCATTGGATTGATTGGCAACATCCTTATGGCTGGAATCATAATCAGGAAATTACCGGCAGAGTCTCTGATGAACAGTACAATCAATACTGGCAGGAAAAGGTAATTCCCCAAGTGACTGAACTTTTGACTAATTATGGAGATATCGCAATGATGTGGTTTGATATGTGGATTCCTTATCAACAAAGCATTATCAAAAAAGAACAATTAGAACAATTAGCCAATGTGATTCATAAGCTCCAACCCAAGTGTTTAATCAATTCTCGATTAGGATTCCCTATTGAAAATCAGCATATCGATTTCGAAACTTTAGGTGACAACACCTTTGGGTCTGCATACACAGATCACGTTTGGGAGACCCCGGGAACTATAGCCCATTCATGGGGGTTTAATGCTTTGGAAAATGAATGGAAATCTACCAACCAATTATTTCAATCTTTAATTAACAATGTGAGTTTAAATGGTTCTTATACTTTAAACATTGGACCCAGAGCAGATGGTTCTGTTCCATATGAGGGTGTACAAAGATTAGAGAACATGGGTAAATGGCTTTCGATGTACGGTGAGGCAATTTATGAAAACAAGGGCTTACCTATTCGCTTTTCACAACATGATTGGGGAAAAATGACCTTTAATAATAAAACGAACGAATTATACCTACATGTTTACAATTGGCCATTAGACAAGATCTTACGTGTAACCGGAATTTCTGATAAACCTAAAAAAATTGAAGTCTTAAGTCCTGAAGGAAGTCAGGAAGTGGATTATCAACAATTTGGACCTATACTTCATATTCAATTACCCGATAATCAACCGGACCCTTATGTTTCTGTTCTGAAAGTAACCCTTAACCATTTACAATTAGATCAGGATGTCGTTGCAGAGTCAACGTTTGGTGGCTTTTCTTTAAATGCAAAAAACACGCTATCAAAAGATATAGAAAGCAAAGATTTCGATGGCACAAAACCTGACCATCTGATATTGAAAGCGAAGGATAAAGCCTTATGGAAAGTCTATATCCCTGAAGCTGGCACCTATTCATTAGACGCTTCTATATATAATGGAAATGATAAGGAGACAACTTTAACGATTACTATGGATGGGAAATCTTACCATACAAAAGCCGAAAAAAATGGAAAAATAACAGTAGAGCCTAATGAAAACTGGTATGTGGAGGAGTTTTTAGATGTTTCTTCAGGAAAAATAAACATAAATAAGCCAGGTTTCATCACAGTTGAATTCTCCTCTTCCGATCCAATATTATTCAATAGAATCTGGATGGAAAAACAGGAATAATCCCTGTTTAGTAGGGCTCATAAAAAAGTTCCCGATAGATTTGATCTATCGGGAACTTTTTTATTGGCAAATTTTACAACCGTTTTAGAGCTGCCTTTATAAGTTGTTCTACAGTAAGATCAGGTTCAGCTGTATAAATTGTTTGCAGCACCTTTTCTGCCTGAGTTTTAGGAAACCCTAGCATAACCAATGCTGAAAGAGCTTCTTCAGAAGAAGATGGTTTACTGACTGCCAATGGTATTAAGGCATCAGGACCCTGCTTTTTCAATTTATCTTGTAACTCTAAAATAACACGCTGTGCTGTTTTAGGACCAATACCTTTAATTTTCTGAATAACATTTACCTGTCCGCTCACTATAGCCTGCTGAATCTCTTCCGGAGTAATAGACGACAGCATCATTCTCCCCGTATTGGGACCAATACCTGATACAGAAATCAAATGATGGAATAAATGTCTTTCTGCTTCAGTAGCAAATCCATATAAGGTCTGCGAATCTTCACGAACCTGAAAAGATGCAAAAAGCTTGCACTCCTCTTTATCCTTAATCAGACTATAAGTTGTCAATGAAATATGTAAGTAATAGCCTATCCCACCTACTTCTAAAACGACGTGTGTAGGGGCCTTAAATACAAGTTTGCCTTTAAAATATTCATACATAAGCAGTGCTTATTGATTTTTTGAACTTTGTTCGTGTTCTATCGCATCAACGACAGCAATAGTAACCATATTGACAATTTCCCGCACAGAACTATCTAATTGTAATACGTGAACCGGTTTATTCATTCCTAAAAGTACAGGACCGATTGCTTCTGCATTGCCTACTTCCTGTAGTAATTTGTAGGCAATATTACCTGATTCTAGGTTCGGGAACACTAATGTATTGGCAGGTTCTCCGTTCAAAGTAGAAAACGGAAAATTATCTGCTAATAAATTTTTGTTCAATGCAAAATTTGCTTGTATTTCACCATCAGCTATAATTTCGGGATGATTTTTATGAAGAATTTTAACAGCAGCTCTCGTCTTTTCTGATACTTCACCATCACTTGAACCAAAGTTCGAATAAGATAATAATGCCAATCTCGGTTTAATATTAAAACGCTGAACAGCAGCATTCAATAAAACTGAAATATCAGCTAATTCTTGTGCATTCGGATCTGAATTTACGGTCGTATCGCCAAAGAATAAAGGCCCCTGGCTTGTTAACATAATATACATCCCTGCTACACGACTTCCTGGTTTAGCACCAATAACCTGTAAAGCAGGACGGATAGTTGAAGCATAGTTTCTGGTTAAACCTGAAATTAAGGTGTCCGCTTCACCAAATTCTACCATGCTCGCCGCAAAGTAATTCCGGTTAATCATTAATTTTCGGGCATCTAGTTTACTAACTCCTCTGCGCTGTCTTTTTTGATATAAATGATCAACGAATTTCTCAAAACGCTCTGTTTTAACTTCATTTTGTGGATCAATAATCTCTACACCATCTAATTCGAAACCATACTCTTTAATTAAAGCACTAATTTTTTCTTGATTACCTAATAAAATCGGGAATGCAATCTTTTCCTCCTTAACAATTTGTGCTGCACGAAGTGTTTTATAATTATCTGCCTCAGCGAAAACAACACGTTTAGGATTTGATTTTGCCTTTGAAGTAATTGTCCGCACCAATCGATCATCTTTTCCTAAGCGCTTGCGTAATTCATCACGATAAGTATCCCAATCTTCGATTACTTTACGAGCGACCCCTGATTCTATAGCTGCTTTCGCTACTGCTATAGAAACCTCCGTAATCAAACGTGGGTCTGTTGGCTTAGGAATCACATAATCTGTACTAAAACGTAGATTACTAGTATTATATGCAATATTTACTTCTTCAGGAACGGGTTGTTTTGCTAATTCTGCAATTGCTTTCACCGCAGCAATTTTCATAGCTTCATTAATCGCAGTGGCTCTCACATCCAATGCTCCACGAAAAATATAAGGGAATCCTAAAACATTATTTACTTGATTAGGATAATCGGAACGACCGGTTCCCATGATTAAATCATCACGCGTCTCTACAGCTAATTCATAAGAGATCTCCGGATTAGGGTTTGCCATCGCTAAAACAATAGGTTTTGGTGCCATGCTTTTTAACACCTCTGCTGTTAACACGTCAGCTTTGGAAAGTCCGATAAATACATCGCTATCTTTAACAGCTTCTTCAAGACTGTAAATATCTCTATCCGTCGCCCATTCTGCTTTAGTTCTATCAAGATTTTCTCTGTCGCTGCGAATAACACCCTTGCTATCCAACATAACGATATTTTCTTTCTTAGCACCTACTGCAACATACATAGCAGTACAAGAAATCGCTGCAGCACCAGCGCCGTTAACAACAATTTTTAAATCAGCAAGATTTTTACCCTGTAGTTCACAAGCATTTATCAATGCAGCACCGGAAATAATAGCTGTACCGTGCTGATCATCATGCATCACCGGAATATTCATCTCCGCTTTCAGGCGGCGTTCGATTTCAAAACATTCAGGAGCTTTGATATCTTCTAGATTGATCCCTCCAAATGTAGGTTCCAACGCCTTAACGATATTAACGAATTCATCAACATTTTTGGTGTCTAATTCGATATCGAAAACATCGATATCTGCAAATATCTTGAAAAGTAATCCTTTTCCTTCCATAACAGGTTTTCCTGCCTGTGCTCCAATATCTCCTAAACCCAATACTGCAGTCCCATTACTGATAACGGCCACCAAGTTACCTTTAGCAGTATATTTATAAGCGTCTTCACTGTTTTCAGCAATTGCTAAACATGGCTCTGCAACTCCCGGAGAGTAAGCTAGAGATAAATCTCTTTGCGAACTGTGAGGTTTTGTTGGAACCACTGCAATCTTGCCTGGACGCCCCATTGCATGGTAGTTTAAAGCGTCTTTTTTTCTGTTGATGTTACTCATTACAATTTTGGTTTATTCTAATTTTCTGATTATTATCTCGTAATAACCTATTTTATTTTAATACGTCTAATAATTTAAACATTCTTTGTCGCATCTGTGATGCAGGACCCTTGTAATTATTTATTAGTAATGCAAAAGTATATTCTTGTCCATCCGCCGATAGCTGATAACCTGTATAACCTAATACACCACCAATTGTTCCACTTTTCATTGATGTTTTATTAACAACAGGCAACGATTTTAGAAACTCATCATACCACGGTCTACCTTTTGCATATTGCATAATCTTACCCATTGCAAGTGTAGTAACTCTGTTTTGAGGCGAGAGACCCGAACCATCATAGGTTTGAATAGCGCTAGTTTCTATTCCCAATTTATTCTGCCAATATTTGGAAACCAAATTAGCAGCATCTTCTGTGTCATAATCAAGTGCTGTTATTCCACCGACCACTTTTAATAATGATTCTCCATATAGGTTGATACTCTTTTGATTGAACCAATGGATAATCTCTCCTAATCTGGGAGACTTAATTGTGGTAATTAATTTTCTTTCACCTTGGAGCACAATAAGCGAATCTATATTCATCAATCTTTTCGCTGTTGTTACTGTATCCGAAATCAAGATAGAATCTTTACTTAGGAATGCTCCAAGAGAATATGCGAGATCCAAAGCTGGATCAGGAACTGATATTTCAATTGTCTTCTTAAGATCAGACCCATAAGTTCCTCGAAGATAAACATCTGTAGAATATGGTGCTGAGTAAGCATAAACATTATCGCCAGAGCCTGGAGAACCTGTTTTCACTTCGTTAATAAGTTTATAAAACGGAGCTTTACTAACCGGATTTAAGCTCGCTGATTGACCAGGTCTGCCTGGATTAAAGCTTATTCCAAGCTTATTTTCTTTCCAATTTAAAGAAGAAATTCCCGCGCCATAATAATTACCAATATCAGTCCACATCCAAGTACCCGGAACATCATAACCATTAAATAACGTATCATCAGCAATAACTTTTCCATTGATTTGTTTAATACCTAGATCTTTAATCGCGTTCGTCCACTTCGCCAAGATTACGTCAGCCTTTGTCTCAGGGTATCGATCACTTCCCAGGGTTGGATCTCCGGTCCCTTCAATAATAAGGTTTCCATTAAGAGTGCCTAAAGAATCAATTTCTCCCGTATAGTACAAATGCGTAGAGAAAGTGTAGTCAGCGCCTAATAAGTCTAAAGCAGTAATAGACGTGATGACCTTTAACGTTGAAGCTGTTGGCAGTCCGGTGTGATTATTACGTTCGAATACGATTTCCCCGGTTTTTGAATTAATAACAGTAAGTGAAGCTATTCCATTTTGAAGAGAAGGGTGCTGACTAAACGCATCAAATGCAGCTTGTATTTTTGGTTTTATTTCCTGCCCATGTAAATTATCAACTCCTACAAAGTTTATTATTGCCAGAAAGAATAAAAATGAAAAAAAGTTTCTCATAGGTAGCAAATATCGTAATCTACTGCACAAGTAGTACATTAAAATTGTAAAATTTCAATTGTATGATTAAGTAAATGTATTAATTGTGAGAGTTTTTATAACTTGCACGGATTATTAAAAATAACATAATGAAATACATCGAGAAATTAGCTTCCATCCGCCAACAGATGAAAGAAAAGGGTGTAGATGCCTATATTATTCCTTCCTCAGACCCACATATCAGTGAATATCTTCCAGACCGATACAAATGCATTGCATGGACTTCAGGTTTTAACGGCTCTGCTGGCACTTTGGCTATTACACAAGATTTCGCAGGCCTTTGGACCGATTCCCGTTATTTTGTTCAAGCAAACGAACAACTTGAGGGTACCGGATTTGAATTGGTCAAATTACAAGTCCAAGGTAGAGCTGAATATGCTACCTGGTTAGCTAAACATTTAAAAAAAGGAGATACTGTTGCTTTTGATGGCAATTTAGCCTCTGTAGCAGTCGCACAATCTGTTCAGCAAGAATTGCTCCCTCTGGGAATTCATGTCAATGGTCATCTTGATTTATTAGATCCGATTTGGCAAAACAGACCTGAACTTCCTACAGAAAAAGCTTATTTATTACCGGAGTCTGGCACGGGACAATCCACTCGGGATAAAATCGCAATCATAAAGGAAAAATTAAAAGAAAAGAGAGCAGACATACATTTCGTTTCATCTCTTGATGACCTTGCCTGGATACTCAATATTCGTGGAAACGACGTGAAATGTAATCCTGTCGTATTAGGGTTTTTACTTATCCAAAAAGATAAAAACAGACTGTTCATTCAGAAAGGTAAACTCAATGAAGAAGCTATAAAAAGTTTAAAAGATTCTGGAGTTGAGATTGCGGATTACAATGAAGCTTTTGAAGCCATTCGTTCCATGCAAGGGGAGCGTATTTTGTTAGATCCAAAACGCACCTGTTTTGCAATCTATGACTCAGTCCCTAATACGATAGAGATCTTAGAAGATTTAAATCCTTCTACACTATTAAAAGCCGTAAAAAATGAGGTTGAAATAGAACATACCCGTAATGCAATGGTAAAAGATGGTGTTGCATTGACTAAATTCTTCAAATGGATTGAAGAAAACATTAATTCCAATGAACTTTCAGAAATTTCCATAGCCGAGAAATTACAAAGTCTGCGTGCTGCGTCGGACGGTTTTGTTGATATTTCTTTTGATACTATTGCCGGCTATAAAGCACATGGCGCATTACCTCATTACAAAGCTACAGAAACAAGCAATTCTACTTTAAAAGCTGAAGGTTTGTTATTGGTTGATTCAGGTGGTCAATACCTAGATGGTACCACTGACATTACACGTGTCATTTCCTTAGGAAACATAACCTCAGCCGAAAAGGCAGATTATACAATTGTATTAAAAGGAACAATTGAGGGATCTCAAGCCATTTTCCCTAAAGGGACAAGAGGTTACTCAATTGATGCGATCACAAGACGTCCAATTTGGGAAACTTATAGAAATTATGGCCATGGAACAGGTCATGGTGTAGGTTTCTTCCTTAATGTACATGAAGGACCTCATGTGTTTAATATGGCGGCTATTGATATTCCTGTTGAAGCCGGAATGATTACTTCTATTGAACCCGGATTATATAGAGAGGGTGAGTACGGAATCCGTATTGAAAACTTAGTATTATCTAAAACTGTAGAAACAAATCAGTTTGGAGAATTTATGGACTTTGAAACTTTGACAATTTGCTATATCGCTACTGATTTAGTTGACAAGACATTACTAGATTCCAAACATATTACTTGGCTGAATAACTATAATGCTTGGGTATATGAGAAATTATCTCCTCAATTGAATGCAGAAGAGAAAATCTGGCTACAGGAAAAAACTAAAGCAATTTAAAAAACAGTAAGTAAGCCTTAAGACAATCAAAAAGGCTGTTTCTTTTGATTCAGCCTTTTTAAAATACTATTTATTCCTTCCAACCTTTATCAGCTTAAACATGGCAGAAGATTTACAAATTACAAAAGGATCAAAAGAAGATCAATATCAATCCCTCGTCCCACAAATAAAAAGTCTTTTACAGGGAGAAACAAATTCTGTAGCTAATATGGCCAATATAGCAGCAGCCTTAAAAGAACAGTTTAATTTCTTTTGGGTAGGCTTCTATCTAGTAGACGATAATGAATTAGTATTAGGTCCTTTTCAAGGTCCTGTTGCCTGTACCCGGATATCATACAATCGCGGGGTCTGTGGAACGGCTTGGGCTCAGAAAGAAACCTTAATTGTACCTAATGTAGATGAATTCCCCGGCCATATTGCTTGCAGCTCTTTATCCAAATCAGAAATTGTAATTCCAATATTCAAATCCGGGAAATGCATTGGTGTTTTGGATGTTGATAGCAGTGAGTATAACACCTTTGACTTAATCGACAAGCAATACTTAAACATGATTTTAAATCTTTTTACTTCTCAGTAAAATATATCTATATTTGGTTTCCAAAAATCACTAACTGTTAACCAAATATGGCTGGGGTAAGAACTTTATCAGTTTTTAATTTCCTGATTGTAGTATTGAATTTCTTATGGATAGCTGCAATTGAGAATGGTTTTATTTATGGATATTCCTTTTCGAAAACTTTCTCTCAGTATCCAACATATCTAAACCCTGCGATATTTACCTATAAAATATGGACAGTGATATCAATTCTGATAATAGTGACAACCTATTTAATGTATTATGGTACTCAAAGAGTTCATTATAACCTAAACACTTCCCACAAAATCAAAAAGATTGATTATTTACTTATTCTAAACCAATTAGCCCTTGGCCTTAGCATGGTGCTAAAACATAATGATCTTTTTATTGGATCCATTATATGCACCATAATTTGCCTAGTAACCATGTTAATAATTAACAACCGAATTAAAATTCATCGCATAAGCTTAAATTCTTTCACAAGATATTTTATCAGACTTGGATTCGGCGTTTATACAGGATGGTTAATGTTTGTCCTTTCGTTCAATTTTGCCACGCTTTTAGTAAAATTAAATCTGATGCAAAATGAGCAACTATTTTACTACGGTAACATTGCAATCATTCTGATCATATCTATAGCTATGCTCAGCTATTCCTATATAAAATACCTTCCATCTATATCCATTGTATTGGTCTGGGGAATCTATGGTATTTATCATCAGTTACAATTCAGTGAATTGCCAGCAACTAATTTGGTCGGGAAAATACTTATTATGATTATGATTATAGGAGGATTTTTTGCTGTTTATATTTTTTACAGATGTAATAACAGAAGAACATCTCACTCTCTTACCTAATAGTTAGCCTCCATATCTTCACCGTTTTGTCATCACTTACTGTAATAATTCTATTTTTATTCCAAATCATGGCATTAATAGATAAGTAATGACTATCATATCCCTTATCACGTGAGATATTTTTCACTAAGGAAAGGTCTTCAGTCCTCCAGATTTTAAGAGTTTTGTCCCGACTAACCGATGCGATAAGATTATATTCGGTATTATTTTCAAGGCTATAAACGGTAAACATGTGTGGAACAAGTTCTTGAATTTTTGTCAAGTTATTCGCATTAAGCTTATAAAGCTTAGCGTCTCTACCTCCCGATAGTAAATAATCATCATTTTCGAAGACCAGACTAGTTACTGGAAGCTCATGAATTTTTTGATGTTCAATTTCCTGAAAATCTTTCGCGGAGAATAGATGAATCTCTCCATTTTTATCCCCAAAAGCTAAAGTCTTTGAAGATGGCTGCACAGCTATTACTCTTACAGTAGTATCAGCTACTTTAAATCGATATAATAGTTCGTAAGTTTCCAAACTCCACACATATGCGACTCCCTCTTCACCAATCGCGATCAGTTCTTTTTTTTCCGGAATGGTTTTGATAGAAAAAACTGCTCCTTTTTCTACTTGTAGGTTTGCTTTCAAAGACTGTGAATCGGCATCGACAATCATAATCTGTCCTGAGCGCATCCCTATTGCCAATAAAGAGGTGTCTTCAATTGTTAATAACGAATAAACAGAACTATTAACTTTACAAAGTATGCGCCTGAAGCTCATCGTTTCTAAATCCCATTCAACAACCCCCTTATCATTTCCACCGGTAAATAGAATATTTTCCCTGGTCTTTGATAATGCAAGTGTGAATATAGGATTTTGGTGCCCTGTTAGACTGGCTTCTAAACTTACTTCTATCGTGTCTGCATTCATGTATCCACTTACCCCCTCTCTTAACGCTAATTTATTGATGTCTGCTTTCCAGATTTTTAGCTATTGCCTCTAAATTAAGTCCTTTTTCCTTAATTAAAACGATCAGGTGAAATAAAAGATCTGAGGTCTCATTAACAAAATCCTCTTCGGTTTCTGTCAATGCGGCAATCACAGTTTCCACTGCTTCTTCTCCTACTTTCTGGGCAATTTTATTAATTCCACGAGATCTCAATCGATTCACGTACGATTCATCACTTGGAAAATCAATTCTATTTTGAACTATCCTTTCTAATTGCAACAAGAAGTTCTGGTTGAACTCCGTATTAAAACAACTACGACTTCCGGTATGGCAGGTCGGTCCGACTGGATTTACTTTTATTAATAGCGTATCTTGATCACAATCAATATGCGAACTAATAACATGAAGAAAATTACCGCTCTCTTCACCCTTTGTCCATAACCTATTTTTACTTCTTGAAAAGAAAGTTACTTTTTGTTCTTTTTGTGTTTTCTCCCAAGCCTCTTCGTTCATATATCCTAGCATCAAAACCTCAAGGGTTTGATTATCTTGAATTACAACAGGAACGAGCCCATCACCTTTTTTAAAATCAATAGTCATGATTATTTATATTTTCAACGCCTTACAGGAATCCCGTTGGCGTGCAATGTTTCTTTCAATTCTGGAATTAAGATTTCACCATAGTGAAATACTGATGCAGCAAGAGCTGCGTCAACACTGGATTGCTGAAATACATCTACAAAATGTTGTTGATTACCGGCTCCTCCGGATGCTATCAGCGGAATATGAATAGAGTCATTTATTTTTTTCAACAAACCATTGTCAAAGCCGTTTTTGGTCCCATCGTGATCCATCGAGGTCAACAAAATCTCGCCCGCACCTCTATTTTCAGCTTCCTTAATCCAATCTTCGGTCTCTATATCAGTTATGTCTCTTCCTCCCCGAAGATGAACATAGTTCTTACCATTCACCAATCGGGTGTCAACAGCTAAAACCACAAATTGAACACCGAATGCTTTTGCAAATTCATCCAATAATTTAGGATTTCGAACCGCAGCTGAATTAATAGAGATTTTATCAGCACCAGCATTTAATAAAATGTCAGCGTCCGAAAGTTCATTAATACCACCACCGATAGTAAATGGAATATTCACCTGGCTAGCTACAGCCTTTACCAATTCAACCGTTGTTTTCCTACGCTCATGGGTCGCTGTAATATCCAGAAAAACTAATTCATCAGCTCCTTGCTGTGAATATTGCCAAGCCAATTCCACAGGATCGCCTGCATCACGTAAATCAACAAAATTAACGCCCTTAACCGTACGACCGTCCTTAACATCTAAACAAGGTATAATCCGCTTTGCTAGCATTCTAGAATCTGATTAACGCCTTTAAATTCCAGTCTTTAATTTCTTCAATATTAATTCTGTTTTCATAGATAGCCTTACCTACAACTACAGACTCCATTCTTCCTAATTTATTAAGATCTTCAATATCGCTCATTGAGCTGATACCCCCGGAACCGATCAGTTTAATAATCGGAGAATGATCTAATAATTTTTTATAAAGCTCAACTCCTGCACCTCCTAATTTCCCGTCTTTACTGATATCAGTACACAAGAAACGGTAGAAGCCCAAGCTCAAACATTTATCAATATACTCGATCAATTTAATTGGAGAGCTCTCTAACCAACCGGAATATTTAATAACTTCATCCAATACATCAATCGCTATAACAATATGGTCTGCATATTTTGTCCGACCTTCATTTAGCTTACTAAGTTCTTCTAAAAAGGTAGGATTAGTTATGGCTTGTGTCCCCACAATAACCCGGTAAACCCCTGCATCAACCAATTCTTTAACTTTCTCAATACTACGAACACCTCCGCCGTATTGGACTTTCATTTCAGTCCGTCTGATGATGTCAAACAAATATTCCTGATTGCTGAAATCTCCTTTAGCACCATTTAAATCAATGATATGCACGATTTCAGTACCATTTGCATGGTATTTCTCAATCTGCTCATCTAGTGTGATTGGATAAGTTGTAACATCCTCATAGTTACCTTCTCTTAAACGGACAACCTGTTTGTCCAGGACATCAATTGCAGGTATAATATACATAGTCTCAAAATTCATTTAAAATTTATTAAAATTCAGCAACATTTGTTCTCCAACCTTCCCTGATTTCTCCGGGTGAAATTGTACAGCCCAAAAATTATCCTTCGCTATTGCTGCTGAAAATGGCAACCCATAATCACAAGTTGCTATGCCATAGGTCAATTCATGTTCAATGTAATATGAATGAACGAAATAAAAATAGGAATTATTAGGAATATCCTTAAAAAGAGGACAATTATTTTGAAAATCGATATTATTCCACCCCATATGCGGGACCTTTTCCCTAATTCGCTTCTCAAAATGTAACGTCCTCAACGGAATTATTCCTAAAAGATCTGCATTTCCCTCTTCAGAATGACTTGTCAATAATTGCATTCCTACACAGATACCTAATACAGGTTTTTTTAATTCCTTTATGGAATCGGACAACCCTGAGTCTAACAATTTCTGCATAGCGGTCCCCGCATGTCCTACTCCCGGGATAATAATTCGTTCATAACGATCAAAATCCTCTGCATGATTGATCATTCCATATGAAATACCCAATCGCTTTAAGGCTGCGGTAATTGAAAATATATTTCCTGCACCGTAATTTACTATTCCAATCATAAAACCCTACTTATTAAACCCCAAAAATCCATTTCATCTCTATAATAAGCCCTTTGTACTGGGTAATTGCATGTTATCAGCATCCCTACGAACGGCTTTTTTTATGGTCTTCGCAAAAGCTTTAAAAATTGCTTCTATCTTATGATGTTCATTTTCTCCACTTGCCTGAATATTCAAATTTGATTTTGATGCATCAGAAAAGGATTTAAAGAAATGGAAGAACATCTCCGTCGGCATATCGCCAATCTTTTCTCTTTTAAACGCTGCGTCCCATACAATCCAGTTTCTTCCCCCAAAGTCTATCGCAACCTGAGCCAAACAATCATCCATTGGTAAAGTATAAGCATAACGCTCAATACCTCGCTTGTCACCTAAAACCTTCAAAAATATTTCCCCCAAAGCAATACCTGTATCTTCAATTGTATGGTGCTCATCGATATGAAGATCACCCTTTGCCTTGATTGTCAAGTCTACGGCTCCATGTCTGGCAAGTTGATCCAACATGTGGTCAAAAAAGGGAAGACCGGTATCAATATCTGATTTTCCGGATCCATCCAGATTTAACTTTATATAAATGTCAGTTTCATTCGTTTTACGATGATGCTCCCCTGTCCGAGTACCTAACTTTAGAAACTCGTATATAGCTTTCCAATCACTGGTTTCCAATCCAATACACTCTTCTGAAATTTCTACATTTTCATGCTTTCCCAGATCATCATTATTGCGTAGCCAGATAGCTTTAGCTCCTAAATTATGCGCAAGTTTAACATCATTGACACGATCACCGATTACAAAGGAATTAGCTAAGTCATATTTAGTATTATCGAAATATTCCTTCAACATTCCTGTTCCCGGTTTACGCGTGTCTGCATTTTCGTGCGGAAAGGTTCTGTCAATATGTTCTCTAACAAAACGAACTCCTTCCCCTTCAAAAGTATCTAATACAAATTGATGAACAGGCCAGAAATTTTCCTCCGGATGGGAGCTACTACCCAATCCATCCTGATTACTTACTAAAACCAGTTCGAAGTCTAATTCATTTGCTATTTTAGGTAGATACTGTAATGCTCCCGGGTAAAATTTTAATTTGGCGAAAGAATCGATTTGCTCATCTTCTGGTTCCAATATTAATGTTCCGTCCCTGTCAATAAACAATACTCTTTTTAATTGATCAGCCATTTTTTATTACTTATAAAACACTTGGATTTCATCCAATAATCTTTCATTTTCCACTTTTGTCCCTACCGTTATACGAAGAGAATCCTCACATAAGGTCACCTTTGAACGATCTCTGACGATAATTCCTTTATCCACCAGATAACGATATAATTTCCCCGGTTGTTCTAATTTTACCAAAATGAAGTTAGCATCAGAAGGTGTAATTTTCACAACCTGCTTCAAGGAATTTAACTTCCTTATTAAGTCCTCCCGTTCCGCCACAGTAGTTTTTATCCACTCATTGACCGTTTCAACATGGTCAAGTGCTTCCAAAACCAAGTCCTGCGTCGCTTGATTTATGTTATAGGGAGGTTTAATCTTATTAAATACTTCAATAATCTCTTTGCTTGCAAAAGCAAGCCCTAACCTCAACGCAGCTAAGCCCCAAGCTTTAGATAATGTTTGTAAGACTACCAGATTAGGGAATTCAGGTAGTGAATGTGTAAAGGATTTCTGCTTAGAATAATTGATATAAGCTTCATCAACAACGACCAAACCTTTAAAATTCACTAACAAAGTTTCTATATCGATAGGGTCAATACTATTACCTGTTGGATTATTAGGAGAACATACAAAAATTATTTTTGTATGCATATCTAATGCTTCAGCGATACCTTCTAAATCCAGTTGAAAATCCTCCGTAAGATTTACTTTTCTGACCTCAACATCATTGATATTTGCAGAAACCTCATACATGCCATACGTAGGAGGCACAAGGATAACATTATCTATTTTTGGAGTACAAAATGCACGATAAAGAAGATCTATTGCTTCATCTGAACCATTCCCTAAAAACATGTTTTCTACAGGCACACCCTTAATTCCGGATAATTTTGCCTTAAGATGATGTTGTAAAGGATCCGGATAACGATTGTAATCATGCGGAAGCGGAGAGCCAAAAGCATTCTCATTAGCATCCAAAAAAATAGATGCATTCCCTTTAAATTCATCTCTAGCTGAGGAATACGGCACTAGGTTCTTGATATTATCACGAAGTAGCGCGGATAAGTTGAAGGACATTGTATTAGTCTAAAAATTTTTGAGCTGTAAATATGGCTAAAATAACACAAAATCACTAAACTAAAAACCATTTCCCTTCTACAGACAACTCCGTATTCGGAAAAATTGATTTTGCTTCCTCTAATAAAGGCTGTAATGATCTATATCTTGCAGAATAATGACCTAGTAAAAGTTTTTTTACATGCGCTTCTTTAGCAATTTCTGCGGCTTCCAGAGATGTTGTGTGAAAAGTTTCTCTGGCACGATCAACCATTTCATGTAAAAAAGTACTTTCATGGTATAATAAATCAGCTCCTTCGATGGAAGATAAATAAGTTGGATGCCTTACGGTATCTGAACAATAAGCATAACTACGGGAAGCTGGGGCAGGTAGTGTCAATTCGTTGGCCGGATATACTTTACCTTCGGGATCAACATAGTCAATTCCTTTTTTTATAGATGTAAAATAAACCTTTGGAATCTGATACTCCTGAACTAAATCTGCTTTTAATGTTGCGGCTCTTTTACCTTCATCAAAACGAAAACCGGTACATGCTATTCTATGAATCAAAGGAAATGAGCGAATAGTAAGCATTCTCGATTCAAATAGAATTTCTTCTTTGTCGGAATTAGTAGGATGAAAAATGATATTGTATCGAATTACTGTATCTGAATATTTAAAATGTAATTCCAATATTTCCTGCAAAGCTGCCGGCCCATATAAATGTAAATCAGCTTTTCGACCTACCAGATGCATGGAGGACACTAATCCTACCAAACCCAGATAATGATCTCCATGCAGATGGCTAATAAAAATGTGGTTAATTCGATTATTTTTGATTCCATATCTGGAAAGCTGCATTTGGGTGCCTTCTCCACAATCAATCAAAAACAATTGTTCATTATAATTTACAACTTGAGATGTAGGGTGACGTTCAAACATCGGTGTTGCTGAACTATTGCCCAAAATCAAAACCTCAAATCGCAACATACTATCCTTGTTCTTCTTTCAGATCCAACCGAATCTCATTCCCAAAAATCAAATCCTTTGCTTTTTCAATATTAGGTGTAATTATAAAATATTTATCAAGCCCTAAGAATTGGATATATTTTAAAACTTCATCATTCAGATTCGTTAAAATAAATAACCCACCGGAGGTTTTACATAATCGACGTGCTAGAAGTCCTGTTCGGATACCGGTTTCATCGGTTTTTGTTACATTATTCATATCCAAGACAATATTTCTTTGCCCTACTGTGTTGCGGAGCATGAACTCGCCCTTTAAGCTTGCGGCAGTCTCCCCATCCAGTTTTTCCAGAAGCGGCTCTATCACCACATATCGATCATAATTGTCTACCGTAAATTTCATCTTTGAATAAATTAATACTATATTATCTTGATTAAAGGTTTTCTAATGCCTGATTGACATTTTTCTCAACCCTGTTTAATACTTCACCTTGTTCTGGAAATACAAATTTCTCTCCTGTGATGTGTTCGTAAAGTTCAATATAACGTTCTGAAATGGAATTAACAATCTCATCAGTCATTTCAGGCACCTGTTGACCATCTTTTCCTTGAAAACCGTTCTCAATTAACCATTGTCTCACAAACTCTTTAGATAGTTGTTTTTGAGGTTCATTATTTGCCTGGCGTTCCGCATAACCCTCCGCATAAAAATAACGGGAAGAGTCGGGTGTATGAATCTCATCAATTAAATAAATCTGACCATCCTTTTTACCAAACTCATATTTGGTATCAACCAGGATTAAGCCTCTTTCTGCCGCAATCTCAGTTCCTCTTTGAAACAATGCTCTCGCGTACTGTTCTAATTGTGTATAATCTTCTTCAGTGACGATGCCCTTTGCTAAAATATCTTCCCTAGAAATATCCTCATCATGACCGACAGCAGCTTTCGTTGTGGGGGTAATGATGGGTTCCGGCAATTTATCATTCTCTTTTAACCCTTCCGGTAATGTCACACCACATAATTCACGACCACCGTCCCGGTAAGTTCGCCACAAATGTCCTGACACATAACCTCGAATAACCATTTCCACCTTAAAGGGTTCACAATTCTTGCCGATGGTGACATTGGGGTCAGGAACTGATGCTACCCAATTAGGAATGATATCTGAAGTAGCTTCTAAAAATTTAGAAGCAATTTGGTTTAATACCTGACCTTTATAAGGAATCGCTCTCGGAAGAACAACATCAAAAGCCGAAATACGATCCGATGCGATCATAACCAAATATTCGTCACCAATGCTGTAAACGTCTCTTACCTTTCCTCTATAAAAAGCTGTTTGTCCTTTAAAGTTAAAGTTTGTTTCTTTTAATGTATTCATCTTCTCTGCGTCTGGAACGCGTTAATTTCAATTATTAAATATCTCCGTAAGCCTCTAAAATGCGTTTCACCAATTTATGACGAACTACATCTGACCCACTTAGGTAAATCATATCTATACCTTCAATTCCGTCCAATATTTTTACTGCATTGATTAATCCGGACTGAATTTTTTTAGGTAAATCAACCTGTGTCATATCACCTGTAACAATAAATTTAGCTGTTGGCCCCATACGTGTTAAAAACATTTTTAACTGCATATCGGTTGCATTTTGTGCCTCATCCAGGATAACAAAACAATTATCCAACGTTCTGCCACGCATAAATGCGAGTGGAGCTACCTCAATTGTTCTGTTCTCCAAATAGCCTTTTAGCTTCTCCGCAGGAATCATATCATCCAAAGCATCGTACAAGGGGCGTAAATATGGATCCACCTTTTCCTTTAAGTCACCCGGTAAAAATCCTAAATTTTCCCCCGCCTCAACTGCCGGTCTGGTTAATATAATACGTTTGATTTCTTTATTTCTTAAAGCTCTCACGGCTAACGCTACTGCTGTATACGTTTTTCCGGTACCGGCTGGGCCAATAGCAAACAAAATATCATTTTTATTGATGCTATCCACCATCCTACGTTGATTTGGTGTCCGGGCTCGAACGATGATGCCATTCGGTCCATAAACAATAGGCTCACCTTTGAACGCTGCAGCTTTCTGTTCAGAATCCTCCTTTTCCGGAATCGGAGATCTGGCAGTCGGCACTGCACCTAAAAGACTCTCTAACTCTAATAAGGAAAGCGACTGAAACTGATTGATATGTGCCAGAATATCATCAAATACCTGTTGGAATCTGGTCCGTTCACCCTCTTCACCTAGAACTTTTAATGTGCTCCCTCGAGCAACTAAGCGTAACTTCGGAAAAGCTTTCTTTATAAACTCAAAATTTTCATTCTGAGCCCCCCATAATGTTACCAAATTGACAACATCCAAATTGATTTCTAATTCACTCAAGTTATATCGTTATTAAATTTCAGATCAATTCACGTCTTGTCTCTATTGGCGTGAAACTAAAGATATCAAAAAAACGAAACTTTACGCCCTTTGAGTTCTTTTCTGAATCAAAAATACAAACTAATTGAGCAGAATTAAAAGCATTTGCATTTATTAATTCTAATAAGATTTAGCAATCGGTTTACTTTTTCTATTTTTGTAATTCGCTTATCAATATAACAGAAAAAAAATTTAGCTTCAGGCTGTCTGAACAATATGGGAGTAATTACGTTAACCACAGATTTAGGTCATCGCGATTTTTATCAAGCTGCACTCAAGGGCAGTATCATTTCGCAGTTGCCGGATGTAAGATTGGTTGATATCTCGCATGATATTCCTTCATTCAGCATTCAGCATGCCGCATTTGTTATCAACAATGCTTACCCCTATTTCCCAAAAAATACTGTTCACCTGATTGGTATAGACACGGTCTTTCAGGAAGACTCCCGTTATTTGGCAATGGCCTATAATGGACATTTCTTCGTAGGAGCAGACAACGGAATTTTCAGCATCATTACAGGCGAGGATCAACCGACAGAGATGGTGGAAATAAACATCATGCAGGATTTACGATATCTTCATTTCCCCCTTGCTGATATTCTCACCAAGGCTGCCTGTCATATTGCAAATGGCGGCAAATTAAATGCTATTGGAATTCCAATTGAAAATGCCGTCCAGAAAGCTACTTTCCAACCTATTTATAATCAAAATAGCATCAAAGGTCATGTGACCTTTATTGACTCTTTTGGTAATGTAATCAGTAATATTAGCAAAGACTTATTTAATCAGGTTCAACAAGGCAGGAATTTTATTCTACGCTTTAAAAGAAATGAAACCATCAGCAATTTAAGCTGGCATTATAATGAAGTCGCGGAAGGGGAGAAATTATGCCTGTTTGGAATCAGCAACTTTCTTGAGATTGCGATCAACAAAGGGCACGCAAGTCAATTACTGGGACTCTACCAAGATGAAACAATTTTAGTAGAATTCATTTAAAAATAAAATGTTCCACGTTTTTCTGTTTTCGTAATTTACTTATAAACAACTCCCTAAATAGCTATTTAAAGCTATTTCCATCAAACCACATAACCACATTCTTCTTTCTCACCGTGTACTAAGATCTCTCTAAAAACAACTCCTAAAAAGCACCGATATTTAAATATTTCTTAGTCAGAAATTAACCATTTCTGCCCCATACTTTATCCCTTTCAAAACGGGTTTTCATTGGGTGAGATACGGGTGAGATATGGGTGAGGTATGGACAAGGTGGGGATTGTTTAGATTTAAAATCATTGACACGAAACAAAAGTTTTTAAAGTCTGGTATCTGTTGTCTTTTGTCTAAAAAATTAAAAAAGGGTGATAAGCTTTGCTTACCACCCGCCCATTTCTGGCTATTAGGAATTGTTAAAAAATAATCTTTACTAGAAACCGAAACCCAGCTTTAGTACCATTCGGTGTACATCAATCTTATTTTGCTGCTTATAGTCTCTTGTTGAATATGGCATATAGAGGTCATACCAAACAGGACTTGTTACCTTCGTAAAATAATCTGCTTTAATATGCTGATACTGGTAACCTAAACTTAGCGTCATGAAACTCTTACCTTCACCTACTGTCCAACGAGTGCCAATTGCAGGATTAAAACGCAGACCTCCTTTTATATCACGCTCCATGTTAGTTTCAGTCTCCCAGGCAAAACCATAACCTGCATCCAAACTTGCAAACATCCTTGTTGTTTTGGGCTCCAAAAAAGTATACCTAACCGATAATGAAACAGGAATAACAGCGAATTTGTGATTACCTTTTACGGTAAACTTATCATAACCCAAGGTAGCTCCGATGGCCAAATCCGGATTAAGCAAATAGCCATTAAAAGTTTGAACAGTTAAACCAACTTCCTTAAAACTTAAATTATAGGGCAACATACCAACTTCGTTATGATTTGTATAACGACTTTGTTGAGCCAAAATTGGCTGTGATGACCAAAATCCAACAAAGGTCAGTACGAATATTATATATTTTCTCATAAACCTTTGTTAGTTTCTATTTTTTGTAATACAGCTTAACTTCTTCAAATTAGACGGATTTTTATAATCGAATTGACAAATACCATCAATACCCATCACGATAAGTGATTTAGGACCTGCAATCACATCAGAACTTTTAACATCTTCTAAATACTGTATTCTATTTTTGTCGATATTATTAACATCTGACACTTTAAAACTCTTTAAACCAAAATTACCTTCACAAATAAATAAATGGTCTCCAGATAGCGCTAATCCATGTGGATTCTTCATTTCATAAGCTTTTATGAGTTTAGGATTCTTCAGATCTTTTATATCCAACACTTGCAATTGGTTCTGGTTGCCCTGACAAAAGTTCCCTGTTCTTAAAGTCACAAATGCATAATTATCATTTACAACGACCGGATCACAAGCCACTACGTGTATATAATTAGCAATCTCAACAGGTTCAGTAGGATTGGAAATATCCAGAATATGCATTCCATTATTTGCACCGACAAAGAGATTCTTTTTATAAGGGAATAAGGTTTCAATACCAAAGTTGAGCTGAGTTTCGTTTAACAATTTTGGTGAACGAGCATTTACTAAATCAAAGTTTTTAATTTTATCTTGATAAATAGAAAAAAGGAAGTTTTCTGCAATGGCAAACCGAGCTAAAGAACCGGCCTGTCCTACCTGATTACTCTCTCCTGAAGAAGAGTTATTATAATCTAAATAAATAGGTTGGTCCTTGGGTATATATTTTGATTTTTCTTCTCTAGAAATTAAAGAGTCTTTGTAAGCGAAAGGAACCATATCCTTATCCTCCAACTGATACCTAACCCCTGTTTCAGAGGTGTATTTTACACTGAATACATCTTTCTGTCTGTCGATCAATTTTGGGTTTGAAATATCTGAAATATCAAAAGTCAACAGATCGACTATATTGTCCACATATAATAAATCATTTTGTACACCTAGGTCATAATTTCCGCTGATTGGCAAGAACCCCACGGATTTTGGATTTTCTGGATTTTCATTATTGTAGAAGTGAATACCTTTATTTGGTTCGTTAATTAATAGATAATCCTTGTATAAGTATATTTTTCCAATGTTATGCATTGGTCTGGCAACGGTGAGTTTCACATTGGAAGCTCTTATCTCCCCTAAAGTTTTATAGATAGGAATCTCAATTACATATTCTTCTTTCATATCAATTTTATCGCACCCGTTAAAGCTGAACAGAAAGAGTAACGGCAAAATCAGCCGAAGACTGGTAATTAACGTTTGATTAACACTTTTCATAATTTTAGTTAATGGTTTTTAAGGAAAACGAGGATTGCATCTTTTCCGCTACAAGAAAAAGAAAAAAGGCAGTAAAATTGCTAGTAACAATGCCACAACAAAATGAGATTTTAGATTTAAGAAATAATATGAAAAAGCATCTTTTAATAATAGTCCTTTTCACGACGTTCTTTCAACTCCTAAAAGCACAGGACAGCACAGCAATCAAAGCTGATTCATTAACCTTTGAGGCGCAACGAGAGCGCGTAAATAAATTATTGAACGATCGAAGTAGTCGATTTGGAGAATACGATCAATCTTTAGAAAAAAAAACAGGCGTGTTTGGTTTATTTAAAACCAAGAAGGATATGCAAAAGTCGATCGACATTTTAAGGCAGATTGTACTCAATGACAATAATATTTTTGTTGAGACAAGAAAGCTCTTGGATTTGAAGGATGCCCAAAGCGAACGATACCAACGGCTAGCAAATGAATACGATATGCAGGTTTCTGCATATATGAAGACTATTACTAAATTACAGACCGAGAATGATAAATTGAGAGAAGACATTAAGTCTTTAGAAAACACGGATAGAGGGAGCGGAATTTTGCTCTATCTGGCCATTCTCGTTATTATAGGTTTAATTATTGTTCTTATTTATCAAAACAATAGGCATAAACAAAAAAAATTGACGGAATAGTGATAAGAAGACTTTTATATATTGGTACTTTTGCTCTAAAAGTGATATAAATTAATCCATGGCCAGACCGAGATTGAATAGTGGAGATACCCATTCGGAAGATTTACCCAAACCGAAGTTAAACAAAGACTCGCTAAAGAAAGCTTTAAAGATATTTTCATATATCAAGCCTTTTAAGTGGAAATTTATAATAGGGATGATATTTTTGATATTATCCAGTTTAACCATGCTTACATTTCCGGCATTACTTGGTGCAATGATTGATGCTGCCCAAGGTAAACAAACGTATCCCTGGTTACCGGCCAGCGTGATGTATATCGGAGTGCTCTCTTTGATAATCCTTTCATTTCAATCCATCATTTCTTTTTTTAGAATACGTCTCTTTGTAGAAATTGCGGAAAAATCATTATCCAATATCCGTAAGGATACTTACCACCGTTTAATAACACTTCCTATTGATTTTTTTGCGAATAGGCGCGTAGGTGAATTAAACAGTAGATTGTCCTCGGATCTTTCGCAAATTCAAGACACCATGACAACCACTTTAGCAGAAATATTGAGGCAAACAATTAGTTTATGCTTCGGGGTTGTTCTTCTTATTTTTGTTTCTCCAAAGCTGGCATTGATGAATCTATGTATTTTGCCCGTAATCGTGATTGCAGCTTTGATCTTTGGTAGATTCATTCGAAAATTATCAAAAGAATCGCAGGATAAATTAGCAGAATCAAATTCTATTGTACAGGAGACATTATTAGGTATTAGTAATGTAAAAGCTTTTGTAAACGAATTTTTTGAATCAAACCGTTATTCAGAAAAGCTAAACCAATCAGTAGCCTTGGCAGTAAAAGGAGCAACCTTTAGAGGGATTTTTGCTTCTTTTATCATTTTTGCCATCTTCGGAGCGGTCATCGTTGTCATCTGGTATGGAGCTTCCTTAGTTTCAATTCATGAAATTACAGTGGGAGATTTAACTACGTACATCTTATATTCCATGTTTGTAGCTGGTTCTATGGGTAGTTTTCCTGAGCTATATGCCAGTATCCAACGATCGTTGGGTGCAAGTGAACGAGTACTGGAAATTTTAAATGAAGATCAAGAGGATATTCGGGTTAATAATGAGGATAAAGAGATAAAACGTCATTTACACGGTGATATCATATTTGACCACGTGAGGTTTTCTTATCCGACACGACCTGATATTAAAACATTAAAAGACATCTCTTTCCACGTCAAATCAGGCGAGAAGTTAGCGATTGTTGGCCCCAGCGGGACTGGAAAATCCACGATTGCTTCTTTGATCTTACAATTTTATCAGCCTTCTAGTGGCAAAATCTATTACGATGGGATTCCTTCAGATCAACTGGCTTTGACAGATATCAGGAATCAAGTTGCCATTGTGCCACAAGATGTTCTCCTATTTGGAGGAACGATCCGTGAGAATATCAGTTACGGAAACTTAAGCGCCGAGGCAGAGGATATTATTACAGCTGCTAAGCGAGCTAATGCACATAATTTCATCATGGATCTGCCGGAAGGTTATGAAACAATGGTCGGGGAGCGGGGGGTTAAATTATCTGGGGGACAACGACAAAGAATAGCTATTGCGCGGGCTTTATTGAAAGATCCTGCCATTTTAATATTGGATGAGGCGACTTCTTCACTGGATTCAGAATCGGAAAGAATGGTACAACAGGCTCTGGTAGAGTTGATGAAAAATAGAACTTCCATTATTATAGCACATAGACTGTCTACTATAAGAGACGCTGACATGATTTTGGTTGTAGAAGATGGTATAATTTCTGACAAGGGAACGCATCAGGAATTAATGGAAAAAAGAAGTGGATTATATCAACATCTCTACACCTTACAATCTTTGCAATCGGTTGAGAGTTAATTTTTGTTAATTTGTAAAGGCGAAAAACTTTTTGGCGTATACCTTGTTAATAATAACAGTATATATTGAACTAAATAGGATAAAAATATATAATCATGGAAAAAAATAGAAATGGATTAGTGGCATTTGCCCTACTTGGATTGGCCGTTGGAACTGCAGCATACTATTTATTGGGAACTGAAGATGGAAAGAAACAACTAGACCGTGCAAATGACGGTATTAAAAGTTTAACAAATTCAATCAGAGATATCTCTAAAAAAGAAGCTAAACGTGCTTCTAAATTAGCGAAGAGTGCAAAATCTGACTTAGAAAACTTAAAAGATCGTGCTAAAAACGCAGGTCGTGATGCGTTAGATAAAGCTTCTTCAAAAGCAAATGAATGGGCAAATAAAGCAGCTGATGCGGCACATAATATTGCTGGTAAAGCTGAAGATGTAGCTGACAAAGCAAAATCAGATATTAAAAACGCATAATTTCTAAGACGTCTTTATACGTTGCTCAACAGATTGATTTGTATCTTTGCAATTAATGAATCTGTTAGAACAAGTAAAAACGTTGATATATAAGGATGTTGTTTTAGAATGGCGATCAAAATATGCCATTAACAGTATCCTGCTTTATGTAGTATCCACAGTGTTTGTATGTTATCAATCATTCAAATCTGTGGATACTATTGTTTGGAATACTTTGTTCTGGATAATTTTGTTATTTGCTGCGATTAACGCAATGAGTCGTAGTTTCATTCAGGAAACAGGACCTCGTCAGTTATATTATTATTCCATAGTCAGTCCGAAAGCAATTATCCTTGCTAAAATCATCTACAACTCTGTATTGATGATTCTCTTATCCAGCACCGCATTTATTATTTACAATCTCATTTTCAATAGTCAAGCAGAGAATTTAGCAGTTTATTGTTTAGCGATATTATTGGGCAGTATCAGCTTTGCTACTGTCTTTACTATGGTCGCAGGTATTAGTGCCAAAGCTGGCAATAACAGTACGATTATGGCCATCTTGAGTTTTCCGGTTATCATTCCATTACTGATTGTGTTGATTACACTATCACAAAATGCTGTAAATGGGGGATCAATTGCTACTAACTGGGCCGATATCGCTGTTTTATTGGCAATTAATATTGTTACAATTGCTATTTCTTTATTGTTATTTCCTTACCTTTGGCGTGATTGATTTTTTGTTCTTATGAGAAAACGTTGGTGGAAAATATTAGGGGTTGTTATGGTCGCAAGCACCATTATCGGTGGACTCCTTGGCCCCGTTCCGGTATTACCTATCCTAAATGAAACTATTCGAAATGTGTATTTCCACGTTCCCATGTGGTTTACCATGATGGTTTTATATTTGATATCCTTAGTTTACAGTATTAAGTATCTGAATACAGGGAAAAGAGAGTATGATTTCATGGCCGTAGAAGCTGTAAACACGGGGATTGTTTTTTGTGCCTGTGGTTTAATGACGGGTATGTTATGGGCAAACATTACTTGGGGTACCCCTTGGACAAATGACCCGCAATTAAATGGTGCAGCAATAGCAACCTTAATGTACTTGGCATATTTGGTCTTAAGGAATGCGTTGGAAGAAGAGCAAAAGCGTGCTAAAATTTCAGCGATCTATAACATCTTTGCATTTCCCATTATGATTGTGTTAATCTATATTCTTCCTAAGATGAATGATTCATTGCATCCGGGTAGTGGAGGTAATTCTACATTCGGTGATCTGGATATGGATAATTATATGCGCCCTGTATTTTACACGGCTGTCATAGGCTGGATTTTAATCGGTTGCTGGATTGCAACATTAAGATATCGTATTCGAATAATTGAAGATAAAAGAAATAGTTTTTAAAAAATGAGAAATTTCCTATTAACCTTACTTGCCTTCATCATAGGGCTTTCTGCACATGCACAAAATAAGGTTCAAATGGCTGATGGTCTTCGTGCAGAAGGAAAAATCTATGTAGTGGTGGCTGTTATGTTAGTGATTTTTATTACAGTTGCTATCTATTTGTTCACTATAGATCAAAAAATCAAAAAGCTGGAAAAAGATAAATAAGGAAAAATACCTCTATGCTAATTAACCAACATCGAACACTTTCGGGTTTAAATGTATTCCTAGTAACGCTTGTTGGCACTATTTTATGCTTAGGTGTTTTCTTACACCTACCGGCTAATCTTACTCCCGTCCTTTTTGAATCCGGCTTAAATCGTTTAGTTGGAATAGACATTGAAATAAAGTTATCTCCTTATTCGAATGTATTGATTACGCTGATGCTTACATTGGTTCAGGCGTTTTATCTTAACAGAGTGGTCAACCACTTTAATCTTTTAGGTAAACCAAGTTTTTTAACCTCATTAATGTTTATGACGTTAGTAAGCTTGTTTATTCCTTTTCTGGTACTATCACCAACATTAATCTGCAATTTTATTACAATCTGGATGCTTCAGAAACTTTTCAATATCTACAAACATGCGGATGTGAAAGGGATTATGTTTGATTTGGGGTTGTTGGTTGCGCTAGGGAGTTTAATATATTTCCCGTTTATCATTATGCTCTTATTGATATGGTCTAGTCTGGTTATATTTCGTCCTTTTTTTTGGCGAGAATGGCTTACACCTTTATTGGGAGCAATAACTGTTTATTTCCTCTTAGCTGTAGTCTATTTCTGGTTAGAAAGGATAGATGAATTTTATCAAATTTTTCTCCCTTTCACCTATACTTTTCCTACCAAATTAAATATGGATGTTCATGATTATTTTGTGGTAATTCCAATTTTAATAGCATTAGGAGGATTCCTATTTATCCTTAAAGACAACTTTTTCAGGAGTGTGGTACAGATTAGAAAAAGCTTTCAGTTATTATTTATTATGATCTTGCTGATTTTCGGTACTTTTTATTTAAATGAAGAACGGTCGGTCAATCATTTTCTATTATGTGTGCCACCAATCTCCATTTATTTAGCTTACTTTTTTACGCATGCAAAGATAAAATGGTTTTATGAAAGCCTCTATTTTGTCATATTGCTGACTATAATCTATTTTCAGTTTTTCTAAGTTATTGTTCATTAAGTGTTTAACCTTTTTTAACAAACAAAAAGCTTGTGATATTTAAAAAATAGATAGTTTTGTAGCGAAAATTCAGATAATACAGCCATAATAAAAGATTTAATCTCATCGTTTTTTGGCAGGTTGAAAATAAAGATTCGATGAGGTGATGAATCCATTTAAAATATTAGAACAGTTGAAACTATTTTACGCTAATACGTCCTTACTTATTATATTAGGAATAAGTTCTATCTTACTCAGCAGTAAGAGTGCCCATGCACAAACTTCTACTTCGCATTCTCCGTATTCGCAATTTGGATTAGGACAGATGCGTGAAGACTTGCTACCGCAAACCCGTGCTATGGGGGGTATTTCTACGGCAGTAAGGTTTCAGGGGGGGCTTCCTGTTCTTAATATTTCCAATCCTGCAGCCTATTCAGCTTTCACAAAAACCATTTTAGATGCCGGCCTATACGGAAATATCACGCAATTAGAAAAAGGTGCTACCGCTGCAGATAATACGGCCGATTTTGCGTTTAGTCATTTTGCTTTTGGATTTACATTAAACAAAAACAACGGATTAAAATTAGGTGGTATTTCATTTGGATTGATGCCTTATTCAGATATTGGTTATAATACATCTGCCAACAGAGAAATCAGCAATACACCTTACCAGACGCGTTTAGTTGGAGAAGGAGGCTTGAATAAAGCATATGTTGGTTGGGGCGTTTCTCCGTTCAAGAACTTCAGTATCGGAGCAAACGTAGGATACTTATTTGGAAACCTTTACGATAAATTACTTATTGATTTTCCGAACGGATATGGATATTACAATACTTCACAAACAGATACAAGACGAGTAACCGGGGCTGTTTTTGATTATGGGGCACAATATTTCGTACCACTTGGGAATAAGAAATTCTTAACGATAGGGTATTCAGGATCCTTGAATAATGCAGTAAGAAATAAAGTGAGCACATTAGTAACCCGTACTAGAACGGATGTATCAAGCGATATTCAGGAACAAGTTCCAATCGACACAGCCCTGAATGATTTGTTATCCAACAATAAAATAAATCTTCCATTGAAGCATAATGTTGGTATTACGCTTAGCAAAGGTGTAAACTGGATGGTAGGTGCTGATTTTAAATATGCTGATTGGTCTAACTATCAGGTACGCCAAGGCGAGGATAAATTGGGCAAAAACTTAGGTATTGCAATTGGAGGTCAATTCAAACCGGACCCTACTGCGATTAATTACCTAAAAGTAATTGATTACCGATTGGGATTCAGATACAATAAAACTCATATGACAGTTAATAAAGAACGTATTAATGACATGGCTGTTACAGTGGGGCTTGGATTACCATTGCCGGAGACAGGGTTTGGAAGAACTTTCTCTAATATTAATATTTCGGCAGAACTTGGGCAACAAGGAACATTGAAGAGTAATTTGATTCGTGAACGATACATTAACATCAATTTAGGTTTTACAATCAATGACTCTTGGTTTATAAGAAGAAGTTACGATTAAGAGATGCAATTTACAGCAATAAAAATATCGAGATTTTTGCCCCTAACAATTGTTTTGCTAGGGGCAATCTTGTCATTTGCCTGTGAGAATGACATGAAGGATATTGACCGATTAGCCAACATTAAAGCTGAAGAAGCCGTGGACATTTCTAAAGATGTGACTGTTATCTACAGTGACTCGGCGAAAGTAAAAGCTGAGCTAAAGGCTCCGGAAATGCGCGTATATCATGACAGCACTGGGAACTATGAATTCCGCCAGGGGGTCCAAATTATTTTTTTTGATGACAATGCAAAGGAAATGCAAAGAGTAACATCGGATTATGCATTACAGAAAAAGCTTGAAGGACTTACTGAGTTTAGAAAAAATGTTGTGATTACGAAAGTAGACGGTACAGTCATCAAGACTGAAGAATTGATCTATGATGAGAAGGCTAAGAAATATTATGGTAGTCAACCCATTACAGCAGAATATAATGATGGAAGAACTTCCGCACAGGGAACCTCTTTTACTTCTGATGCAGAATTTAATGACATCCGTTTTATCCATGGAACGGGAATTCATTTTCCGTCAAGTAGCTCACAATTACCTTCATTTGGAAACTAGTAAAAACCAAAGGATTTATTGTCAATAAAATTGATATAAGGTAAATATAAATTTTTACCATATTATTTTATAAAAATTGTATCTTGCGCCTTGTTTTGACGAAAAACAAGAATAAAACTAAAATTAGCATTAAATAAATTAGAATATAGTTATGGGATTAATGACCTCTTTGCGAAACCGTGCAGGCTTAGTCATTTTCGTGATTGGTTTGGCAATTGTTGCATTTTTATTAGGTGACGCCATCAATGTGGGAACACCATTCTGGCGTAGTAGCCAGAATGAGATTGGTAGTGTTAATGGTGAAAGTATAGATTATCAAAATTTCAATGCACAAGTTGATCAAGCGAATGCCATGTATCAACAACAAATGGGTGGTGCTTCGACACCACAAATGCGTGGATTTGCAGTACAACAAGTTTGGAATCAATTTTTAACACAGAACCTATTAAACCAGGAAATTGACAGGATTGGTCTTCAGGTGGGAAAAGAAGAACTGAACAGTTTATTGTTCGGAAATAATCCATCTCCTCAAATCGTTCAGGCATTTACGAATCCTCAAACCGGACAGTTTGATAAAAACTACTTAAGTGCAGTTATAGAGCAAGCAAAAACGAACCCTGAGATGAAAGCTCAATGGGAAGCTTTATTACAGAATGTAAAAAATGAACGTTTGAACCAGAAATACACGAACTTAATCAATAACAGCATTTATACTACTTCATTAGAAGCTGAATACGATTACAACTCTCGTAATAAATTGGCAAACTTTAAATATGTCATGCTAGATTATGCATCTGTTAAGGATTCTGAAATCAAGTTGACTGATGCGGATTACAAAGAGTACTATGACAAAAATAAAAACGCATTCAAGAATCCTGAAGAGATTCGCACAATTGAATATGTTTTATTTGACGCCACTCCTAACGCAGCCGATACTGCATTAGTATTGGGTGAAGTCAACAAATTAAAAGCAGAATTACAAACCTCAACCAATGATTCCAGCTTTGTTACAATTCATTCAGAGAACAAATACCCGGTAAGATACTATACAAAGGGTCAATTGAGTCCTGCTTTGGATTCTGTGGCTTTCAGATCAGCTCCAGGAACAGTTGTAGGTCCATATCTAACACAAAATGTATATGAGATCGCGAAAGTAATCTCTGTAAAGAACAGTCCTGACTCCGTAAATGCAAGTCACATATTAATTAATCCGGCGACAGAAGGCGGTGTTGATAAAGCTTTAGCAAAAGCTGATTCCATTAAGAATTTAGTACAGGGTGGGGCAAGTTTTGCTGCATTAGCAGTTGAATTTAGCGCTGACCCAAACAGCAAGAACAATGCCGGTGAATTGGGAACCATTACACGTGGAATGATTCCTGAACTTGATGAAACCTTATTTGATGGAACAACAGGTGATGTAAAAGTTGTTTCTACAAACTTTGGTGTACATGTTATCAAGATAAACAGACAAATCGGTAATTCTCCGATTGCGAAACTTGCTATTGTTGACAAGAGCATCAACGCAGGAAAAGAAACTACAGATGCCGCTTATTCAAAATCAAATCAATTCTTCACTGCTATCAACAAAGACAATTTTTCAGACATTGCTAAACAACAAAATTTAGAGGTGCTCAAGAATGATCGTACCGTAGCAATGGACAATATGTTAGGTGGTACAGAAGTTCCAAGAGATCTAATTCGCTGGGCATTTGAAGCTAAACAAGGAGAAGTAAGTGATAAGATTTATGAATCCAGTGAGAACTTCATCGTAGCAAGAGTAACAAATATTCAACCGAAAGGTCTTCAACCTTTAGCATCGGTAAAAACAATGATTGAGCCGACCGTTAAGAATTTAGTTAAAGCTCGTATGCTGAAAGAGAAAATGAACAATGCATTGAATGGTGCAAGTTCAATTGATCAAGTAGGTCAGAAATTAGGTAAAAATGTACAATCTGTAGATAATGTAGTCTTAGCTAATCCGGTTATTCCGGGTGTTGCTGTAGAAAATGCAGTTGTAGGTACTGTTTTCGGATTGCAACCAAACAAGCCATCTAAATCTATCGAAGGCAAACAAGGTGTTTATGCAGTACAAGTAGAAGGATTTGTAAATCCTAAAGCATTAACCGGAGAAGAATTAATTGCTCAACAAAAGCAGATAACAGAGTCAAAATCACAGCGTGCATGGGGTACTATTTTGAAAGCCTTAGAGAACAACGCGAAAATTGTTGACAATCGTATTAAATTCTATTAACATAGAATTGATTAAATTTGTAGCTGGGTAACAAATGTTATCCAGCTTTTTTTATTTTTATAGAAATGGACATTCAAGAAAACATTGTAAACAAAGTTGCTCAAAGTGGATTAATCACCATTGACTTAGCAGATCATGCACCAAAAGCAGCTATTGAGATCTATGATATCAAAGAGAATCTATTCCACGGATTGATCTTAAAGGAGAAAGACTTCAGGGAATTTATCAAGAACCACGATTGGTCACAATACAAGGACAAACATATCGGTATAGTTTGTACAGCAGACGCTATTGTGCCTACCTGGGCCTATATGTTACTATCCACAAAATTGGTTGATCAGGCACTATCTATTCACTTTGGTGATGAAGATTATGTACTTAAGACTTTATATGATCACGCGTTATCTAGCATAGACTATAGTCAATATCAAGATCAACGAATAGTGATAAAAGGTTGCGGGGAGATACCGGTTCCTGAATCTGCATTTGTTACCTTTACCAGTCAACTCAGTAAAGTTG
This sequence comes from Sphingobacterium mizutaii, assembly GCA_040394615.1. Taxonomy (GTDB): domain Bacteria; phylum Bacteroidota; class Bacteroidia; order Sphingobacteriales; family Sphingobacteriaceae; genus Sphingobacterium; species Sphingobacterium mizutaii_A. The sequence continues at coordinate 56,181 of JBEBRZ010000003.1, forward strand.
CTAAAAGTGTAATGTATGGTGAGCCCTGCTCTACTGTCCCCGTATTCAAGCGAAAATCTTAAACTTTCCATTATAATTGCTGTCAAACTCATATGAAAAGAATTGTTTCATTTATCACGTTAAGTATTATTCTGTCCACGACATTATTTGCACAGTCACTACCATACTTAAAAGAACCCACCTTTAAACCTGGTGAAGTTTTAAAATATAAACTTCGATATGGAATTATTTCGGCAGCAACAGGCACCCTTTCCGTACAGGAATCGAAGCATAGCTTTGGCGTGAAAGATGCTATTCATCTATCGGCCTTCGGACAAACATCTGGTGCGTTTTCAAAGTTCTATACGGTAAGAAATCAGTATGACTCTTATATCGATCAATCGAATTTTTTACCGATTTTATACACTGAAAATATTAGAGAGAACAACTACAGGAGAGTTGAATATGCTACCTTCGACCATAAAACAAAAAAGGTTAATGGAAAGAAGGGGGTATTTACAAGCCCAACCCAACAGACTTTTGACTTAGTTTCAGCTTATTATTTTTCAAGGAATTTAGATTTCTCAAAGTTAAAATCAGGTGATAAGTTTCACATTACTTACTTCCTGAATGATGAGGTTGCACAGTTAGGCGTTGAATATATCGGGGTAGAAAAGGTTAAATCTGTACTTGGCGAATTAGAGTGTATCAAACTTAGTCCGGAAATATCTCCGGGAAGAATCTTTAAAAAGAGTAGTCGTTTGTATCTTTGGGTTACCAATGATGGCAATCGGATTCCTGTAAAGGCACAAGTAGAAATCCTTATTGGTTCGGTAACAATGGATTTAGTAAGTGCGGATGGTCTAAAATATCCTTTAGGCGAACGCGTAAGTTATTCAAAATAAAAATGATAGAAGTAGGAAATGTTCTTGTTCATGAAGATATCATCAACAATGACTTTGTGTGTAACCTTAGCAAATGTAAAGGAGTGTGTTGTATTGAAGGTGATGCAGGTGCCCCTTTGACGGAAGCAGAGACAGTAATATTAGAGGAGATTTATCCCAAGGTAAAGCCTTATCTTACGGCTGAAGGAATAAAAGCGATCGAAGAACAAGGTAAGTATGTGATTGACGGAGATGGTGATCTTACGACCACCTGTGTAGGAGGAAATAAAGAATGTGCTTATGTTACCTGGGAAAATGGAATCACAAAATGTGGGATTGAAAAAGCGTATGAAATGGGAGATGTTCAGTGGAAAAAACCTATTTCCTGTCACCTCTACCCTATCCGAGCGACGCACTATCCTGAATTTGATGTTTTACATTATGATCGTTGGTATATCTGTAAGGACGCATGTACCTTTGGTCAGGAGTTAAATATTCCGGTTTATAAGTTCTTGAAAGACCCATTGATTCGCGAATATGGTGAGGAATGGTACACTCAGCTTGAAAATACCTTAGCTTCACAACCATAATTTTAGTATTTTTATTGCGATTCAGTGCATGCTGAAGGTCTTATACACAATACATGTTAACATTAGACGAAATACAACTTCCTATAAAAGAACATCTCAAGCGCTTTGAAAAGACCTTCAAGGCATCCATGCAGAGTTCCGCCCCCTTATTAGACCGTATCACACGCTATATAATTAAGCAAAAAGGAAAACAGATGCGTCCGATGTTTGTTTTCTTTTCAGCAGGTGTTTGTGGTGCCATAACCGAATCTACATATCATGGAGCATCATTGGTAGAATTGCTACATACGGCTTCTTTAGTACATGATGATGTAGTAGATAATGCGAATGAACGCCGGGGTTTTTTTTCAATAAATGCTTTATGGAAAAATAAAGTCGCCGTTCTGGTTGGGGATTTCTTACTTTCCAAGGGTTTACTTTTATCTGTTAAGAATAAAGAGTATGATTTGTTAAAACTTGCTTCGGAGGCAGTGGAACAGATGAGCGAGGGAGAACTGCTTCAGATTGAAAAAGCAAGACATCTAGATATTCAGGAGTCGATATACTACGATATAATAAGAAAGAAAACAGCATCCTTAATTGCTTCTTGTTGTGCAATTGGAGCTTCATCTGCTGGTGCAGATGTAGATACCATAGAGAAGCTCAGGTTATTTGGAGAGAAAGTAGGGATTGCTTTTCAGATAAAAGATGATCTTTTCGACTTTGGTTTAGATGATGTCGGAAAGCCTGTAGGGAATGACATCAAGGAAAAAAAGATGACACTGCCACTGATTTATGCATTATCCATTGTTGAAAAGAGTCAAAAGCGAAAGATAATCAACTTAGTAAAGAACCACAATGAGGATTCAGAAAAGGTTGCTGAAGTTATCAATTTCGTAAAAATAAATGGAGGCTTGAATTACGCTAATGAACAAATGCTAAAGTACCAAAAGGAAGCTTTTGATATTTTAGAAACGATTCCAGATGGCGGTGAATTTAAGACCGGATTAGAACAATTAGTACGTTTCACTACAGAGAGAAAGAAATAATATATGAGCCACGAAGCACTTTTCATGATCGGATTTATAGTTTTTATAATTCTGATGTTAGCAATTGATTTAGGTTTGTTTTCCAAAAATGACAAACCAGTATCATTAAAAGTTGCCGCTATTATGAGTGCCATCTGGGTAGCATTTGCACTACTCTTTGGATTGTTGCTTTATTATTGGGGTAATGAACTACACAATGTTCACGATATACCTCGATTAAAAGAGGTTGTGGCCAGTCACTTCCATAATATTACGATTAATGAAAATGATCTGGCTGCCAGTTTACATTTATATAACAAGAATCTGACTCTGGAATATCTTACGGGTTATGTGGTTGAATATGCATTATCTGTGGACAATATCTTTGTTATGGTTCTTTTATTCAGCTCATTTGGTATTCCTGAAAAATATTACCACAAAGTTTTGGTTTGGGGTATTCTAGGAGCGATCATCATGCGCTGTATCTTCATCTTCGTTGGAGCAGCTTTAATTACAAAATTCGGTTGGATTTTATATGTGTTTGGAGCATTTCTGGTATACACCGGATTCAATATGTATATCAACCGTAACAAGGAGGAAGAAGTTGACCCGGAAAACCATCCTATCGTTAAATTCGCCTCCAAGTATTTTAAGGTAACACATAAACTAGATCAGGGAAGATTCTTTCATATAGAAAATGGTGTGAAATATATGACCCCTCTATTCTTAGTTTTATTGGTAATTGAGTTTACAGATTTAATATTTGCGGTCGATTCTATTCCGGCTATTTTTTCAATAACTAAAGATCCATACATCGTATTCTTTTCGAATATCTTTGCTATCCTGGGTTTGAGATCTATGTTTTTCTTATTAATCAATGTGATTCATAAATTCCATTATTTGAAAGTTGGATTGGCTTTCCTATTAATCTTTATCGGATTGAAAATGTTATTACATGACTATTTACATGATTTAGGTTTCACAACCACCCATTCTTTACTGGTCATTTTAGGAATACTCGTTATCAGTATTGTAGCTTCTTTGATCTTTCCAAAGAAACCGGATTTTGAAAAAACATAAAATGATATGAAGAGACCTAAATTAATGGTCTCTTTTTTTGTTCTAAGATTTTTACAAAATCTAGTCTTATCCCCCATAATATTTTGATAAATTCGTACACGTTAAAAAAATCTAATAAAAAACATATGAATTGGAGTAAATCTATTCTAATGGCAGCTGCCTTTTTCGTAGCTACTCAAGTACAAGCTCAAGATAACCTAATAAACTCCCTCAAATCAAATGCTAGTGACAATAGCAAAGAAGGGTTTAAATTTACAGAAGTTATTAATCTAGGAAGAACTTCTATTAAGGATCAAGGCTCCTCAGGAACCTGCTGGTCTTATTCAGGAAATTCATTTTTGGAATCAGAAATGATTCGTATGGGCAAAGATCCTGTTGAGATATCACCAATCTTTACAGCCCGCAATACCTACGTAGAGAAAGCAAAGAACTTTGTTCGTTTACATGGTAAACAAGCTCAAGGTGATGGAGGTCAACTTCATGACGTGTTAACGATTTTCAGAAAATACGGCGCCGTACCTTACAATGTTTATACAGGTCTACCTGAGGGACAGACACGTAACAACTTCAGTGAAATGAGTCCTATTCTTCAATCCATTACAGAAAGTGTTGCTAAAAGCAAAAAACCAACTGAAAACTGGATGAAAGCATTCACAGGAGCTATGGATTCTTATTTAGGAGAAGTTCCTGAATCTTTCGAATATAAAGGAAAAACCTATACTCCACGAACATTTGCAGACGAAGTGATTGGCATTAATCCAGATGATTATATTGGCATTTCATCATTTGATGAGCATGCTTATTACAAACCATTTGTATTATTAATCCCTGATAATTGGTCATTTGAAAGCTTTTATAATGTTAAGATCGATGATTTGACTTCGATTATTGACCATGCATTGGAAAAAGGCTTCACTGTTGCTTGGGCAACAGACGTGTCAGAGAAGAGTTTTAGTTGGAAAAATGGTGTAGCATACGTTCCTGAGAAACCAATTGAGCAAATGACAAAAGAGGAAGTTGACCAATTATTCAACGGTCCTAAACCGGAGGCAAAAATCACAGCGGAAAAAAGACAAGCTTCATTTGACAATTATGAAACTACTGATGACCACGGAATGCACATTGTAGGAACAGTAAAAGATCAAACCGGAAAAGAATATTATATCGTTAAAAACTCATGGGGAGCTTCTAATGATTACCAAGGTTATATGTATGCAACAAAAGAATATGTCCGTTATAAAACGATATCTATCTTGCTCCACAAAAAAGCATTGGAACACAAAATGGCGAAACAACTAGGAATTTAATCAAAACATAAAAATCAAAAAAGTCCCGACTAAAAATCGGGACTTTTTGATTTTAATAATTAACTTAGTATTAAATATTATTTAAAAATAAAATAAACACTGATTATGAAAAAGTTGATTTTATTGTTATTCACATTGCCTTTATTGGTTTTTGCACAAGAGAAGGGAATTTCCTTCGAGCATAACACGACTTGGGCAAAAGTGAAAGAACAAGCAAAAGCAGAAAACAAATATATTTTTGTTGATGCATTTACCACATGGTGTGGTCCATGTAAATGGATGTCAGAGAATGTATTTCCACAAGAAAAGGTCGGCACATTTTTCAACGAGAATTTTGTGAATCTTAAAATTCAAATGGATGAAACAGAAGGAGACAGTGAAGATGTTAAATCATGGCGTGAAGAAGCTAAACGCTTTGCAAAAGACTATAAAATTGCAGCTTATCCTACTTTTTTAATTTTCAACCCAGACGGAGAATTAGTGCACCGTATTGTTGGAGGAGGTGAACCTGATCAATTTATTGCATCTGCAAAAGAAGGCTTGGATCCGGACACTCAGTATGAGACATTGGTAAAGAAATTCCAGGCAAATCCTACTGATAAAGAAATAGCAAAAGCAACAGCTGCCGCAGCGGTAAAAGCTTATGATAGAGATTTAACAGCTACTGCTATGGAAGCTTTAATCAATAATTCTACAACTGATGAATTATTGGCGGATGATATGATCTCATTGATTACTAAAAACATTGGTAAACCAGGCTCTAAAGCTTTTGAAGCAATCCTTGCGAATAAAGCTAAAGTAGATGAAAAATTAGGAGCAGGCAAAGCTGATCAGCTTTTAGGTGCCGCAATTATCAATACAGAAATTGCACCTGTTGTGATGAAATCAGAAACAGATATTTTTGATAAAACTGTTGATGAGGTAAGTAAAAAATACCCGAATGTATCATTAACTAATCTTGTAGCAAGCTTCAAACCTAATTATTATGCGAGAAAACAAAACTGGCCTGCATTTAGAGATGCTGTAGATGCTTATATTAAACTTGATCCATCTAAAATTACTGCAAATCACCTTAATTCTTTTGCTTGGGCAATCTTTGAAAACTGTGATGATCCGGCTTGTGTAGAATCAGCATTAGCTTGGAGTAAAAAATCTTTAGAAGAAGCTCAAGACCCTGCATTAATTGATACTTACGCAAACTTATTACATAAGTTAGGTAAGACTAAAGAAGCTATAGAATGGCAAGAAAAAGCAATTGCAGCTGTTGGTGAAGATGGTAAAGCGGAGTATCAAGCTACCTTAGAAAAAATGAAAAAAGGAGAACCTACCTGGGTTAAATAAAAAAATAATTGTTAGACAACCGATATTAAAGTTTGTCTAAAAAAGAGAGGCGTAGTAAAAAACTACGCCTCTTTGCTTTAAAAAGATTATTTCTTGATTTCTTTATATCCTAGGTTCATATTTTGAAACATGAACGACCATTTATCGGTTTGTTCAGCAATTACCATTGCTGTTGATTTACCTGCTCCATGTCCGGCTTTGGTATCTATCCTAATTAATACAGGGTTTGTACCTTTATTATATTCTTGCAATCTTGCAGCAAATTTGAAGGAATGAGCTGGCACTACCCGATCATCATGATCTGCAGTGGTAACCATAGTTGCCGGGTAATCCGTTCCAGGCTGTAAAGCATGGTAGGGAGAATATTTAAGTAAGTAATTAAACATTTCCTCACTATCGTCAGCAGTTCCATAATCAAATGACCAACCTGCTCCGGCAGTAAATTTATGATAACGCAACATATCTAATACACCCACAGCGGGGAATGCCACTTTAAATAATTCAGGTCTTTGCGTCATACATGCTCCTACCAACAGCCCTCCATTGGATCCTCCCGAAATAGCTAATTTCTCCGATGAGGTATATTTTTCACTAATAAGGTATTCTGCAGCGGCAATAAAATCATCAAACACATTTTGCTTTTTTAATTTTGTCCCTGCTAAATGCCAGTTCTCCCCATACTCACCGCCTCCACGAAGATTCGCTACCGCATAAACTCCACCTTGTTCCAGTAGAATAACATTACTTACACTAAAGGATGGTGTTAAGCTAATATTGAAACCTCCATAACCATATAACATCGTCGGATTTGTTCCATCTAATTTGATTCCTTTTTTATAGGTAATAATCATCGGAATTTTAGTCCCATCCTTTGAATTATAAAAGACCTGTTTAGATTCGTATTTAGTAGGATCGAATTGCACTTCAGGTTTTCTGTAGATTTCGGAATTACCGGACGCAATATCATATTTATAGATGGTCCCCGGGTTCACGTAGTTGGTAAAAGAGTAATATAATTCTTTATCCTCTTTTTTTGCTCCGAAACCTCCTGCAGATCCTATTCCTGGCAACTCAATCTCGTGTTCCAGTTTACCATTGCGATCATATTGCTTCACTTGTGATGTAGCATCTTTCAAATAATTAGCAAATATTTTACCGCCACCTAACGAGGGACTCAGAACCTGTTCGGTTTCTTTAATCAAATCTTTCCAATTCTCAGGGCTTGGATTCGCAATATTTGTTTCTACAATACGACCATTGGGTGCATCAAGTTCAGTATAGATAATTAAACGGTCTCCATCATTATCTAAGATATAATGGTTTTTCTCCATATTGTTGACAACCGTAACGAAATCAGATTCCGGTTTAGAAAGATCTTTAATATACATTTCATTGCCAGAGGTGGAGTTGGCCGCAGAAACAATTAAGAATCGTTCGTCTTCTGTTAAACCAGCACCAATATATCTCCTAGGTGTTTGGGAGCCTCCGAAAATGAGCTCATCTGAGCTTTGAGGCGTATTCAGCTTATGAAAAAATAATTTATGTTGGTCGGTCATGGCAGATAATGCAGAACCTTCTTTAGGTTTATCGTAAGAGCTATAATAGATTCCATCGTTACCTTGCCAAGACATTCCACTGAACTTTACATTTTGCAATGTATCCCCTACCTGAGATTTATCATCTGCTTTCAGTATAATTACTTTCGTCCAATCGGAACCACCTTCAGATATCTGATAAGCTACTAAAGAGCCGTCTTTGCTAAAAGATACGCCTGCCAGAGAGGTTGTACCATCAGAAGATAATTTATTGGGATCTAAAAAGACTTCTTCAGTTCCTTTCTCTCCTTTTTTCCGATAAAGGACACTTTGGTTTTGCAGTCCGTCATTTTTGTAAAAATAGATGAAATCCCCTTCCTTAAAAGGAGCAGAAACTTTTTCATAGTTCCAAAGGTGTTCAAGTCTTGTGCGGATGTTTTCGCGGAAAGGAATCTGACTTAGATAATCCTCAGTTACTTCATTTTCTGCTTTGACCCAATTTTTAGTGTTTTCCGCGAGATCGTCCTCTAACCATCTGTATGGATCTTCAACTGTTGTTCCGAAAAAGAGGTCTTTTTGATCAATTTTTTGTGTTTGTGGATATGGTTTCACGCTGATGTCTGATTTAGATTCAATCACTTTTTCTTGTTGACATGCCGTAAGGCACATGGCGAGCATGCCAAAGCTCAGATATTTCATCATAATATTTTACAATTAGTTCATAACAAAACTAACAAATAATTTGCTCAAAAAAATCCTAATACGGTTCCATATATTAACCGACGGTCAAAATTCACCAAATATGTTCGGTTCTTGATTTTACGTAATTATAATAGTAGTTTTGGCTCGAATGAACCCACGCAACAAAATATATTTTGCATCAGATTTTCACTTGGGTTCCTATCCTTCAGAGCAGTCTAAGGTTAGGGAGCATAACATTATTTCCTGGCTTGATAAGATCAAGGAGGATGCTTCTGAACTCTATTTGGTCGGAGATATCTTCGATTTCTGGTTTGAATATAGCACCGTTGTTCCGAAAGGTTATATTCGCTTTCTGGGTAAACTAGCTGAATTAGCAGATCTGGGGATTAAAATTGTACTTTTCAAGGGTAATCACGATATGTGGATGTTTGGGTATCTTAGAGACGAACTCAATGCTGAAATTATCTCTAACGAAAAAATAATCAAGTTGAGTGGCAAAACATTCTACATACATCATGGAGACGGCCTTGGTCCGGGAGATAAAAAGTATAAATACCTAAAAAAAATATTCAGAAGTTCTTTTTGTCAATGGCTATTTGCAAGATTACATCCAAATTTGGGGATAGGAATTGCACAACGCTGGTCAAAACACAGTAGAATTTCGAATAATAATGAAGAGCGATTTTTAGGTGAGGAAAATGAATGGTTGATTGTTTATGCTAAAGAGGTATTGGAGAAACAACATTACGATTATTTTATTTTCGGCCATAGACATCTTCCATACGAAGTTAAACTACAAGAAAACAGTACTATTATTAACCTTGGAGAGTGGATTAATTACCACACTTATGCGGTTTGGGACGGTCGAGACCTAAAACTTAAAAAATGGACTTTAGAGAAATAGCCAATGCAATCTTTCCACTATCGGAAGATCAGTTTTCTTTACTTGAAGGTATTTGTGAGCTAGTGGAGTTTCCGAAAAACAGCACAGTTATTCATGCCGAAAAAAATAGTCCGTATTTATATTTTCAAAAAGAAGGAATCTGCAGAATCTATTATCATAAAGCTGAACATGAGGTAATCCTTGGATTTACTTTTCCTGGAGAAGCCCTCATATCCCTAAACAGTTATATTTTAAATAAACCCGGATACGAGAATATTCAAACCCTTGAACCTTCTCAATTATATAGACTATCAATAGACCGCTTACAGGCACTTTATCACTCGCACAATCAAATTAGCAATTGGGGAAGACGGCTTGCAGAACTTGAGGCCATAAAAATCGAAGAAAGGTTGATGTTAAGGTTGTTCAAATCTTCACTGGAAAGCTATGAAGAGCTATTGAAAAAAGCTCCTAATATCACAAACAGAATTAAACTAGGCTATATTGCTTCCTATTTAGGTATTTCTCAAGTTACCTTGAGTAGAATTCGCGGGATTAGAAAGTAATTTTTTAACATTTGTAAAAAGGAATAGCGGATTTTAATTTGAAATTTGCGCCTCTTTAATCTCAAATATATTGATATGAACTGGATACTATTAATCATCGGTGGGTTATTTGAAGTTGCTTTCACGTATTGTATTGGTAGAGCGAAAGATTCTGCAGGAACAGAAATGTATTTATGGTACCTGGGATTCTTAATAAGCGTTACGATAAGTATGGGATTGTTAATTAAGGCAACGAGTACTTTACCATTAGGAACAGCTTATGCAGTTTGGTCAGGAATAGGTGCTGTAGGTACCGTTATTATGGGTATTGTCATCTTTAAAGAACCTACAGATTTCTGGCGTATCTTCTTTATTTTCACATTAATTGCATCAATTGTAGGGCTAAAAGCAGTTTCTTCTCATTAGTCTCTTTAAAAGCGCATAAAAATCTTTATTTTTGTCGACTATTACAGGAATTTGATATAATTCAAAACCTGTAAATAAGATAGAAATTTATGTTAGAGAAACTACAAGCAATAAAAGAGCGCTGGGAAGAGGTTGAGCGAGAATTAAGTAATCCCGACACGATTAGCGATATGAAACGTTTCGCAAAATTGAACAAGGAATATAAGGACTTGGGCAAAATTGTGGAACAATACCATATTTACAGGAACATTGTAAGTAATATGGAGACCAACAAGGATATCTTAGTTAACGAGAAGGATCAGGAATTGCGGGAGATGGCAAAGGAGGAGATGGATCTGTTATATACACAGAAGGAAGAAAAGGAAGAAGAGATTCGTCTAATGTTAATTCCGAAAGACCCTGAGGATGCTAAGAATGCTATTTTGGAAATCCGTGGTGGATCAGGAGGAGATGAAGCGGCGTTATTTGCCGGGGATCTTTACCGTATGTATACCCGTTATTTTGAGACTAAAGGTTGGAGAAATGAGGTAATGGATGTAACCGAAGGAACTTCTGGAGGTTATAAAGAGGTTATCCTGAAAGTTATAGGAGATGATGTTTACGGTCAATTGAAATATGAGTCTGGCGTTCACCGTGTTCAACGTGTTCCGGATACTGAAACACAAGGGCGGGTACATACTTCAGCAGCTTCAGTTGCTGTTTTACCAGAGGCTGAGGAAGTTGACGTTGAGATTAATCCTGGAGACATCGAGCTACAGACCTCAAGATCAGGTGGTGCAGGTGGTCAGAACGTAAACAAGGTCGAAACTAAAGTACAATTGACTCACAAACCTTCAGGTATCGTGGTGGTATGTCAAGTAGAACGTTCTCAATTAGCTAACAGAGAATTAGCCATGGAGATGCTTCGTAACAAATTATATGAGTTGGAGGTACAGAAGAAACATGGAGATGTTGCGGCCAAACGTAAAACAATGGTATCTACAGGAGACCGTTCTGCTAAGATTCGAACTTATAACTATCCACAAGGACGAGTTACCGAACACCGTATTGGTTTAACGATGTACAATCTTCCGGCAATTTTGGATGGTGATATTCAAGAGATTATAGATGCATTACAGTTTGCTGAGAATGCTGAAAAGATGAAAGAGGGTACTGTAGAGTAAGATTTTTTAAAAATTTATTAGCAGATATAGAAATAAACACTATATTTGCACACCTTCTAAAAGGAGGAAAAGGTCTGGTAGTTCAGCTGGTTAGAATACATGCCTGTCACGCATGGGGTCGC
>JBEBRZ010000004.1:0-65261 GCA_040394615.1 Sphingobacterium mizutaii
TGCAAGGTAAACTTTGACGTAAAGAGAGTGCCAGTCTATCCCTGCATCAGTAAATGCTTTATGAATGACTTCGTTTGTACCTGATCCTTCCTCTCTAAGTACATATTCTAAGTGCTGAAGTTGATAAGGGTATAACATATCTATTTTGGCTACTTTTGGATTATTCTTACGTGTTACTAAAACAACCTCATCATTAAGAAAAGCCTCGTATTTCATGGAGGGATTGTCGGATAACCCTTCAACCACACCTAGATCAATAGTTTTATCAAACAATAGGTCTTCTATTTGTTTAGAATTTCCATGAAGAACTTTCAAATTAATACTAGGATATGATAAATGAAATTCAGCTAATATTTGAGGTAGGATATAGTGTGAAAGTGTTGTACTCGCACCTAATCTAAGTTCGCCAAGTAGAACCCCATCTAGCAACCCTAATTCACCGTTAAGTATTTCGTAAACTGAAGTAAGCTTTATTGCATGGTTAAGAAACAAGCTCCCCGCTTCAGTAAGTATTATCCTATTTCCCGCTCGTTCAAAGAGGTTACGACCTGCTTGTGTTTCCAACTCCTGTATATTCTTACTGACAGCTGGTTGTGAGATGTTCATCTCTTTTGCTGCTTTTGTGAAATTCAAGTGACGTGCTGCAGATATAAATACCAATATCTTGAAATCAATGTTTATCATTAACAATTGTACTGAAAATTTCTTTTTAAATGTTATTCGACTTCAAATCCATACTTTTTATATATTTCTTTTGCTTCATCTGATATCAGATATTCCATAAACAAATCTGCTGCTTCTGCCCTTGGCGCATTTTTAAGTCTACCTGCTTGGTAAGCTGCTTTTATATTCTCTTCTACTGGAATTTCTACTTCCTGAACAGGATGTCCAATCATTTTCTGATAGAAAACCTCAGAAGTCCAAACTGGAGCTACATCACTATCCTCCAGGAGTATCCTTAGAGGACTCTCGCGGTGATGAATACGGGTAAGGTAAGTGGTACCATCTTTGACTTTTGTTTCCATGATCGCTTGATATAGTACATCACCTCCGGCTTTCCGATACGCTGTTTCTATTTGTTTCCCAATTCCTTCCCAGGCTGGATTTGGCATACTTATCCTCAAATTTTGATTTTTAAAATCTATCAATCCCATTATTTTTTTTGGATTACCTTGAGGTACCATGAGGCTAAGTTTATTGTATGCATAAGTTTCGATTCTACTAAAATGATCTTCCATCGATTCTATTCTTCCCTTGCCTGCTGTATAAACATCAGGCTTATGCGTAATTCTTAGGTTTCCGATGGTTAACGACCCTCCTTCAATCTGCTTGGCTAATATACCCGGGGGTAAAGTCTCAGCAAAAATTCTCGTAATGTGTGGATGCCTTTTTTTAAAACCTTCTAAAAGGTCATCGATACACATAAACTGATTTCCCGCAAAAAAAACCACCAACTGTGGATCAACGATATCCCCATATAAATCGGGCACATTATTTATCCCTTGGATTGTAAACTCTACAGTTGATTTAGGAGGAGTGTTCCAAGGTGGATCATATCGGTGGGAATCTTGTGCATAGGTATTTGTTATCGAAAACAAAGTCGAGAAAAATAATAAACGACAAATGAGATTAGAAATTATTTTCATCTTTAATAATTTATGGTTTAATAATTGTCCATCCTTCGCCAGCCTTAATAAGGAGTTCTCCATTCCCTGTTGGTACATAAGCCAAAAAATCATAAAGCTCACTTTTGTCAATTTTCCGTTCTTCCAGTGTATTGAGACATTGAGCAACAATCACACCTTTAAGAATAAGGTCCCTGATCGCCTCTTCATATTCACTATCTTTCCTCAGAGCTTCCGTTCCTGCAGAGAAAACTACTAGTTCCACCTGTACCTTTCCTTTAAGCCTAGGATCTTTGAGTAAATTATTGATGTTTCTAATGGTCTTCTTAATTACTTCAGGTGACCCTTGATCCATTTGATAAATGGCTTTATATAGCAATTCATTGGCCTGCGCACCCGTGTAAGTTTTATTCTGCTCTAGGGCCAGTTGGGCATTTGCTTGCTTCATAACGCATACAGCGATAAGAAAAGTCAGTAAAATCAATTTGTGCTTCATATAAATATTAATTTAGTTTTAAGTTTTATTTATCGAAATTAAATGGTCCAAATTTGTGCTGTTTCTGGCCAATATTATCATTGTAAGGAGGGTATGGAGCATCCTTTGGTTTCTTGGAAAGATCAGGATAGTCTAATTCTTTGTTTGCTTTCATAGGTCTACTGTGATTATTGATGAATGCTGCCACATCATAAGCTTCCTCATCACTGAGTAAAGGAGAACTGTGTGTAACACCAAGTGGCATATTACCTTTTATAAAACGGGCTGCCGTTATCACTCTAGCCATACCAGCCCCATCATTATAACTATCATCACCCCATAAAGGTGGATAAATGTACCCATCTTTCCTATTTTCTTTCGTTCCTTTCAATCCGCCACCATCTATACCATGACAAGAAGAACAAATATTTTGATAAACCAATTCTCCTTGTTGTAAATTTGCACTTCTATCAGGCACCTCAAAATCTACAAATCCTTGCCCCTTGATTCGTTTACCAATAGGAACATTGACGCTGATGTGTTTAATATAACTGATCATGGCTCGCATTTCTTTACTGTTAACATCAATCACTCTCCCATTCATACTCCGCTCAAAGCATCCATTAATTCGTTCTTCTAGCGATACAACTTTATTTTCACGTCCAATATACACAGGGAAGACTCCACTAAGCCCAATATAAGGGGCCGCATATGGTTTTGTTCCCCCGTTAAGATGGCAGCTTGAACAAGCTAGCCTATTTCCCGAGATAACTAATTTTGTTTCAGGCCCAACCATTGCATAGGTTTCGGTAATTAGACGATATCCATACTCTGCCATTTTGCCTTCTTCTGTATCATCAAATGGTGGGATTTCAAAATCATCTGTAAAAGCTAACGTATCTTCTGAAGTGATTTCTTCTTTTGGTGGAATTTCACTAGATTTTCCGATATTTAGATGAAGCATAACCGGGACTAAAATCAACATAATAACACATAATACTCCTAAGACTTTAACGTGTCGTAATAAATTTTTTATCGCTAAAAAAATGTCAGAATTAGTATTTTGTTTTTGCATGGAACAAACCTCAACAAAACTAAAGTGACATGGAAATGATACTTTTTTATGGACAATAACCTTTGGTTATTATACACTTTATCCATATAATCTATTAGCTAAATAGATATATTACGTATAAAACAGTATTTTTTAAAGTGCTCTAGTGTAATTAATTAACGCAAAGACACTATTTATCTAAATGGAGACTATACAAAGTTTGATACTTTCCTTATTTTCAATAGCCTGCATATATAACAATAAAACTAAGGTGACTCTAAATATTTGAAGTGTAGTTATCATTCAGAGAGAACACAATAATAAAGTCGATTTCCTTTTCAGAAAATCGACTTTATTATTCAAGGGCAAAAACAATCTAATTTATTTAACCATAATTAAATTCCTTATTTATCAATTTTCCCAACAGTAAATCATGGCGTCTCCCGGATCAACCATCGTTATGGGTGTATAGACATCTGCGGAAATTAATGTACCATCTTTCATGACACGTTTTAACGATGGATCAGCAACTAATGTAAGTTTCATGGGAGACTCATAGTCACGATTTACAATAACCAAAAACTGACGTTTTCCTTTTTTCAGATGAGAAACAACAGCGCCTTTACCTTCAGTAGCCAAAACTTTTATCGGAGCAGGTGCTTGGTTTAACCGTAGTGTTCCGCGAGGGATTATATCACCTGTATGTCTTACGCTAATTACTTTAGCATCTTTAAAAACGCCTGAAACCGCTTGAAGTTCCTGATTCAATGCTTTTACCAAATCATAAACTACAGTTCTTTTTCCATCCAGTCCAATGATACCATCTTGAAAGTCCCAGATACGACTATCTTCAGGAGTAGAATAAGTGAAATATTGAAGGCCTTGGGCGCCATAAGCCAAGTTACTATACATTTGTAATCGTAACATGGCCAATGTGGGCAATGGATAAGTCAGATGCCGCGTAGCCAATGCAAAAGCCCAAAAATCTTTATTTCTTTCTGTTGAAATACGGGCTATGTCTTCCAGATTTTCATACCACTCAGCTTTTAAACCTCCTGTAGTTATCGGATAATGATCAAACGATAAAAATGATAGGGGTACTTGTTCATCAAATTGATTCACATAATCTGCATAACTTTTGGCGCCAATACCATCAAGGTGCTCCTTTGGGCCATTTGGAAAAAGGTTGAGATAACAAAAGTGATTACTATCCACGGCTTTTATGCGTTTGGCCCAAGCGCCTAATTCAGCAAAATCCTTAACAGCAGGTTCATCACGTAAAAAATAACCTGCTAAAGCAGGATGATTCATAAATCTACGTACCGTTTTTTCTGGTTCTGACTGAAGCTCTTCGCATGTGATAATCATTTTCACGTCTGTCTTAGCTGCTAAATCTAAGGCTTTAGCTACCTCTTCTGCTTTTGAGAGAAAGCTAAAATTATGTGTAAATCCAGCTTCTCGCAGCTCAACAAAGCGAGAATGCGTTAATTGATCTGCAGGAATCCCATGCCATGCTAAAATGGGAAGTGGATCGGGTTCTATTTTAGATTGGGAAAATAAACAATTGGTTTCCATCATCATGAAAACACTAATTAATAAGGTTTTAAAAGACATATCAGTTTAGGTAAATAGTATCAGCATAGATCCGAAATTAATTAGATGCTTAATTTTAATAGGACAAGTGATAACAATGCTTTAAATAGGTTTAAGTATTTATTAAAGTTATAAAAAATATAGCTTGTATAGTAGTTTCTGATAAATTCTTTTTATTAATTCTCGGAAGAACTATAAGTACTTACTAACCTATTGGTTACTAGTAACCAATAGGTTAGTAATAAGTAGAAATGCACTTCTACCTATTATTTTTGTATAAACAAAAAACGGTAAAACACATTTTAATAATTACTAAAACAAGAGGATATGGAAACGACAATATTGTATGCTAGCGAATATGGAAAGGGCAATGTATTAAATTTTAGCACACAAGCCTTACCTCCATTGCAACCTGGGAATGCTAGAATACAAGTAAAAGCTGCTGGTATTAACCCTATTGATGCGAGAAGAATGACGGGAGAGTTTAAACATGCTTCAATGCCACAAACTTTCGGGACTGAATTTGCAGGTACTATCATTGATTTAAATCCAAACGAGCAAAATTGGGCTATTAACGATGAAGTTTTAGGATCAGGAGGTTCATTTACTCATGCGACCATTATAGATGTTCCTATAACAAATTTAATTAAGAAACCTGAAAATATGGATTGGTCTGTTGCAGGAACTTTAGCTGGAGTTTCTCAAACTGCAATGACAATTTTCGATGAAATTGGCCCCATAAAATCTTTATTAATTCACGGAGCCTCCGGAGGTGTAGGATCTATTACAATACAATTGGCAAAAGAAAGAGGTATTGAGGTCGTCGCTACAGCATCTGAAAAAAATCAAGAATACATTAGAAGTTTAGGTGCTATTCCTGTAGTGTATGGTTCAGGATTAATTGAAAGAATAAAGAATGTATTTCCTAACCAATTTGATACTTCAATAGATATGTCCGGAACAGAAGAAGCTACCCAAACCTCCTTAGAGCTAGTAAAACCAGATGGTATCATTGCTACGATAGCCGGAAAACAGGTTTCTTCTAATCGTGTAATCTCTATATGGGTAAAAAGAAACGTAAATAATTTAAAACATGTTGTGAATGGAATAGCTGAAGGAAAATTCAAGTGGACAGTTGATAAAACTTTTCCATTTAGTGAAGCAAGCCAAGCGTATGATTATATATTAGAAGGACATACAAAAGGAAAAATAGCACTCTTATTTTAATTCATTTAAAGGAATACCATAAGGGTAAATTATCCATTAAAAGTCTGGCTTAATTAATAATTGAGTCAGACTTTTTGTTAGTTTTTCACATTTTGTTATCTGTTTTTTTTCTATATTGAAATAGAATTAAAATTGCAAATCATTATCTGAAGTGTCAATTTTTTCATGATTTATAAAGCAATGAAGATAGATAATTTATTAAAACAAGTAAGCTTCATAAAAGAGATCGATAAGCTAAAATACATCCAAAGAAAAACCAAACTATTTAATAGCGATAGACATGAAAATGATGCAGAACATAGTTGGCATTTAGCAATGATGACTATTGTATTAGCTGAACATTCGGATCATCCAATTGACGTACTTAAGGTTTTAAAAATGGTCTTAATACACGATATTGTGGAGATTGATGCAGGTGATACTTTTATATACGACACAGTAAAGAACCACACGAATACGGATGAAGAATTAACGGCAGCAAGAAGAATATTCGGATTATTACCAACAAAACAAGCTGAAGAATTTATGGCAATTTGGGAAGAGTTTGAAGAAGGAGTTTCAAATGAAGCTAAATTTGCGAGATCAATGGATCGATTAGAACCACTATTACAAAATACTTCCAATAATGGAGGAACCTGGAAAGAATTTGATGTTTCTTATGATAAGGTCTACAATAAGAAAAAAATAATTAAAAACGGTTCAACAATACTTTGGAATTATGCAGAAAACTTAATTAATGAAAGTGTGGAAAAAGGTATTTTGAAAAAATAACTGGTTAAATCACTCGCTATTCTTGTCTAGTTAACTTTAGTGTTCCCAGCACTAATTCGTTATTAAATTGTGCAAGGGTAATACTATTCAATGTCGAAGTTAATTGTTCACGAATTGCTTTAAACTCATTATGCAAAGGACAGGGGAATCTTTCAGAACATTGCGAAAGTCCCATACCACATCCAACAAAAATATCATCTCCGTCAATTGCTTTTACGACATCAGCTAATTTTTTATTCATTTCAACTTCTGTAAGGTAAAATCCTCCGTTGGGTCCTTTTGAAGATTTTATGATTCCATTCTTACTTAATGCTTGCAAAATTTTACCCAAAAAAGGTTCAGGTGATTCAATATTTTTGGCAATTTCTTTAATGCCTACCCTCCTATTCAAATGAGTAGATTTAGCAATATAGAAAACCGCCCGGATGGCATATTCTGCAGACTTCGAAAACATTCCCATGCATCAAAATTAGGTATAAAAAATGAGATCTCTTATAAACCAATCAAGCCGGAACAATTTCCTACCTGAGAAGTTAATATTACACCCTGTAACCTACAAGACGAATTATTACCAATAAAAGATAACTTTATCTTTTATTATTTTTACCTTTGTTGCACACAATAATTATTCAATACAATAAAAAGGTTTAAGAAATGACAGAACAACAAATTACCCTTATTAAAGGCACAATCCCTGTTCTAAAAGAGAATGGTGTTTTATTAACAAGCTATTTCTATGAAAGAATGTTTAAGCATAATCCTGAGCTTAAACATGTTTTTAATATGGGTAACCAAAAATCTGGGAAACAACAAACGGCTTTGGCAATGGCTGTACTAGCTTATGCTGAAAATATTGAAAACCCATCTGTTTTATTAGGTGTTGTTGACCATATTGGTCATAAGCACACAAGTTTAGATATACGACCAGAGCACTATCAGATAGTGGGAAATCATTTAATTTCTTCCATTAAAGAAGTATTAGGAGATGCTGCCTCTGAAGAACTTCTGGAAGCATGGACACTAGCCTATAACAATCTCGCAGAAATAATGTCGGGTCATGAATCTTCTATTTATAAGGCAAAAGTAAATAGACCTGGAGGTTGGACAGGTTGGAGACCATTCGTAGTCAAAGACAAAGTAAAAGAGTCAGAAGAAATTACATCATTCTATCTCTATCCCGCTGATTCAGGTGACATTGCGAATCATCTTCCGGGACAATATATCAGTGTAAGATTATTTTTACCGGAGTTAAATATCCTTCAACCAAGACAATACAGTATATCAAGTTCTTCAAATGGAAAATATTATCGAATTTCCGTTAAAAAAGAGGCTGGCAGCCAACATCCTGATGGTATGATAAGCAATAGATTACATGATCATATACAGGTTGGAGATACCATCGAATTGACCTCCCCTTCAGGAAACTTTGTTTTGAATACAGATGGTTCTGCCAGGCCACAAGTTTTTATAAGTGGCGGCGTTGGTCAAACCCCTTTATTAGCAATGGCTGAAGAATTAATTTTCAATAAGCAAAGTAACCAACCTATTGTTTGGGTTCATGGATGCAGAAATGAACAAGTTCATGCTTTTAAGGATAAATTACAAGAATTATCAGCAATTAGTGATTCATTTCAAAGACATTTATTTTATGAACAAGTTGACCAAGAAACAGAATCTGTCTTGAGTGGCATTGTGGATTTGGAAAGTATTGAAAACAAAGTTTTACTTTCAGGTGCATCCTATTATATATGCGGACCAGCTGGATTTATTCGTAAACATTATGAGTTCCTTAAAAATGCTGGTGTAGATAATGATTCTATTCACTTTGAAGAATTTGGCCCTGCATCATTATCCTTAAATTAAGGAATAGAAGAAATAATCGCTCTACAAATAGCAGATTTTGAAAAGGCTTTTCTTAGAGAAAAGTCTTTTTTATGATTTAATATTAAGTAATAATGCTGTGGATGATAAACGAGTAAAACCCGAAAATTGCGTTAGTAATCTATTATTCAGCATCTATTTTATATATTTAATTACATTTGTCCATTATAAGCACATTAACATATAAATTACATGGTTATTATTAATAGTTTCGAAGATTATAAATCCCATGAGGGAAAAGAATTAGGTGTATCTGATTGGCATAAAATAGACCAAGCTCAAATCAATAAATTTGCGGATGCCACGCTAGATCATCAATGGATTCATGTAGATGAAGAAAAGGCAAAAACTGAGGGACCATTTAAATCCACTATTGCTCATGGTTACTTAACCCTTTCCTTGATCCCTTATCTCTGGAAACAAATTGCTGATGTTCGTAATGTGAAAATGGAAATTAACTATGGTATAGAAAACTTCAAGTTTGGTCAGGCTGTGCTTGTAGATAGTGATGTCCAATTGAAAGCGACAGTCAAATCAATCACCAATCTTAGGGGTATTGTGAAGGCGGTAATTCAAGCAACATTAATAATTCGTAATGAAACTAAGCCAGCCTATGTTGGCGATGTGATATTTCTCTATCATTTCAATTAGAAAATACAATATCAGCCATATTTTTTTTACATGGCTGATATTAACTCCCTCTTCCCTATTCCATCTCCATTTTACAAGAATTTCCCCAATAAATAAGTAATTTCGCTTCCATCAAATAATTGTTTATGAAAAAACTACTATTAATCGTATTATTAGGGTTCTCCTATGCGTACGGTCAGCGAAACTTTAGTATTGAAGAAACTGTTACAGGTCCAAGTAAATTCGCTCCTAAAACATTATACGCTCAACAATGGATACAAGGAAAAGATTCCTTTACCCATTTAGACAGCACTTTTCAAAATCTAATGGAGCGTAATGAAATGAGTAATTGGAAGGCAAAGCAATTAATAAGTACTCATGAGTTACAAACTGCTTTATCTAATTCTATTGCCAACGATGATATTACATTAAAACGCTTCCCTGTTCAATATAAATGGAAAGATAGCAAAAGTATTAGTTTTGATGTCGAAGGAGAGAAAAACTCTTATGGTGTAACTTATAATGTTTCCGACAAAAACATTCAAATTCTTTACAGGTTGCCGAAAGATCTGAATGAAAAGGAACAAAACTCATCAAAATCACAAACTGCCTATCTTGTTGGAAATAATATTGAAATAATAACGGCGGATGGTAAAAACCTCAAAGTAACTAAAGATACTGTTGATGGTATTGTTAATGGAACTTCTGTCATTCATAGAAATGAATTTGGTATAGATAAGGGGATGTTCTGGTCACCTGATGGTAAGAAATTATTATATTACCGTAAAGATGAATCAATGGTTTCCAAATATCCATTGCCACAATGGGATACTCGGGTTGCTAGTATTAAGGATATCAGATACCCAATGGCAGGAATGAAAAGTGAGGAAGTAACCTTAAATCTCTACAATACCGAATCAGCCGAATTTGTAACCCTACAAACTGGAACTCCTAAAGAACAATATTTAACAATGGTTACTTGGGATCCGAGCAGTAATTTTATTTATGTTGGAGTACTAAATAGAGGTCAGGATGATTTAAAAGTGAATCAATATGATGCAAAAACCGGAGCATTTCTAAGAACTTTGTTTGAAGAAAAATCATCTTCTTGGGTTGAGCCACAAAACCCTTTAATATTTACACCGAATGATCCCAATGAATTTCTATATCAAACCGATAAAGATGGATTTAATCAACTTTATCTATACAATACAAATGGAAAGTTAGTTCGCGCACTTGGCTATTCTGATGTTATTGTTATTGATTTTAAAGGGTTTGATAGCAAGGGTGAGAAAGCCTATTATATTGGGGCAACCAATAATGGAATGGAACGTCATTTATTTGAGGTTGAATTAAAAAATGGAAAAACAATTCAATTAACGAAGGCAAATGGTACACATAACGCTTCAGTTAGTCCCAGTGGGAAATATACTCTTGATCAATACAGTAATCTAGAAACAGCCAACAGAATTGAAGTTATTAACAATAAAAATAATTCGTCAATTGAAATATTGAGTGCTGAGAATCCATTTATCGGTAAGATCAACCTTCCTAAAATTGAATTTAAGTCCTTTATTTCTGCAGATGGAAAAACACCATTAAACGCAAGGATAACCTATCCAATCAATTTTGATCCTGCAAAAAAATATCCCGTTATGGTTTATTTATATGGTGGCTCACATGCTCAATTGGTTACTGACAAGTGGTTAGGAGGAGTTGGTTTCTTTGATATGTATATGGCACAAAATGGATATTTAGTATTTACGCTTGATAATAGAGGTTCGGATGCGAGAGGACGTGATTTTACCCGTGTTACCCATCGTAATTTAGGAGAAGCTGAAATGGCAGATCAATTAGTAGGTGTTGAATATCTCAAATCCTTAGCTTATATAGATAAAGATAATATGGGAATTTTCGGGTGGAGTTTTGGAGGGTTTATGACCTCTTCTCTGATGACAAAACATAATGATATCTTTAAAGCGGCGGTAGCAGGAGGTCCTGTCATGGACTGGAAATATTATGAAGTAATGTATGGGGAACGTTATATGGATACCCCCGAAGAAAACCCCGAAGGTTATGAAAAAACCTCTTTATTAAATAAAGCGGATAGGCTCAATGGCAATTTATTAATTATACATGGTGCACAAGATCCTGTAGTTGTCCAACAAAATAGTATGGAGTTTATTGAGAACTGCATTAAAGCAGGTAAACAAGTAGACTATTTCTTATACCCAACTCATGAGCATAATGTATCAGGAAGGGATAGAATCCATATGTACGAAAAGATTGCTAAATATTTTGATTTACACCTAAAAAATTAAGTTCTAGACTTATTATCAAAAAACGTGGTTAGTTGAAACATTAACCACGTTTTTTATTTAATCTCTGTGAATCTAATTTAAAAAACTTGCTTGCCTTTAAAGAACAATGACTCTACGGGAGATATTCTAGAGACTGCCTCTGCTGAACAACTGGCATTGATAAGAACTAAATCAGCGTCGTCTCCAACTTTTGGCCATTGTTGGTTTCCCTTATTATCTAGAGGTAATGGACCAGCTGTTGCCAATTTTAGCATTCTGGATAATTCAAATTCTGACGTATGCCCATATAATTGAGCTGCAAGATTTGCCTTTTGCAAAACACTCCCTGAACCAAATGTATTCCAGTGATCAACAATACTATCATTGCCAGTAAATACTTGTACTCCATATTTCATTAGAGTCGGTATTGGCATAATAAGACCTCCAAATGGTACAGTAGAAATGATACCAATGTTAGAATCAGCCAACTTTTCGGAAAGTTCTACCAGCTTTTTCTCCTCAACTCTTCCTAAAGCAAAACAATGGCTTAGAAAAGTCTTACCCTTTAGAATTGGATTTTCATTTACTTTATCAATTAAATATTCAATCGTTTTTAATCCTGATTCCCCACTCTCATGAAGATGGATGTCAATTCCTTTTTTATAATCTAATGCTAATTGAACGGTAAAGTCTATTGTCTTTTCGATTGCTCCATCAATACTAAACGGATCTAAACCACCGATAAAGTTAATATCCAACTGAGCGGCTTCTTTTAAATATTGGGCCGAATCAGTGTAATATACGCCATGCTGAGGAAACGCTACTATTTCTGCTCCAAATCCTGATTTTTTATTTTCTAATGCTTTCTGAAGATTTTTAAGGGATTGTAATTTCGAAGTAGGTTCAATATTTACGTGACTGCGTGCAAATCCTGTTCCTTTTGATTGTAGGAGTTCTATGAGTTTTTCAGCCTTATAAGTAGATTTTTCAAGAATGGAAGCCATATTCTCCTGTTCTAAAGCAATCATTCCTTTGACTCCTCCGGATCTTCTTTTAACTGCTTGCCACTTGTCACCATAAAAAGTTTTATCCAGATGTATATGCATGTCTTTAAAAGAAGGAAGCATTAATAGTCCTCTAGCATCTAAATAATTTTTTTCACTTATTTTATTTGGGCTAATACTCTTGAATTTACCGTTTTCAATCTCTATCGAAAAAAGATCAGTCTTTGTCGCTATTACCTCATTGTCCTCATATTCAAATCCTGTTTCTAATCTCACATTGGATATAATAATGCTATTCATATTTTCGGCTTTCAACATATTGGGAATTAATGTGGCACCTGCTAAACTTATTGCAGAACTCTTAATAAAATTCTTCCTTGACATATTCATTTCATTCAATTTATCTAATTACAAAAATATGATGTTTAGCCTGAATTATGCTTGGGGTATTTCTGCTACAAATTGTAAATTTTATAACTGAGCTCTAAATTGGCTAGGAGTTAATCCTGTTTGATTTTTAAAAAAGTTAGTAAAATATGCATGATCTGCAAATCCCAATGTAAAAGCAACTATTTTTATTGAAATACTTGGGTCTTGTAACAAACGTTTTGCTTCAATAACAACCCGTTGATTAACAAGCTTTAGTGCATGAACATAAAGGTTCCTCTTACATAGAATATTTAAATAATTAGGGGTAATATTTAATTGATCAGCGTAGAAAGCTATAGATTTTTGTTCTTTGTAAAATTCATCAATTAACTGATTGAATTTAGCTAATCTTGGGTGACTTTGATAGATTTTAAATTCGTCAATTTCTTTCTCTGCTTGTTTACTAACGATTGCAGCTATTACTGCTGCCCGGGCTGATATCAATTGTTTTAATGAGTTTTTTATAGTTAATTCTTCTTTAATCGCATTAAACTCATACAGTAACTTTTTAAAAGAGTCATCATTTAAACGTATAACGGGATGATTTTGATAGTTTGTAAAAGAAAAACGAAATGCAGGAGCAAACTGTTCTAAAAATGGTTTCTCAATCATTAATTGATAGCCTATTGTACCGGATCGAATATCCCATTTATGCATCTGCCCAGGGAACAATACATGAACTTCCTTATTTCCTATTTGAAAATCAATAGAATCTATATTATGAACACCATTAGCTTTCTCAAATAGAATAATGATAAAAAAATCATGTTTATGAGGCTTTTCAATATATCTTTCTCCATGAAGCTCATTAAATAATATTTCTGTATTTCCTGAAAAATGAGTTTTTTGAAAACCTTTTATTCCCAATATAGGTACAGAGTCAGATGTTATATTAATAGGATCCATAAAAAATATCATTAATTCTATATTAAATATTTGGGTAGATCAAAAATACTCCCACTCAATTATTAAATTTATCAAATACTAAACAAAACATTTTGACGAAATTATTTTTGTTCAAAATATGCATAATGAAATTGTAATTCAGAACAATATAATAAATAAGAACAATCAAAGAATAGTTCTATTATCGCCCATTATTATATCATAATAAATATACTAGTTACTGTTTTTGCATCTTAGTTGAAGGATCTATATACAATGAATTAAAAACAGTCTGTGCTGATTTTTGCGAATTATTTAATGTAAATAAATATCACGTAATAATAAAACTCATCCGAATAAATCCAAATTCTCATGTCTTAATATTCCCTTATGAAATAGATTTCAAATTTTATTGTTATTTATTGCAATATCTTCAACACTCTCATCATCATCATTATATCGTCGATATCACAGGTTGATTAACTACTAAAAGAATTGATAAATGGATAGAAAGTCAATCTGTTAACAAAAGAATATTACTTTACAATTCGTCCGATTCTAACGATTCTGATTGTATATTTTTTACGACAATGGATCAAATAGGGTTTAAAATTAATTTTAAGAAAGGGAAAAAAGTAATGGAGCTTACCAAACCTCTGAAGAGATATGAAGCTTGTAAACACGGTATTGATGATATCACATTATTAAGAGGAGAATTAATTACTAACCAATAAGTTACTAATTACCTTGAGGTTACCCATAGTATTTTAAAACAGCATATGGGGTATATTTGTATTAATAAAATCACAGATAACTAAAGAAAGGAAATAGTAATGAAAGTTAAAAACATATCGAAAATCGAAGGAACATTGCCTATTAGGGATCCTTTTATTTTGGCAGCCTACCATTTTGATCAATATCCAGAATCGAACGGAAATTTTGGTCCTAATGCTTCTTTAGAAGGTCGAAATCTTGGTAATGACTTCGACAGAAGTAACCCATGGCGAATGTATCATGGGGAAACTATTCCAGGTTTTCCCCACCATCCTCATAGAGGGTTTGAGATTGTAACTATTGTTCCCCAAGGATATGCAGATCATTTTGACTCCAAGGGATCTAAAGGGCGATATGGAGAAGGTGATGTTCAGCTAATGAGTGCTGGATCAGGTGTTTTACATGGTGAAATGTTCCCATTATTAAATCAGGATAAACCCAATCCTTTACGCTTATTTCAGATTTGGTTGAATTTACCGAGTAAAAACAAATTGACAGATCCTGATTATAAAATGTTATGGGCGGAGAAAATACCAACCAAAATAATTGAACAAAAAGAAGGAATAGTTACTTTGAAAGTAATTTTAGGAGAATATTATGGAACTAAATCACAAGAACCCCTGAAGAATTCCTGGGCATCTGATCCAGATCATCATGTAGGGATAGCATTATTAGAAATGGCTCCAAATACAGAATTTAAATTGCAGGCTGTGTCAGAGACAATGAATAGGTTTTTATTTTTCTATGATGGCACGAATCCAATATCAGTCGAAAACTATAAGATGAGTGTTAACCATATAGCCGACTTAAATGGAGCTGAAGAAATTATAATCAAAAGTGGGGAATCGCCGGCTAAGTTATTGATACTTGAAGGTGAGCCAATAAATGAACCTGTGGCAGCTTACGGACCATTTGTCATGTCAACCGAAAAAGAATTGCAGGAAGCATTTAATGAATACAGGAAAACTCAGTTCGGAGGATGGCCATGGGGAAATGAAGAAAAGGATTTGGTCAATGAAAAAGATGCCGGAAGATTCGCAAGCTATAATTTTGGAGAAACTATAGATAAGCCCTAATCAAAAGTTAAGCTTCAGTTAGTCTCCTATGTTAAAATTTGTTAAGAATAAATAACATATTGTCTCTGGCACAGACATTGAAAGGTATTTATTAAATTTCATAATTTAGGTTAATAATTGGTTAGTTAAAACACCTTAGGTTCCCCACCTAAGGTGTTTTTTATTTTTATAATCATATAGTCTTATGATTGCTTTCTGAATTCTACTTTTTTAATTATCGAATACCCAAATAAACCTCTATATAAATGGATATCCAAAGAATCAGGATGAATTTTATTAATTTTAAATTCTTTCGATAGACCAATCCTTTTTGAAATCCTTTTGCCCAATTCAACATTTACTACCGAAGGGGATTGTATTTGTTTATCAGAGTTTAATAACTTCGGCACCTTATATTTAACTTTATATGTGGTAATTTCCAATTGATTTTTAGATAAAGTGTAATTAAGCCCCAAAAATGTAAAAGTTAAAAATGATCCACAAATTATAATAGAATAAATGAATGATTCAAATCGAGGAACTGTGGTAAAGAAATCACTTTTTCTAAACATTAGATAAAATAAAATTCCTACAGAAAAAAGCATTGAAATCACTTCTAATTGAATCAGTGTTTTTTCATAAAGGAAATAATTAAAAAAATTAAGTATAAGTGAGAAGGGAAACAAGATTTCTAACTTCATTATCCTTGGTAAATTAAAAAATTTCATTGCTAGTAACTAACTTTATTAAAACAAAATCTTATTTAAATTTTAAACACACGAGACACATAAAGTAAAACATAAATATTTACACTTATAAATACATTATTAAGCGAACATTTACTTTAGAATACGAAAATACACATAAAGAAATTTTAATGATATAATATTTCTTATAAATTAAATATATTTGTACTAATACTTTATACTTTGTTATAGTAAATATAAATACAGGAATTTCAGACAATATTATTCTTCTTATTATCCTTAGTAAAATAACATGCTATTCACTCTCTTCTTAAGCTTTATATTATTTATGGTAAGTGTTGCTTTATTTAGTAATTGGATTATTACAGGTGATGCAGCTTTAATTCGATATTTGACTTTAATCTGGATTTCCTTCATCATTCTTATATTTCTCCTATTGTCCTTTAATAAATCAGTAGAAATATTTCTTTGAAAGATTTGGATTATGGAAAATCAATTAGATTTACCAAAAAAAAGTCCCTGTACATACGCTGACAGGGACTTTGTTATATTGAAAATTTAATTATTTTTTCCCAAATAATCTACTTAGGAATCCTTTCTTTTTTTGGTTACCATAGCCATAACCGTAGCCATAGCCATAGCCACCATAACCATAACTTCCATACGTACTATTTCCGAATTTTACTCCATTTAATAAAATGGCCATATTAGTCAATGCCCCACCATCGTAAATCTTTTGTACTTCAGGCAATTGTCTTCTATCCATTTTACCTGCACGAATCACGAAAACAGTTACATCAGTGATCCGGTTTACAATGTCCGCATCGGCCACGATTCCAAGAGGTACATTATCAATGATAATATGGTCGTAACGCTCTTTAAGTTCTGCAATCAATTTATCTAATCTATCGCTTAATAAAAGTTCCACTGGATTAGGGGCAATAACACCTATAGGAATTATATCAATATCCACATCTACTCTATCTTTATAAATAATCTCATCAACATTTATAGCTGAATCTGATAAATAGTGCGTAATTCCAATTGGCATTGGAAATTTAGTAATATTACTTAAAGTACCTTTCCTTAAATCCAAATCGACTAGAACAACTTTTTTCTTAAGGAATGTCATACTAACACCTAAGTTGATAACCGAAAAAGTCTTACCTGCACCTACATTGAAAGAAGTAAACGTGATAACCTTCTGATCCTTATCTCCCGAAGACATAAAGTTAAGGTTAGTTCTAAATATCCTGAATGCTTCTGTAACTTCATCTACCCCCTGTTCTTTGATAACAATATTACTTTTAGCTGCTTTCATATCTGTAGAAAATGGAATTTCTCCGACAAAAGGCACCTGAATTACGTCTTCAATATCTTTACGATTTCTAATTTTCGTATTTAACAACAGCATTAATAATAGAATTACTGCGGGTATCGCAACCCCAATAGCTATTCCTAATGCAACTTTTTTGAATTTACTAGGATAGAATGGAGAATTGGAGCCTGAAGCTGAATCAATAATTTGAATATTATTGTCAGTCATCGCTCTATTGATGGAATTCTCCTCACGCCTGTTTAATAAAAAGATATATAATTCTTCGATTACTTTTTGCTGGCGTTCTGCAGAAAGCATAACTCTTTGTTTAGATGGCAAACTACGAGCTTTATTTATGGCAGCATTTTCTTCATCCTGCATATTTCTCATCCTAATACGAAAACCCGAGATAACATTATCAATGGCTCTTGAAATATTATTCCTTACTTGAGTTAAAGCATTATTCAGATCTTGAACAATTGGATTTTCAGAACTATTTCCACTCATCAGCCTATTTCTTCGCAAAAGAAGTGTATTATATTCTGAAATAATTTCCTCAATACTATTATCTACAAGACCGGTATTACTAGGAATTAAGTCGTCAACTTTATTTGGGTCATTTAACCTTTGACGCATAATTTCAACTAATTTCATTTGGGTCTCTAACTCTTTACTTGAACTTTGATAAGTCCTAGATTCTGTCCAATACTGTTCTCCTGCAGATTTAACATCAAGCCCTTGATTCTGAGTTTTCATGCCTTCCAACTCAGACTCCACGTTAGTCAATTCCTTCTCTATGATTTTTATTCGGTCATCAAGAAAATCTGCAGTTTTATTTGCTATTTCTTTCTTATTATTAACCGTTGTTTGATTATAAACATCAATTAATTTAACGATCATATCTTCTGCTCTGAGTGGAGAAGTATCTTCAATGGTCATTTTAAGAATTTCAACATCCTCCAATTGAGTAATCTGTAAATTTCCAAGAAAATAACTAACCATAGCATCAATCGGATTCTTTGTGACTAAAATATCTTCTGAAAGATTGACTCTATATTTTTTATCAGAGTTTGCTGAGATAATTAAATTACCAATCGGTGTTTTAGTTTCTTCATTTAATTTAACTAAAACAACTTTATCAGGTTGTCCTTTTGAAAAAGAAGAAAGCTCCACCTGATTATTGCCCTTATATTTTAAATTGAAAGAAAAACTTGCATTCGCATTCACATTTATGAATCGTACAATAAATGGAGAAGTCTTATAAAGTTCAACAGATCTAATCCCTTCTTTTCTAGTATAACTGACATCTGTATTTAATAAGACAACCGTATTTCTCATCAGTTCCTGAGATCTTAACTGCAGGATCTCACTATTAACATTGACAAAATTGTAATAATTATTAGGCCTTGTTATTCTTTGAGCTGATATAGAATTTGAAGCTGTTTTAATCATTACAGTTTGATCCTTTTTGAATAAAAAAGGAGTCTTACTGTATTGATAGTAATAATAGCCTCCGAAGAGTAAGATAGAGAGTAAAAACCACTTCCAATTAGATAATAAAAATCTAATAATATCTAAAACATATAGTGATTGGTCTTGTTTTCCTTTTCCTTGAAAAGGTCTATTCATTGAATGATTTACCATTAATTTTATCTATTAAATAATGCTAAAAGGCTTACTCCTAGTGTTAATAATCCGGTTGCAAAACCAACATATCTCCAAGTTAAATCCTCTCTAGGTGTTGGAACTGCAGATTTTGGCTTTACATAAACGATATCGTTTTGCTTTAAATAATAGGTAGGTGAATTAAATAGGTCTACGTTCTCAATATCATTGACATACATTTTCCGATAACCGTTTTCTTCTCTGATAACCGTGATTTCATTTGTTGCTGCATTCGTTGTTAATCCTCCACTACGTGTAATAGCTTCTAGCAAGGATATTTGGCCATCATTTATATTTAACAGCCCTACACTGGCTACTTCACCCATCATTGTAATCTTTAAATTTAACAATTCAACCCTCACCAATGGAGCGTTAATTAAATTTTCATTTACCAATCGGTTATAAATATGTCCTTTTAATTCATCCAAGGTTTTACCTTCAGCAGAAATCTTTCCTAATACTGGAAAATCAATATTACCATCTTTATCAACCAAATACCCTTTTTCGGTAGTTGTCCCTGTATTTGATGTAGTTATTTGCCCTTTATCATCCACATTATAAATTCCCCCTTCTTGATTAAAAGGAGCTGCTAATTCCGGGGTTTTTGAGCCGATATTAATACTCAATCTATCGTATTTTTGGATAATAATTGGCGGAATTTCCTTCGTTTTATACAAAGAATCCACTACCATGTTTTCCAGGTAGGTTACCTTTTTTGAAACAACACATGAACTGAGGGCTAACAGGCTCAATGCAATTAGACTGATAATTAATTTATTCATTTTCAATATTATTTACTTTAATAATTTCATTTAGGCAGAGCTCTGCTGCCTCTGCGTTTGGAAGACAATCTAGTTGTCCAACGTTTTTATATTGGATAATGTTTTCTAAAATACCAATCATGGAAGAAAAGATGCCGTTATTCCACCGGATTGCTGTAAAACTTGGCATTAATATTAATAGGGAATCAACTCCTCTAGTCTTCCATTGCATCTTATTTTCTTTTGCTTGGGTTAATCTTACGATAGACATTAATTTTATTTTTTTATTAATATAGCAATCGGTTTTCCCACTCCAGGGTGTTCCATAAATATAAACCTCACCGTCCTCAATCCGGACAGCAGGATTATCGTCATTAAGTAATTTAAAACCTTTATTAGTTTCAACCCAAAGTCTACTGTGGGTACTCTTCCCTGTTCCACTCTTCCCTAAAAATGCAACCGCATATTTTCCGTTTTCTACAACAGAAGAATGAATCAAGGCTGTGTTATTAGAAAGAACTCTTTGTCCAAAGGCAACCATAACCATCCAACTTAGAATATTAGAATTATAAAGCTCTTTTTCTTTAACATATATCTTAGAATTTTTGAATTCTTTATCACTACGCATTCTCCAGACGATTGAATCAATCTTATTAGCATTCTCTACTGAAGTGATATAACTCTGATCTGTCTCCTCAAACTTAAATCTATCACCCCATACTATTGAAACATCACTTAAAAGTTTCGCATTGCTTAAATCGCCTTCAAATAACTCAGAACCTAACTCAATATTCACATGTGCAACTTCTTTTTCTACACCATCAATTTTAAAATCCTTAAAAGAAGGTAAACACTCATCAATATTCATTTTATCCTCATAGGATATTCTGATAATATTTTCTGCAACTTGATAATCTACAATCTTCATTTTAAAGGTTAGTAATTGATATAAATTATTGCATATATACTGATTGAGTACATTTTTCGGCTAATCTCAAATCATGAGTGACAAAAATCACAATCTTATCTCTAGCTGCTGATAATAATCGTTCAATTAGAGTTTCCGAAGTTTTCTGATCTAATGCTGAAGTTACTTCATCAAACAACCAAATACTATTATCTTTCATTAAAGCTCTTGCTAGAGCAATTCGTTGTGCCTGTCCTTCTGATAAACCATATCCAGACTCGCCGACTATTGTGTCTAAACCATTAGGTAAATCATAAATAAACTCAGAACAACTTAAATATAAAACCTCATAGAGTTTCTCCGCACTTACATCATCTGAATCCGTAATAATATTTTCTCGAATTGTTCCTGAAAACAGTTTATCTCCTTGAGGGACATAAGCTATATTAATTCGATGATGATGTGTTATAGCATAAGACTCTTTAGGAGTCTTCACATACATATCTCCCTTATTGGGTCTTATCACCGACAATAACAATCGAATCAAAGTAGTCTTTCCTTTTCCACTAGAACCTATAATAGCTGTTGGCTCTCCTACTTTCACTCGAAGATTAAAATTATCAATGACGACATTATCTTCATATTTAAAACTAAGATTCCTTAAAACCAATTCAGTAGGGTTCTCAATAAGCTCTGGTATATATTCTTCTTCTACATCTGTTTTCAAAACTTCATCTATTCGTTCCATAGACGTTCTAAACTTGATAAATACAGGTAAAAAACTCATTAACAACAACAAAGGTCCTTGAATTCTGCCAACTAGTTGTAAAAAGGCAGACATCATTCCAAAAGTTATTTCATTAGATCTTAGTTTATATACTCCCCAAATAAATGTTAATAAAAAACCAACATTTATCATCAGCTTTAAAGAACTC
Organism: Sphingobacterium mizutaii; assembly: GCA_040394615.1. GTDB lineage: Bacteria > Bacteroidota > Bacteroidia > Sphingobacteriales > Sphingobacteriaceae > Sphingobacterium > Sphingobacterium mizutaii_A. The sequence goes on from JBEBRZ010000004.1 coordinate 21,997, forward strand.
TGAGACAATGTGGAGAAATTCAGCATATTCATTTTTAAACTGAAAATATTTGATTGGCTTTCTTCAACTTTTCCCCATCTGAAATTTTGTAATCCCAGTGCACGCAAAACCATTCTAAATCTTAAATTCTCTTGAATAACCTTCCCCAGATTGGATTCTGCAGCTTTCAATGATTTATTTATCGTTCTAAGTTTTTTATAATAAATCTTTGAAAAAATAAACAGGGGTGATATTGCTAAAATCAATAAGGCAAGCATAGGGTCCATGGACCACAATAAAGTAAATGACGCAACTAATTTGATAACTGTGATAATAAAGGATATGAAAGTATTCCCTACCATTTGTACAATCTCATTGGCATCACTATTAATCCGAATTTGCATGTCTCCTGTATGCCAATTTTTAATGACTTTCCATTTAGAAAGCATCTGTATTTTAATCAATTGGTTTTGAAGCTTTATAAGCATTTTAGCTCTGGTTTTTTCATTCAGCCAAGTCCCTAAAGACTTAGCAATTAAACCCAAAACAATAAAAAAAACAACTAAAAATAATGCCTTATCAACTGCACCGTTATTACCATCAATCGCAAAATCTATTGCATATTTTGACCAAACCACAAAATATAAAGAACAAGCTATCGCAAGCAATTCAAGGATAAAATAGAAGATTAATTCCTTTCTGAAATCCTTTGCTTGTGTCACAGCCCATTTAATTTGATATTTGATCCCTGTAAACAAAATAGCTACCTTTTAAATCTTGAATAATATTGCATAATAGGAAACCAAATAGCTTCAGAAGGCGTGACTTTTACATACTTTATAAAATTATTCCAAATTCTAGCCTTCTTATTGACTCTTATTCCATCAAGTAGGCTTTCTTTATCCTGAAATTTTTCATTGTGAAAACCAAAATTCCCAGCTACTAAAATATCTTCCATCATCCAATCAGCTTCTTTCCCCTGACCAATAGAATAAGGTAAATATGATTCCTTTAGACCAATATATTTTACCAATAAAACATGTAATAAATCTACCCATTTTTTTATTCCGAGCTTTTTGTAAGTAACATCCAAGCTGTTGTTTTTCAAATCTTTGTGATAATAATAATATAATCTGGCAGAATCACATAATTGCCTTATACCTATGCCGAAAGACAGCAAATGTTTTAAAATGTGAGAATTTGCCTGGATTATTGTTTCTATCACTGAAGGTAACTTTACTGTCTGATTGTTAATGTTTAAAGTGGTGTAGTTAGTATTTTCGTGTTCTCTGATTCTTCTTAGAACACGATGTACAAATGGATTATGAATATCAAACAGGTTCTGATGATGTTCAACATCGAATCCATTTAATTTATACTCAGCACTGAAACCAGCCATTGAGCTAATTTCAATTTCTTTATCTTTAATAGTTTTGAATGCCTTTTCATAGGTAATCTTATCATCAAAAAACAGATCAATATCTCCACAAACTCTTCTCAGAGGATTGTCATAACACTTAGCTATTCCTTGCCCTTTCAAAAGTATCGGTTCAATTCCGTTCTGCTTAAAAACAGAATGTAACTGAATGATAGTATCATTCATTAATTCATTTCGTTGTCCATGTTTTTCCACCCTTACAGCCCAACTTAAAAGCAATGCTTTTGGAGGTTGATTTTCTGCAGATAATTTTTGGATACCATCAAAGACAATGCATTCTACTGTTTGGTTTACACTAATTTTATAGATTTCAGCCCACTCTTCCTCACTTAATGGTAAAGTGGTTAAGTCTAAATTATTTTCTTCCCATAATCCAGATCTTAGCAAGAAAAAAAATACTTCTGTAATCCTTTTTTTCAGCATTTATATTTATTCAGAAATAAGCCCGCCATCTATAAAATCTTTTATAAATTGTTTTGCATCTACTTTTGCAGTTGATTCTTCAACCTCATAATTCTCCAATAATATCTTAACAATTAATTCTTCTGAAACATCCTTATTTAGTAATTCTTTCCAAAGAAAAGCAGCAGTGTCATTTAGGGTAAAAACTTTAGACATATCTACCATGTCTTGACCTGGGTCAATTATTACAAAGTCTCCACCTAATTTTCTAAGTTGCAAATCCTTTCTTAACTTCATTCTTTAATTATTAAAACTTGTTAAAGAGATATCTCAATGGCCTAATATGATACCATATAATTCCTAATTTTTTACTAAATATTGTATTTAGATTTAGTTCTTTATATCCCCTCATTCCTTTCAATACATAGGCTAATAAATCTCTTACATTTACTTCCTCTACTTGATCTAAATTTCCATCACCAGCTAAGTAGTAAATATCATTTTTTATTTTAACGACCCGATGCAAAATAATCTTCTCCTGATAAGATGCCAAAACTATACTACCTATACCTATCTCACTCATTAAAGGTCGCTTAATAATAACCTGATCGCCATTTCTTAAAAATGGTAACATACTATTACCTGTCACATTGAATTTCACTGTTTTTCCAACATTAAGTTCTTTTAGAATTATTTCAAAAAATAATTCATTGGAAACTCTTAATCTCTTTATTTCAGTATTATCAATCATTATAAAGACATATTAAATACACTTTCTATGAGTAAAAACATAAATGATAAAGAACTAAAGTATTAAAGTTTATAATTTTATTGAACTTCAAAAAACCATTTATTCTTTAATAGTAGCGTAAAATTATGCATTGACTATTTCAGGCTCAAATCTTATTATATATTTGTAAACATTTATCTACCATTTTTTGTTGCGTAAAAAATTCTAAATAACGTTTTCTGCTTCCATTTGAGAGTTTTTTATAGAGGATTTCATCAGAAAGTATAGTCTGAAAGGCACTTGCCAAAGCCTTTTCATTACAGATATTAACAGTAATTCCTGATTCCCCGTTTAGATTTACCCAACTAACCCCCGATTCTGGAATTTTCGTTGAAACAATAGGTTTGGAATAGGCCATTGCTTCAATTTGTACTATTGCAAATGCTTCTGTTTTTAATATTGAACTCAAGCAAAATAAATCGCAAGCCTGATAATAAGCTGTAACCTCTTCATCAGACATAAATCCGAGTAATTTTACTTTTTCTGAAAGATTATTTTCTATGATTAATAATTCTAATTCTTCTTTCAGTGGTCCTTTGCCACCTATTACTATTCTGTAGGAATCATCAAGATATTTAGCAGATTTTATCAAATATTCGTAACCTTTATATTCAACAAGTCTGCCTAGTGAAAATATCAATTTCTTATTTAAATATTCATCTTTAAGTGTTTCCGTTAATGTAGATTGATTATAATCCACATCTACACCAATAGGTATATAATCTACTTTTGATTGCCACTGCTGTAGAAAAGGAGATTCCTGAACATAAACTGGTGAAGTGCCTGCAATTAAGTTGGCTCTTTTAATTAACCAACTCTGGAGTGGTTTATATATCTTCAGTAATGCTTTCTGCTTTAGAATATCACTGTGCCAATGCAATATTACTTTCCCCTTATAACCTGATAGAAACAAAGCCAGAGTAGCCATAGGATCAGGATGATGTATATGAATAATATCATAATTTCTAGCTATCCTCCTTAATTTTAAAACCATCTTAGGTGCTAACATAGTTGCAGCAGCTTTTATCTGCGTAGGAACTACAAATAAGGTTGCAAATTCATTTATTTTAATAGTCGCCTCAGGATGATCTTCTGTCGATGCACATAACATATCACATCGTATTCCCCGTCCCGATAAACCTATCATTAAGTCATATTCAACTTTCTCAACTCCACCTCGAATGGGATAGAACTTTCCTATTTGCAGAACTTTCATATTCGTTAATTGATTAATTTACTTCAATAGCATACTAAATAATTCCTCCCAATTGTCTGCTTTTGGCTCTGCAAGAGGATTAATTGGTTGTCTTTTTAGTGATAAAGAATTGCCTTGAATCATTTCCACCATCAATTTTGCTAATTGATACGGCTCTTCGGGATTAAAATAGGCCACTTTTAGACTTCCCTCTGACGTCTCATGCGCATATGGTAGATCTGCTAATAACATTGGTTTATCATAATGTTGAAACTCGGAAATAGGCAATCCCCAAGATTCTATTTTAGAAGGATATATTAAACAATCAACTTCAGAATACAAACTAAGTAATTTTGACTTTGGTATAAAACCAATGAAATCTATGTTCTTAATGTCCCCCCAGTTCTTCAGCAACCAATTAGCATATTTATTTTCCGTTCCATTCACTGTGATTGAAACTTTAAAATCTTTTATATTATATTCAGTTATGAGAATTTTTGCTGCCTGACAAATTATTTCAAAATTTTTATGACTATTGGGCGATCCAGCAAATAAAAACTGATAAACACCTTTATAATCAATTTCTTTATTAACCAAGTCAGCACTAATATTCGGCATCTTTGGTCTGGCTACAATTATTTTATTCTGTTCTATCCCAAATATTTTACTCAATCCTCTTCTAAACCATTGCTGTTGAACAATCAAAAAATTGTTTTTTCTAATGTTGGTTTGGTAAATAAGCTTTGTGAAAATAGCAAACATTGCGATCTTGGGTGCAAAAATAAAGTCATGCAACTTCCATCTATAAAAGGAAAAAGAATTATGACAATATACTGCTCTACGTTCGGCAATCACCGACGGACTGGTATCATGTAATGAAACCCATAAATATATAGGACCAATTTCTTTCGATATTTTTTTCAGAGATACATATTCGTACCACAATCTATTAGTCCATTTTTTCTTCGGCCACTGAGTTTCGATATATTCAATGTTTGGGAAGTCTGCAAGTTCTCTCTTATAAACTATGGCAATGACTTTATAATCATTTCTTATCGAATAGTCTGATAAAAATCTTAAGCAATCTTGAAGTATTGCTAAGGTCCCCGCCTCAACAAGGTTAACTGCAGAAATCACAATAGTTTTCATTTTATTTGATCAAAATTTCATTAAATAGGCTTAGCCATTTCTGCATAATCCTTTCTTCTGAGAAGTTATTGGATAATTCAAAAGATCTTTTACCCATTTGTTCACGTAACGCTTTATTTTGAATTAATTCAATAATTCTATTTGCAACTCCTATTTTGTCTCCTTCCTCTAATAAAAACCCATTTTCACCTTCCTGAATAATGTCTCTTGGTCCGCATTTACAAGTGTAAGAAACTAGGGGTAAACCCGCAATTTGTCCCTCTAAAAGCGCCATTGGTAAGCCTTCATAACGCGAAGTCATTACAATCATAGAACTATTAAGATATTGTTCATCAATATCTTTGACAGGATCTTTTAAACTTACAGTTGATGTTAGATTATATTCATCAATCATACATTGAAGCTTTTCCTTTTCAGGTCCTTTTCCAAAAATATTTAGAGACCAATCAGGTTCTTTTTTATGAACAATTCTCCATATCTCAATTAGGTCTTCAAAACGCTTCTGATAATCATAACGTCCAACTGCTATAACATTTTTCGCATTTAAAGTACTAGTTTCTTCTATCTGAAAACTATTTGAATTTGGTATAACAACAATATTATTTAAGCTGCCCCAATAAGTCTTATCTTCTTCAGTTAGAACAACAAATTTGTCATATTTCTTAACTGTTTTGAGATCATTATTACTTCTTATCTTGTCAACAATTTTCCAAATACCTTTACGACCATATTGCATTCTCTTAAATCTGGAAAAATGGATTTCAACAATTTTCTTACTTTCATCTCCAATGTTCGGCAATAGTCCTACTTCATGATCAAAAAGAGATATAGTTATGTCAGGTTTTATTCTATTAAGATATTTCTTGAGTAATTTTTTATGTGCAACTTGTTTTTTGGGATAAGCAATTAGTTTTTTAAATAACCCATTGTTATTATTTGATGTATAGTTTATACCAAGATCAATTTGATTAATTGCGGGATCCAGGTAAAAATAAGGCTTTCGGTCTTGTTGATCGGTAGTAATAATGGTGATTTCATGACCAGTTCTTGCAAGATAATTGGTTTTATTCGCCAATACTCGCTCCATCCCACCTGAGTTAAATGTACCTAGGATGCAATAAACTATCTTCATAAATTTCTTCTTTTTCTTCTGAAATTAAACCAAAATTTAAAGCATCAACACAATAAAACAAAGCATATATTAAAAATATATCGGTAGATACTTTCACCCAAACAATAAATGTTAGTGCTAGTAGAAAGAAAAATAAGTCCCAATATTTTTTATTTTTCTTAGCAAATACCATCGCATTGTAAATAAAAAATATAGCAAATGAAGCAAATCCAATTATCCCACAATACAATATAAAACGGCAATACCCAATGTCGGTGGAGTACACAAAGTTATCAAACAGACCGGATCCTATAATCCACGTTTTGGTATCCGTTGGCCATACCCACATTTCTCTATTAAGCTTATCTGTAGACCCCGTTTTCCATTCTCCTAATTCAACCCAATTAAAAAATCCTTCAAAAGCAAATCGAATATCTTCACGAAAATCAAGATCAGTATTATATAAATAAGTAGATATACCAATTGCAATGACTAATATGGCCAAAAATGTTAAATGGAGTTTTATGAATTTTCGTTTTATAATGAACGTAAAAACTCCAGTACTTATCACTAAATACGCTAAAGCCAAAGCTCCTCCAACGGAAGTTGTCCGCGAGATCATATTTCCTATTAAAAGAATAATAAAAAATGAAATGATGTACACACTAAGTTTTAGACGACTGTCACGAATAGACTGATTTTTAGAAACTATTGCTGCAAGGATTAACAATACAACTGAAAATCTAACACCCGCATTATCTAAAGCAGCTCCAATTCCATATAAACGGTCAACCTCATCATAAAAATCCTGTCCTTGAATGACAAATTTGTCTACAAGAATTTTGAAAGATTCATTATGATCAATAAACAAGGCTAAAACACACTGAATGACACAAACTGCGATAAGATAATTCCCAACTAGATAAAAATCAACTCTCCCATGAACAGCTTTTATAAGTAAACAAACAGTATAAGCAGCAAAAAGCCAAACTGCAAAGCTTACTATATAAGATGCGTAGGCATAATCAGTAGTGTGATTTATATCAACCGATATGGCGCAGATAATGGAAAATATCGCTGCTAAAAAAATAGCTCCCAACAACTCCCTTGTTATTAGAATTTTTCTGGTTACTATACCATTATATCCTAACAGTATTACACCAAATAGGGCAAGAATAACTTTAGTGTTTAAGCTAAGAGGTAAAAAAGAAAAATTGATGGTAAAAAAATAGAAACTAACAATTATTCCTACAAAAATATATTGAAGCAATCTGATCATAATTCCTATTTACTTATATAATACACCATAAACTAACCCTAAAATAATTTTATTATAAAGTTTAATAAACCAAAATTGTTTTTTAACCGCTGCCAATTGAAGCAATCTTGTTCGAAAAGGTAAAGCCTTATTATCCATAACATACACATTGGCTTCAGGAAACCAAGATAGCCACTTCGAGTACTGAGATGTTTTTTCTGATATCAATAGCGGTAGTTTTATATTAAGTTTTAGATAATAAATCAAATTACCTATATCATTGGAAAATCTACTACGCTTCAAATACCTTTCTACTTCCGCTACATTGAAAGAAACTTCTTCAATATGATTATCTGAATAGGTTTTTGTCAATGATCCAGTATTACTCTGTCCATAATGATAAAGATGATTGGCTAAGTAAGCAACTTTCTCGGCATTACAAAACAACTTAATTGCAACCATGAGATCTTCTCCCATATTTTTACCCTCTATAAACTGAATTTTATTCTCAGAAAATAATGATCTCCTAAACAAAAACAACCATAAATTCCACCGCATTGTCCCTGACATCATTTTCTTAATAGCCTCAAAAGATGAATTGAAATAAGGCTGATACATTTTCCTTTCGTTATGTTCGAATGTTAAATACCAGCTAAATCCAACAATATCTAAATCTTCTTTTAGGGCAAAATTTAAGCTTAATTTAATAGTGTCAGCATCAATTTTATCATCTGCGTCAACAAAATAAACAAACTCACCTATTGCAGCATCTAATCCCTTATTACGCGCTGCTGCAACCCCCCTATTATATTCTTGATTAATAATGAGTACATTATAATTAGAATTTGTTTTATATGATTCTAATACTGTTAAACTATTATCTGTACTAGCATCATTGATAAATATGATCTGAAGTTCTTTATAGGTTTGGCTATTTAATGAATCCAAACATATTTTTAGTGTTTTTTCCGCATTATATACAGGAATTATAACCGAAACTAAATCTTTTCTATCCATATTTAACTCCTACAAAACTAGCTTTTATTTAGCTTAACCTCCTGTAGAATTTTATCTACAACATTGATACTCTTGGAATTAAACTTCCTCGCAAACAATTTATCAGATTTCATCAAATATCCAAAATCCTTATCCTCCCAATCTTTAATGATATTTTTTTCCCAATGAATTTCACGCATACAACCCCTACCCTCATCAGATGAATCAAATAATTTGTTCTTAAATGTTGAATTCCAACAAACAGTCTGTATAACGATTTCATCACAGCAAAAAGAATTTTGATAAAGATCGAGTATTTCCGATCTGTTTTTGATTAATAACCTTACTAAATCATTAGTAATGCTGAGCCACTGAGTGCCTTTTTTAAAATTAATGTCTCTTCCCCTTTTATAATTTACAAGTTCCTGAATTCTAATATAGGCAGATCGAATAATTCTTTTAATTAAATTGGATATACTAGGTTCGTCTCTAAAGGACCTAGAAAATAAATGAATCCTTCTAACTTTCCTATCTATTTCTTTCTCCGTATCACCCTGATAAAAACCAATAAACTCTTTTCCTGAATGAGAAGAAAAAAAATTGTGAATATAATCTTGTGATTTTATAGGCATATCTACCCCTGAAAGCAAATGATAATACTCATACTGATCAGTATTTGCTGCTTTACCAAATAGATTTAATTCTGCTTCCATTACAGTTACATCAGCCCATTTGACATCTACTCGATCTTCCAGGATATACAACCGGGAATGATTAGTTTCAATTTTCGGTAGTTCGCTGACCTTTGCATCAATATGAAGAAAAATATCATTTCGCTCATCGTCAATTGTTTTAATCAGACGATCTAAAATCTCAAATTCATTATGTGCTAGAATTAGATAAGCGTGTTTCATGGATTAGCTTTAGTTTTTTCTTCTAGTAAATTAATTAAATTAACGCTTTCAGACGAGAATTTTCTAGCAAATAAACAATTAGACATCAAAATAGTATTTATATCTTCATTAGTATATACTACAGCATTTGCATTTTTGATTTCATGCAGTAACAATCGGTCATTAAATTCAATATCCCACTCTCTTCCTGAATTTAAAAGTTCCGAGGGAATAAAAAATTCATCCCCACACATTGTATAATTATATCTGTTAAGAATATCCTTTTTAATTGACAATAAATATTTTACAGCTTCAGCAGTAATACTAACCCAATTTGAAGCTTTTTGAAATTTAATACCTTGATTCCTTCTAATACCTATGAAATGTTGCATTTGAAGTAATAACCGCCACATTCTTTGAATAATCAAATTATCTGAACCAAAATCTTTCATTAAAAAATTATATCTGTGCATTTTATTTTCTTCCTCATCCGGATTTGAATCCATGGGCATGAATAATTGTTTTCCTCTCTTTAAGGAGAAAAATTCATGTATATAGTTTTGAGAATATAAGGGAAGATGTACCCCTGAAATTATATGAAAAAACTCGTAATTAAATAATCCAATTGCTTTTTCAAATAATAAAAGCTCTGCTTCAATTTGCGAAACATGCCCCCATCGAATATCAACTCGATTATCCAATACAATTAAATTAGATTTTTTTGTACGAAGTAAATCATTTGCAGGTATTTTTGATTTTTTATCAAAATGGATATAAATATCATTCCTTTCATCATCTAGAAAATTAATTAATCTAGACAGAACAGTATATTCATTGTGTGCAATTATCAAGTAAGCATGTTTCATAATTACATACAAATTAAAATTTCCTGTAAATCTTTTGCACTTTATCAATCAAAGTACCACCTATTGCTGTACTATAAAACCTGTATAACCTCAATAGTTTTTTATTTACTGACCATTTTGCTTTTATTTTTTCAGGAAGTTCCCAATAATATTTCCACCATATATCAAATTTCACAGTAAAGCTATTCCATGGTTTATTACCTGTATAGTGAATCGTCCCTATTTTTTGAACCTCGTCCCATAGAGATTCGGTATATCTTTTTATAAATTCTTTCTTGTATTGAGGTAGGAAGAAAGTCCTGATGCTATTATAAATTGGAGACAATTCCAAGACCTTATCTTTACAATAAATATTTAACACATCCTGATCAGGGAATTGTAAATACGGAACCTTTAGTCCATCTATTAGCTTTTGTGAAAGATTATCACGTCTCATCGATTTGAGGTTCATAAGTAAAAACCCGGAATTAAAATAATAACCCGGTTCACATCCTATTTGTTTTAAATAAGGAATTTGAAAATCAAGTACCGTTTCATATACAGCAGCTAAGTAGTAATCAGACAGCACTATAGTCTCAAACAAATTACCTAAATCATTCCTGACGATAATATCACAATCTAAATAAATAACCTGATCATATTCCTTTAGCAATTCCGGAATTAACAATCTAAAGGAAGCAGCAATTGTGTATCGCTCATCAACATATACGCCCTCTAGGGTTCCATCCAGATTAAAATAATTAAAACTCAATCTCTCCAATGATAAACTCTCCAGTAGTTCCTTTAAATCACTAGGAAGTTCATTGGTTAATAAGCATATAATTTCAAATTTATATTTCGAATCGGAGTTCTTTAAAATTGATGAGATACAGGTTGCCACAGGAACAAAATAATTCTCTGTAAAGGATAAGACTATTGGAATGCTCTTATTCATATTCAAATGGAAAATTTTGCGCTTAAAAAATCATCTTTTCAAAAAGCGTTTGAAACTACCTAAAAAAACATAACCAACTATTGATTAATCTTAATTTACTATTTTTTGTAGCACAATCACCACTAATAAAAAATAAAACAGTCGTGGATTAAAGATTTTTATTGAAAAATCACACCCCCTGCCCTAAAAAACAGATATTTAGTAGGATAAATATCCAATTTATTTTGTAATAACTTTCATTCTAAAATTTAGTTTATTTACAATAGTCATTTCAACTTTTAAATAAAATATACAACCTATAATTATCGAAGAAAGTAACAAACTAATATCCATTAAATTTAAATAAAGGTCAAGATTCATATTTAAAAAATTATTAATTAACATAACCTTCGGTTTGAAAAAAGCCGCGTAATAATGAAGTAAATAAATACTATAAGAAGCATCCCCTATTAATACCATCTTCTTTGTTAAGTAAGAATGTTCGTTAAGTGGAATAAATAAAAAAATCAAAACTAGAATAAATGCGGGAAGACCAAACGCATAAAAACGATCATCAGGGTAGGATTTTATTAAATAAGCTGCCAAGAGACTTATTGCAATAATTCCAACCAATCCAAGATAAGGGCTTATTCGTAAATCATTTTTAAATCTTTCGTAAATAAAATAGGAAATAATACCTAGAGAAAAATTTAATAAAAGCGGATCTCCCATTATATATGAGAAATTGACCCATCCCAATTTTGGTCCTTGAAAATTAAAAACTTGAACATAGAATACAATCGTTAAAATTGCAATTCCACAAGAAATTAATAATTTTCTCTTGACATCAAAAAACAATATCAAAAAGGCTAAAAGGTAATAGAATAGCATTTCATAACACAAGGTCCAGCCAGGACCTAAAACATACTTATAATCAGGATCATCGGTGAAAGAAGGTAGTAGTGTGAGATTTCCAAAATAAAAGTATAAATCTTTAAAACCTTCAGCTTTTATATTGAAAAGTAACAAGGGTATAGCAATAATCAAGTACGTTGGAAATATCCGAATTAATCGCTTAAGGATAAACACTGTGGAATTCTTTATTTTATCATCAAAATTCAATTTAACAGTCAAGCTCATAATAAATCCACTTAACACAAAGAATACATCAACGCCATATTCACCTAAATTCACAAACCATTTTGGTAACCAACCATCATTCCAAATATGACATATTGCTACGAGTATAGCGGCATAAGCTCTAAGAATTTGTAAAGAAAGAATTTTATTTTTCATCTATTTAAATTTCAAACATTAACCTTGTATTTATTAGTAAAATAAATAGATGTTATTTCAAGATTTTATCCATAATAAACCGTAGACACATAATAATTTTATCCTTTCGCTTTAGCAATTCACATTTTTTAATTAACCCAATCCGTTTAAAAGACAGGTACTTAACTGAAATATTATAATAATCATATATTAGCTTAGTATAAAGCGAATCCTTTTGTATACAACTAAGACAAAATTCTTCAATTTCATTATCAGGGGTTTTATATTTAATACCAAAAAGAATCTTATATAACGACCCAATAGCCTCAATTTTTTGTTCGTATTTTGTAGGATCATTAGAAATGATGAATATTAGAAACTCTAAAACTGAATAACATTTCATTGGTATTAGCCACACCATTTTCAGCCAGTTTTATGGTAGAAATTATATCAGTTCCAAATGCAGAAGGTAGATTGTCGAATAATTGCCTTTGTATAGTTCTAGCCTTAAATAAATAATTTCCAATACAAACGAAAGTTTTACCTTTTAACCAACTATACACAAGTTCGATTTGAGAACATCTTTCAGGCAGAATACCATCAATGTCAATTAATTTTCCCGTATCATTTATTACCGACACTCTAGACCTAATTAAATCAACCTCCGGGTATTTATTAATGAGTTTAATACATTCAGAATTAAAGTTTTCGTGATATACATCATCGTCAGATGCTAATACTAAATAATCTCCTTTAGCATATCCTATGCTTTTATTCCATTGTGCTACCAAATCATTTCTCCCTATGTTGTGTGAATTCTTGTAATAACTTATTCTTAAATCGTCGAATTGCGAAACTATACTATATAAATCCTCTGGAGAATTGTCATCAACAATTATTAGTTCCAAATTTGAATAACTCTGCCCAAGAATACTTATAATAGCTCCTTTTAAATATTTCGACTTATAGGCGGGTAAAACATATGAAATAAGCATATATTAAATTATTTGTATAAAATAATTTCACTGAAACTATAAATGCGGACATTTTAATCCCAAAATGTTTTAATCCTTATTTAAAACAAAGAATATATTAGTGTGATATTATATTTTATTTCTTAATTACAACTTTAGCTGGAATGCCAACAACAGAAACTCCATCTTCTATGATAGAATGAACCACGATGGAACCTGCTCCAATTTTGACATCATCTGCAATTTCTATATTCCCTAAGATTTGCGCACCTTGTCCGATATCAACATTGTTTCCTATTAATGGTAAACCATCATCGTCATTCCCTTTATTGCCTATACAACAATTCCCATGGATTGTACAATTTTTGCCAATTCGCGCTTTGGGATTTATAATTATAGAACCATAGTGAGCAATATGAAGTCCTAATTCAAAACACCCGCTCGGTATAAATATTCCCAACTTCCTTCCTAAAACATTTTTCTTACGGAAATAATAATACTTTAATATTTTATTAACTCGTATATAAGTATAGTATTCTTCTAATCTTAAAGCCTTAATATATGACCTTAACCAATACTGTTCTGTACTAAGGAGATAATCCAGAAAATATTCCTTGGAAAAAAAAGTAGGATAATACATTCTATCCCCTTCAACATAACTCTTTTTGAGCGCCCTATAATTTTTATTATTCATAAGACAATAATCTTAATAACAGATGATTAATAAATCAATTTGATACAATTGTACCAATAACACTATTTTTCTTCAAAAAACCATGTTTAATAAATGATTTAATCAAAAGCCTATCTCCTGATGTTAGTTTTATAATTGGTAGATCTTTATTATATGCAACTCTACAGAGTACATAATTTATGGAATAATTCACCCACCTAAAAGATTCCTGTATTAAAAATGCACTATCTTCCGATCTCTTAATAAAAATGTTAAAATCCTTATAGTCTCGAAGTGCAATCTGCTGTGCTAAATATATCAACAGATATTCCGGCCTATTAATCTTCTGTTTAATTATATTGTAATCAACTTTTTGGCTTATCAATTCAAAATATGCTTTGCTTCCAAGTTTAGCCAGAGGCGTCAATTCTTCAAGCCATCTTTTTATTAGCGGATTTTTGGGTTTACTACTTAAAAACCATGATTCTATTACGGGATAATTAAAATCTTTAGTTGAAGTTTCTTTATAATATCCAATTAAATCATAATCCACTTCTTCAAAAGCCTTTTCTAACCAAACAAAATTTTCATAGAAGATAGTAGTTGCATCAACCCAAACTCCTCCATACTCGTATAATAACATCAATCTAAGCAAATCAGTTTTATTTGCTATTGGCATTTCACCTTCTATGATAAAGTTAGGTAAGTATTCTTTTATCATTCCTTTATGCAGGAGATTTAATTTATAATCTTTATTTAGAGAAGCGGTTTTATTAATTATTTTTTGAATGTATTCCGGTATCTCTTCATCCTCCCAATAAACCCATATTATTTTAGGAAATCCTGTCTTAATAAAAGAAGTCTCTTTATTTTTAATATTTAATATGTGTTCACCTTTATATTCAGGCAATTCATTACGTGAATTAATATTTAATATTAAGCACTTAATAAACATAAGAAAGGAAATGAATTCTTCTTTTAAGCTTGACATCTTCTATTATTTGAATAAAATATTTTTTCTTTTTAGTTTTTCCTTAATAATATTAAAAAACAAAAGTTTATCATACTTTAAAGCCTTAGTTAAATAAAAGTATTTTTTTAAATCGGAATATCTTGAATTGAAGTATAATCGCATATAAAATCCCTTAATACTTTTGTCTAAAGCTGAATTATATGCTCTTTTATCATAAGCGTTTTTAATTGCTTTTAAATGATCTATAAATTTTAAAAAGAAATGATTGTTCTGCGTTTGATTGGTTAATCCGCCCTGATGGCGTCTATAGGTTGAAGTATATTCTTTCATTCCATAACCTTTGCCAAAAGATAGAGCATATAAAAATAATGGCGTATCACCATACATGAAATTATGCTTTTTAAAAAATAAACTAAAATCACTCATTTTTTTAGAATTTCTAATTAAAAACGTAGATGTATGTGCTATCCAATCTGCTAAAATTTCTTCCCCCTTATATTCTCTAGATTCACAAACTGGTTTTAATTCATTTTCTTGATTAAACTTTCCACTTTCAATTAATACTTGAACATTTGAGAAAACAATAGAATACTCTTCATTATTTCTTAAAAAATCAACTTGATGATCAAGTTTATATGGATTTGACCAGAAGTCATCCCCTTCACATATAGCAATAAATTCACCTTTAACCTGATCAATTAGCCAAAGAAAATTATTTATTGCGCCTAAATTTTTTTCTTGTTTTACATATCTGATTTTAATATTTGTCGGTAAATCAATTGACTTCATAAAATCCTCGATTAACTCATGAGTTTGATCTGGTGAAGAATCATTTGAGATTGTCAATTCGATATTTCCATTAAACTTTTGATTTAAGACACCAACTATAGCCTCTAAAATAAAGTCCTCATGACCATAAGTGGTCATTAATACTGATACATCGATTAATTCATCTTTTGTTTCCATTCTTCTAGACAATCGGCCTAATTAATTTAATAGAACGAGATATTTCAAATATTAAAAGTCAATAAAATAGCACACATTTTACACTAAATGGCACTGATCTAACATTTCGTGGATATCTTCTTTTGTATTAAACATTAGTGCATCTAAAATCGAAAGACCAGGTTCAAATTCACGGTAACCTTGCTTATAATTTTTTAAATCTACTTTATGAAAACATAAATCAATGTCTGCTGCCAAATACTTATCCTTATTAAAAAAGGACTGACCTCCAATAGGATTAATATAGGTGAGATTTGAACCAATCGATTTACAAATATTTAATGCCCATTCATCCGAATCCAGAGGTTTCTCTATGGTAAGACCCATTTCTGAAAAAATAGCTATTTCCCTCTTAATCCCTAAATAATTACATAATTCGGTTAAAATATGCTTATTCAAAGTGGCAATATTCTCAAAGTCTTTTGCAAAAATTTTCTTCAATAAGTCAATAGTTTGTTGATAATAAGGCGCAATTTTTTTATAAATAACTAATTGATCTAAAATCTTTTCTCGCCATGGTTGAGAATTATCTAAAATGCAATCTTTAATTAATGTGGATCTGCCATTACTCTTTTTAAGTGGCACTTTTATATACAGCCAACCTTCCCTTTGTTTTAATATTCTATTTCTTTCGATCCATCCTTGCCGAATAAACTGAACTGTATCCAATAAGATAAATCTGTCAGTATTTTTTATTAAACTGATATAACCTAAATAGGGGAAAAAATATGGTTGCATTACACCTATTTTCTGTCTTTGCATAACAATACATTCTAAATTTTATTAATTGTGTTTGTGTGTTATTAATGATTAATTTTTATAAAACAGTCGTTATTTCAATCATGTTTTAAAGTACTTTGAATAAGAATCAAATTTTATTCGATTTAATAATTTTTCCAGGAACGCCCACCACAGTACAGTCATCCGGTATATCTTTATTAATAACAGAGCCTGCACCTACTATTACTCTATCTCCGATAATTACATTTGGCAGGATAGTACAATTTGTACCTAAAAAACTCAAGTCTCCTATTCTACAATTTCCTGATATCGAAACACCAGGGCAAATTTCCACAAAATCTCCTATAACTACGTCGTGTCCAATTGAGCTCATTTGATTCACCAAAACTCCTTTACCAATTTTTATATCATTTGTTATTACTGAGTGGATCATAATGTTCGTCCCCACTCCTATTGTTATTCCAAAAGATCCAATGTGACTTTTTTTAGAAATAATAGTATGTGGTATTCCTCCTAACATTTCTAATTTTTCACAATTCATTTTTCTTAATGTTGGCCCACCTATTCCTATCGCAAATCTGTCATCGACATGTTTAAAATATGACTCAGCTTCATTGAAACTTCGGATTATAGAAAATTCATTATACAATTTTGGTGGTAAATCTATCGATACATCATCGTAGAAGACCAAGTCATCTCTATTTTCTTTCTCTAAACAAACTTCAAGTATTTCCTTTGCTAGTCCTTTCGCTCCAAAAATTAACATCTATTAATTATTTTGTATACGTAAAATTAATCGACAGATCCAATCAATTTCATCATCTGTCAATTCATAATATAAAGGTAAACATAATACTCTTTTAGAGATATCATCAGTCACTTCAAGCAGCAATGGATCTAAATAAGGAAGATTTGAAGCCAGGCTTGGATAAAAATAACGACGGGTAAAAATTTCCGCCTTATCTAATTCCGATTTTACCTTAAGCAATAATTCTTCTGATTCTAGAATATAGGCTAAATAAGATCCATTTTGGTTCGAATTTATATGCCAAGCAGGTCGTTTGGCTTTAAATCCTTTTAGATTGTCTTCATATTTCTTACATATATCGAGTCTTCTATTAATAATTCTATCTAACCATTTAAAGTTAACTAAACCCATTGCCGCATGGAATTCTGAATTCTTACCATTAATACCTAAATCGGAAAAGCTGCTATATCCTGAAATACCAAAATTGCGCATCTGAGCCATTTTTTTTAGCAAATTTGGGTCTTTCGTAATGATTAGTCCGCCTTCAACACTATGATAGAGTTTAGTCGCATGTAGACTACATGTAGAAATATCTCCATATTCGAAAATTGATTTTCCATTAACTTTTACACCAAATGCATGTGCTCCATCGTAAATAACTTTTAGATCGTGTTTCTTAGCAATACGATCAATCATTTCAACATCACATGGGTTACCATACACATGAGTAGCCAGAATGGCGGAAGTATGTGGAGTAATCGCTTCCTCGATTTTGGAAGCATCAATATTTAAAGATGTTGGATCTATATCAACAAATCTAGGAGTACATCCTTCCCAAACAATGGAAGAAGTCGTAGCAACAAAGGAAAATGGTGTCGTTATAATCTCTCCATGTAAGCCCAAAGCCTTGATAGCCATCTGTAGGGCAACAGTACCATTCGTCACATACAATAAATGATTTAATCCTAAGAAATCTTTTAAAACCATCTCTAATTTGCTTGCGAGAGGTCCCATATTAGTAAGCCAATTTCTGGTCCAAATACCATCTAGATAATCCTTATATTCATTTATTGGGGGTATAAATGGTTTTGTTACTGGTATCATGTTTATTTAAAATCTGTGGGAAAATTAAATAAACATCATCTTAAATCCATCAATTTACTCCATTATAGTTCTGTTTGTAGGACTTCCTTGACAACCTCTAGATACTGATGACCGAACTTTAGATCTGGCTCTAAATGATTGCCTTCTGCCCATTCATTCCATGATTTAATAAATACAATACGATTCTCAGGATTATATTTATTAACCATACGCACCGCATTCCTCATGGCTTTCTTAAACAAAGCAGGTGTAGAATTATGCAATACAAATCCATTGACTCCGCTTCTCGGACTATTATCCCAATTTGGGATTACTGTTGGATAATAAATATTATCACCTGCATCCTCATTGAATTCCTGAATAGCGTCTTTATAATTATAAATCCGCGTTGGTTTTTTAAATATCCTCTTATAATATTTATTCAGTCTACTTGTTTTTGCTCTTCTATACAGGTCTACAAGCTTATTAGCAGATCTTAAATAGCTATCTTTCGTATGAACAGCTGGTGTTAATGCATCAAATCCATACTCTTTAGTATTCCAATCCGGATCAACATTTGTTGCTACTAAGTGTAGTCCTTCAAGTCCATTTTCTTTAGCCAATTCTCTGAATACTTTAATAAATAGTGATAAGTCAGGAATATCCATAGGCTTATATACCATAAATAATGGTTTTCCATCTACTTTAAAATATCTAGAGTCTTTGAAAGCTGGTAAAATTGTGTAAAAATGATTTATATAATCTTCCTTTCCAGGATAAACCTGTTCAACTAGTACAGTTTTGGGATTACCATGCCATATTCCACTCCAACTTTCATTTGCCCAAGCCAAACAAAACGGGAAATCAGGTTTACCACTCTTTATCACCTCTTCAAAGGGACGTTCAAGGATCCTTCTACCATTTCCAAACCAATAATGCCAATAGCAAAATGCCGAAATATTATACGCTTTAGCCAAGTTTGCCTGGGCTTCCCTAGTTTCCGAAACACGTAAATCATAAAATCCTAAATCTGCCGGAATATGAGGTTGATAATGACCTTTAAACATTGGTCTTGCCTTCGCAACGTTAGTCCACTCTGTAAACCCTTTTCCCCACCACTCATCATTCTCAGGAATTGGGTGAAATTGTGGCAAATAAAATGCAATTGTTTTAACGTCTTTCATAGTATATTTGATGTTAGAAAGAACCTTTTGTATAATTTAACTTTCAAAATGATCGAAATTATTGACAAAAATTCTTCCAGAAATCTTAGAAATAAGGTCAGGCACCTCATTATATTATTTTTATTCTTTTATATAGAAATCCCTCTACACAAGTTTATATCATTTAAATTTAAATGTGCCAATGAGAATTTTTCGTTAATTAAGGTTTTTCATTTTTATCCTTTGTTTTAATAAGATCAAGAACTATAAATAATTCTTTAGAACGTAATAAAAATGCTAGTCCAAAATAAGTTGATAAATACAAAGAGACAGAAACAATTAATCTCCATAAATCAGTATATTTAAATAATAAATAATTATCTATTAAATAAATCAATGCACCTATAGTCAAAGCTTTAAATATACTTGGGAATATATCTAACAATTGATTAATTACAGAATAATCTAAGAATTTTGAGGTATAATGAGTATTTATAAATACCGTTACTATTGAAATTATCACACTTCCCCAAACCAATCCAATCATACCAAATGGCAGACATGATAGAATAACAATAACGATGACTATTTTTTTTATAATTTCTATTTTGAGATATAAATCCGATCGCCCCTTAGCCTGTAAAATATTCAAGTTATAGGCATGAATTGGGTAAAACAAACCACCAATTGATAATATTTGAAAATAACGTACAGAAGGCATCCATTTCTCTGTTAATAAAAATCTAATTAGAGGTTCTCCCATCACCACCATTAAAACTGATAATGGTGCAATTAAAAACATAACAACCAAAATAATATTTTTATAGTATTTTTTTAAAGCGACATCATCATCCGCTAATTTAGCAAATAAAGGATATGTTACTCGGTTCAAAGCTCCGGCAATATTAGTAATGGGTAATTGTTTTAAGGAGTCAGCTCGATTATAGAAACCTAATTGAGTTGGTGAAAATTTCTTTCCGATTATAATATTGTATAAATTATTAAAAATAGTATCTAATAAGGATGAAGCCGTCATTTTAACACCGAAAGTAAAATGATATTTAAACTTTTCCATATCAAAAGTAAACGTTGGTCTCCAATCGCTATATAACCAATACTGTAAAGTATATACAAAGTTTTGTATTAAAGAGGAATATATTAAAGACCAGACACCAAAACCATGTGTTGCAAAATAAATTCCTGATATGCCACCCGCAACCATAGAAGGAAGCTGAATTTTAAATGCAGTTTTAAACTGCATTTCTTTAATGACCTTCGTAACTTGTACACCGGCAAATGAGTCAATAATTAATATTATGGCATAGGTTCTTATTAATGGAGTTAGCACAGGGATTTCATAGAAATCAGTAACTAAAGGGGCAATAAAAAATATTATGGTGTAAAGTATTAAGCTTACTCCAAAATTAAACCAAAAGACTGTAGACAAATCCTGTTCGTCGATTTGTTGTGCTCTTATTAAACTACTAGTTAAACCCCCATTGATTATAACAGCAGCAATACTCATAATTACCCCATACAAGGCAATGGTTCCAAAATCAGAGGGTAATAATGCTCGGGCTAAGACCAGATTAATTATAAAACCTATAATCTGAGACCCAAACTGTTCCGCGAAAACCCAAAATACCCCTTTTGCAGCCTGTTCTTTTAGCCCCATTACTTATAATTCCATTATTTAATTTTAAATATGAAAATTTTATTTCAATTACCAAATTCTGTGTTTAACATCCTCCTTAATCCTTCCTCCATGGTAAAAGGCGGAACAAACCCTGATGACATTGCTTTGGTTGAGTCATATTTCGTAACTGCGCAAAACTTCTTTACGCGAACGGAACTAATGGTTAGCTTTTTTCTACTCACATACGCTAGTAAATCAAACCCATAGCCACCTAACATACCAAGCCAATATGGTATATGTGTCGTAGGTATATTCTTGTTTAATATCTCTCCTGTATGATATACCAAATCATTAGTTGTAAAATCAGGCTTATCAACATAATTGTATACATTATATCCTTGTCTTTTTTCTTCAATCAAGAACTTTAAAAATGCAATTACATTCCCAACATACGACATAGATTTTTGGTTTTTACCATCACCAATCATCATAAATTTTCCGGAAGCTATTTGGTTCAATAAATTAAAAACATTCCCTCTGTTTCCTTCACCAAAAATCACTGTGGGTCTTACTATATTGATATTCCAATTCGAATGAGTCTTATACCATTGCTGAAGAACCTGCTCTGCTTCCCATTTACTTTTGCCATAATGATTAAATGCATCGGCAGGGAAAGATTCATCAGGATTATCTTTGTCTAATCCATAAATAGCAACTGAACTGGTAAAAACAATCCTGCTGATTCCATTTATTTCCATCGCCGCCAAGGTATTTTTCATTCCTTGCACATTGACATCATAGTATAATGAGGTTGGGGAGACGTCATCCCTATGTTCTGCGGCCAATAAAATCACAACATCCTGACCTTTTAATAAATTAATCAACTGTTCTTTATCCATCACATTCCCTATTCTGGTAATTTGTGGAAAATCAGCACTCTCTTGTTTATCAATATTGATAAGGTTGTAATTTGATGTCTCAAATAATTTTTTTAATAGTTTGCTACCTACAAAACCTGATCCACCGATAATGGCTATATTCATCTATAAAAATAAAAGTTATATCTGTTCATTAAAGGAATATGGTAATTTTCCATCTTTAATTATGTCTTTTTCCTTAGCTCTTTCGATCCCACTTTCCTGCTTCAATTTTTTTTTACTTACAACATAATTAAACACCAATGTCAATAAAAACCAAAGAACTAAATCAAGAAGAACAACAATATTATTACTAATGTATTGTACTGAGACAATATTAAAGGCACAGAAAAATAAAGAAAGTCCAATAATTGACATCATTGCTTTCTTATGAGACATTCCTGAACGTAGTAATTTGTGATGTAAATGGCTACGATCGGCCTTAAATAAAGGTAATCCTTTAAACCATCTAATAAAAATTACTCTTACAACATCAAATACCGGAACAATTAAGGTAGAAAATGCAACCACTATAGCACCCTCAGAAAATGGTTTAATACTTTTATTATTCATCGCAAAACTGATCGCTAAAAATGCCATTGTATAACCTAAGGTCATACTCCCAGTATCTCCCATAAATATCCTTCTTCTTCTTTTTGAAGCTCCAAATACGTTATAATAAAAGAATGAAATCAATATTCCTGTAGTTATAAAAGCCAATAATGCGTGTATCCAAGCATGATAATAAGCAAATAAAGTCCCTAAAACCAAACAACCGACACCAACAAGACCTGAACATAAACCGTCTAATCCATCGATTAAATTAATAGCATTTATAATGAGAACTACTACAAATATTGTCAAAGGGATTCCAATCCAAAATGGCAAATAGGTTAAAAACAATAATCCATATAAATCATTTATCCAAAGTCCTGATAAAGGAAACAAACAGGCTACTAAGATTTGAGCTACAAATTTCCATTTATAACTTACCCCTATTAAATCATCAGCTATTCCTATTATATATAGAATTACTAAACCACAAATCAACATGATAAACGTAGGAAACACTTCCCAAGTCACAATTTCTAAATTTATAAAGTTTATCTTATAAACTAAGACCACCGTAATAGCTAATAAACAACACTGAATGGGCACAAAAGCAACACCCCCTAATCTTGGGATGATATTTTGGTGAACTTTTCTGTCGTCCACTGGATCAAACAACCGCTTTCTATAGGTTATTAACATAATATAGGGGATAATAATCTTCCCTAATAAAATTGCTAATAAGAACGGTACCAGTAGAATAATAAACTCCATCTAATTTTGTTTACGTGTTAAATAGCGTGATTGATAATTAAATTATCCAAGCTAAATCCATATTAATTCGATACAAATTTAAGACAATATTGAAGGGGAACAGATCGAATTATCTATTTATACGGTAGTATTTATTAATTTGTAGCGCAAACCTTACAGCTTGATTTCCAAATACAATTGACGAAATCTATCTAAATTAAATCTGTATCCTGGTGATTTTTAGACTTTAAAAAAAGCTCATCAAATAAACTTTAAAATGTCAAAATATAAAAGTAAGGTCAACAAATTATCGTATAAATATTATCACTTTCAATATAAAAAAAAACAAACACTTATTTTGAAATATTTTATTGTTTAAATATTAAAATATAGAAAAAGTTACAATTGAATGTAATTTTCAATATTTTCTTAATAAATCAAAAAAAGACATAAAAACCCTTTTTAATTGTCTAAACAACGATTTTCCTCGTCTTTCAATAAAAATCATTAAGAATTATAGGTAACAAATCCTGAATCAAGCTTGATAAAAAATACATTTTTAATAATTTAGCCCCGCAAATTTCACAACTATTCAAATAATTAAACGTTTTAAAAATGAATGTATTAAAACTTGCTTTTTTATCAACAGTTTCTCTTGTAACTTTTCAAGCCTTTGGACAAGAAACAACTGAAACTCAAGAAGTACCTGTTGACAGCACAAAAGTTTGGACTATTAAAGGGGAAAACACTTTTTTAATTAATCAAAGTTCGTTTTCTAATTGGGCTGCTGGAGGTGTTAACTCTATGGCAGGAAACCTAATTTTCAATTATGATTTCAACTATAAAAAAGACAAATGGAGTTGGGATAACAAATTAATCGCTGCCTACGGACAGACTTATCAAAAGGAAACAGATTGGAGAAAAAATGACGACCGCTTCGCTCTTAATAGTTTATTAGGTTATCAGGCAGCGGAGAGATGGTTATATACCTTTTTCTTAAACTTCAACACCCAATTCGCTAATGGTTATGAATATGACGGAACCACCCGAGGCCAAAAAATATCTGCTCCTTTTGCTCCGGCATTTTTAAGTTTCGGTCCTGGTATTGCTTATAAAGAATCTGATAATTTTAAAATTAATTTCTCGCCTGCATCAGCTAGATTTATTATGGTTGGCGCAGAAAGTCTTAGACCTCGTTATGATGTCGATGTCGATAAATTCTCCAGGAATGAATTTGGTGCATCTTTAGATGCTTACTACAAAGTAAATTTAATGGAGAATATCTCATTAGAGAATATTTTAAAGCTTTATTCCAATTATTTAGAGGATCCTCAAAATGTGGATGTAGATTATTTAGCCAACCTTGCCATGCAAGTCAATAAACTTATTACCGTGAATGCCGCGGTTCAATTGATTTACGACGATAATATTGATGTACCTAGAAGCAACGGAACAAATGGTCCTGGTTTACAGGTAAGACAGGTTCTTGGAGCTGGAGTAACTTATAAGTTTTAAAAATAATAATTACTATATACTTCGATAGAGCGGCCTATGGCCGCTTTTTTGTTTTTTATAAACTAAACACCTGATGTTCTGTTATTTAAAAGTACAGTTTATTCAAATGAAGTGAAAATTAAAAGATATGGCCAAGATCGTAGCAGAACAATTAGTAGATATGTTAGTAGATGCCGGAGTAAAACGTATATATGCGGTAACCGGTGATAGTTTAAATTTTTTCAATGAAGCCGTTAGAAAAGATGGTCGACTAAAGTGGATACATGTCAGACATGAAGAGGTTGGCGCATACGCTGCCGCAGCAGAAGCAGAACTCGATGGCTTGGCATGTTGTGCCGGAAGTTGTGGTCCTGGTCATGTACACTTGATCAATGGAGTTTATGAGGCACATCGTGCACATGTTCCAATGATTGTCATCGCCTCAACTATCCCAACTCATCAGATGGGAATGGGATATTTTCAAGAAACTAATACCTATAAATTATTTGATGATTGTAGTGGGTATAATCAATTGATTACTACTGCCGAACAAGCTCCTCGCATTATTCAATCTGCTATTCAACATGCTATTTCAAACAAAGGTGTCAGTGTAATAGGTCTTCCGGGAGACGTTTCTGAACTTAATGCTCATGAAACTCATACTTCCACAAAGGTTTATCGATGTAACCCAATTATAAGACCCTCAGATCATGAATTAAATACTATTGCAGACCTCATTAATCAAGGAAAAACAATCACCTTATACGCAGGTATAGGAGCAATTGGTGCAAGAGAAGAATTAAAACAATTAGCACAAAAACTAAAAGCTCCTGTCGGTTATAGTTTCCGAGGGAAAATGAATGCGCAGCTCGACGCTCCTTATGATATAGGAATGACAGGACTCTTGGGAATTCCATCGTGCTATCAAGCGATGAACGAAGCAGATGTGCTCATATTGCTTGGTACGGATATGCCTTATGATGAATTTATGCCATCAGATAACAAAATTATCCAAATAGATCTTGCAGAAGAAAGATTAGGAAGACGATGTAAATTAGATGTGGGTGTTGTAGGCGATATAAAGGAAACGATCAGAGCTTTAATACCTCTATTACAGGATAAAGAAGACCTTTCATTCTTAGAATCATTTGGAAAATTCTATAAAAAAGTTGAAGAGAGTTTACATCAATATGTAGAAGATTATGGTTCTGAAAATGCAATTCAACCTGAATATATAGCTAATATAATGAATGATGCTGCTGACTCAAATGCTATTTTTACTATGGATACAGGGATGACTTGTGTCTGGGGTGCAAGATATATACATCAAAAAGGTGATCGGAAACTCCTAGGATCTTTTAACCATGGTAGTATGGCCAATGCGATGCCTATGGCTATTGGCGCCGCATTAGCTAATCCAGATAGACAGATCATTGCCATGTGCGGTGATGGTGGATTATCTATGCTACTAGGTGACCTTGCAACAATAAAACAATATAAACTGCCCATTAAATTAATTATTTTCAATAACAGAGCTTTGGGAATGGTTAAATTAGAAATGCAAGTAGCGGGCCTTGTAGATAATGAAACGGATATGCTAAATCCTGATTTTGCCAAAGTATCAGAAGCTTTTGGGATTCCAGCTTTAAATATACATAAACCTGAAGAAGCAAAAACGGCAATTGTTGAAGCATTTAAAGTCCAGGGACCATTCCTTCTAAATATTTTCACGAATCCAAGTGCATTAGCCATGCCCGCTCATATTACCAAAAATCAGGTAATGGGAATGACGGAGAGTATGGCTAAACTTATACTTGGTGGAAGAATGGATGAAGTTTTTGAAACTATCAAATCAAATTATAAGCATCTTAAACAAATATTCTAATAAATAAAAGCTTCAATATTATTTGAAGCTTTTATTTAAATATTCGATTATAAATATCTTATTTACTCTTATATAGATGACTTAATAGAGCAAAACACAATATGAAACTCATTATAAATCCAAACCAAGATAACACTGGTATTCCCCATAATAAATAACCTACTCGTCCGTGAGCAAGAATACTGGCCCCCACCCCAAAAGTCATCGCTAGAATAGATAATAAAAATTTATTGCCCATACGATGTAAGATTAATTGAAGATTATCAAAATCCTGCATCTTATGGTTTACAGTAATTTTATCATCTTTTACTTTTTCAAGAATAGTTAATAAATCTAAAGGAACCTCTGTTAATACATCCTTTGCAAACTTTGCTTTCTCTTTTAATTGTTTAATTATATATTCGGAAGAGAATTTCTGCTCAGCAATTTTTTTTGCAAATGGTTCAATACTTTCCGGCACATTCAAGTCAGCATCTAATTGCCTTCCTGTCCCTTCTAAAATTGACACTCCCCGCAATAACAAATAAACAAAGTCTGGCAGAAGAATATGATTGCTTTGTAATACAATATTCAGCTTTTGGAGCATAACTGAAATATCAATATCATCTAAAGCATTTTGTTTTATCATTTCAAAAATCTCATAGGCATCTCGTTCAAGTCTTCTTTCATCTTCAATATGATGCATAATAGCTAATTTTTTGATGTTTTTTATTAAACCTTTTGCATCGTTAGCTAAAAAATCCAACACCATTGACTCGATGATATTCCTGTCTTCAGGAATCATAAAACCCATTGCGCCAAAATCAATAAAAACAATTTGCCCCTTTCGGTTAACAAAAACATTCCCAGGATGCGGATCAGCATGAAAAAACCCATGTAATAAGACCTGCTCCAAGTATAAATCCAACACATTCTGTAACACTGATTTGGGATACAAACCATATGTTTCAAATCCAACGAGATCATTCACTTTAACCCCATCTATATACTCTAGGCAGATAAGTGTATCCGTACTGTACTTTCTGTAAACTTTTGGAATATAGATATTGTCATTTCCTACAAAATTTCTTCTAAAGCGCTCTATATTGTTTAATTCATTGGTGAAGGACAATTCGTTCAGCAATGAACTTTCGAATGAAAGTACAATTTGATAGAGATTCATCTTATAAACAACCTCATATTTTCTTTGAAGTAATTTCACGAGATCTTTTATAAAATCTAAATCTGCTTGAATGATCTCATCAATATCTTGGCGTTTAATCTTTAAAACCACCTCTTTACCATTTATCAACGTTGCCCGATAAACCTGAGCAATTGAAGCTGAAGCGATAGGTTCAGGATCTATGGAAAGGAAATGTTCATCTATATTTATTTCTAGCTCTTTTTCTAACCATGCCTTGATATCAATTTTTTGATAAGCCACATCATCCTGAAGCTTAACAAGTTCTTCCTGAAGATCCTTAGGAATAATATCCGGACGGTTACTAAGTAACTGCCCAAGTTTAATGAATGTTGGACCAAGTTCTTCAATCGCTAACCGAACACGTATATTAAAATCTTCCTCAAAAACCTTTCGGGCATGATTGTTCCAAAAAAGAAAGCTATCTGGCAAGATCCTATCTAAATTAGACCTTGATACAATTTCATCAAAACCGTGTTTCGACAATATCTTGAGAATTTGACCAACTCTTTTTATCTTTTGAAATCCATTTATATGCTTCATATGGAATGAATGATTTAACCTCTAAAACCGCTGCTATAAGTTAGCAAACGAAAATCAATTACCCGAATTATTTTAATTTTAACCCATTCTATTATTAATTTTTCTTGACGGTTATTTCTCACAAAATCATCTGTTTTTCAATAAAAATTATCGTAAATTCATTCCACCAAAACTTCCTTAATTATGATAAAAAGAAGCTCGCACCACTCCCAGAGTAGTCGAAGTGACAAACCTAACAGGAGATTGGCGCTCAAAATTGTAGAATCTAATGATGTTCAATCAGTCAAAGAATTGATTGCATTAATCAAAAGCAATCAAAAAGAAATCCAAAATGATTGTATTAAAGTTATTTATAAAATTGGAATCTTAAATCCTCATCTGATAAAGCCTTATTTTTCAGATTTAATGGAGGCCCTAACAAGTAAGAATATCAAACTTCAAGATGGCGCAATGCTTGCCATAAAAACAATTTCAGATCATCAAATTGATAATATTTACAAAAACCTTATAGTTCTAGAGGATATAGCTACACATGGGCTGCTAAGAACTAAAAAGACTTTTATAAGAATTTTAGCAAAATTATTAGATCATTCATCATATTATCCAAAAGCCTACTCTCAATTAATTACTCAACTTATTGTATGCTTTCCAAAAGAATTGTCCAAGTATACCAAATTAGTAATCCGAAAGATAAAACCAGCAGACATCCCTCTTTTTAAAAAAACAATCCTTTCAAGAATCGATGAGATAAATAAAACACATAAGAGAGAAAAGCTTATTAAAATACTGAGTACTTAAAATATTAGTTGCAGTTTTACTGTTACAACAACAAACTAATTATTTCAGTAACCCCTTTATCCTTTGCATATTCTATCGGCAACTTCCCCTCAGGATCAGAAATATTTTTATCAGCACCTGCTTTTAACAAAATACTAACTATTTCTATTTGATCTTGATCATCTCCATCCAAAATTACAGACTGTAATAAAGCGGTTCGTCCAAACTTATTGATATGGTCTATCGGAAAGTTTTTAGTATTTGCCAGTAATCGAACAACATCTACTTGCCCTTTTTCCACTGCGGCAATCAGTGCAGTGTTATTAAAGCTATCAAAAGTATCAAATCTCGCTCCATAGGCTAAATACAACTTAACCATATCTAAATAACCAGATGCCCCTGCATATAAAAATGGACTATTTAAAGCTTCATCCTGTTGATTAGGATTAGCACCTTTTTTAACCAAAAACAAAGCCATTTCATAATCTTTCTGATAGGTGGCCATCATCAAAAGGCTTTGAGAACCTGCATTTATTTTATTAATATTTGAAGAATCAAGACACTTCTCAAGATATACAGTGTCAGATCTTTTTACTGCTTCTAATATTTCTACATCCATTTCATTTATCATATATACCAACTACATTAAGGAATATTTGATTTAAAATTATTTTTATTTCTAACACTCCTGTTTAACTTCTGTTCCGTAAAAATTTTGATTCACTTTATTAACAACAGTAATAATTACCTTTTCTTATTAAATAGCACAAAATATATTTAATTTCTGCTTTAGAGAACGCAGATTATCAATCTATTATTTTTTGTAGATAATTAGCCTCATTTAAACTCGATGAAAACAAAATGATTAAAAACGGCATTTATTAACATAGATCAATGTACAGCACTTTGATAATTCTAACCTTTGCATAAACATATTGAAAACAATATTAAATTTATTTATCATGAGAACATTTTTCAGCCTTTTGGCATCATTCTTATTAATCAGCAATATCTCCATCGCCCAGATAAAATGGTCTGTTGATCCTGCCCATACGAATGCTCGTTTTGAAATTAAACACTTAGGAATAGCATTTGTTGATGGTCAATTCACAAAATTAGAGGGACAAGTAGAAACTAAAGATTCAACAAGCTTTGAAAATGCAACTGTCAACTTTGATATCGATGTAAATAGTATTGACACCAGAGTAGAAGCCAGAAACAATCATTTAAAAAGTGATGATTTCTTTAGCGTTGAGAAATTTCCCAAAATGAGCCTAAAAAATGCAACATTAAAAAAGACTGCAAATGGAAATTTTGAATTAACAGGAGATTTAACCATTAAAGACGTGACTAAACAGGTAACTTTCGATGTAGTCCAAAACAATGGAATTATTTTAGATCCTTGGGGGAAAACTCGTGCAGGATTTACTGCAACGACAAAGATCAATCGATTTGACTACCATATTAATTATGCTGATAAAACACCAGCTGGTATAGACGCAGTCGCTCCAGAAGTAGCTATAACTGTAAATGTTGAAGTAGTAAAAGAATAAACCGGGGCAATCAATTTTTGATTGGTAAGCTTAAAATCACACTATTCTTTTTATGGGTAGTAAGGTGTCCTGAAAAGATTGGGACACCTTTACTTTTTTGTTTATTTCTCTTATCTTAAATGTATAAATCATTATAAAATGCCAAATAATCTAACCCTTGATTTAGCAAATAGATTCCGGGAAGTTATACTAAACGGCACCTGGATCGCTAATACGAATTGGAAAAAGGAACTTCTTCAGACTGACTTTGATGAGGCAACAACTCAAGTGAAAAATTTAAATAGAATCTGTGATCTTTGTTTCCATATTAAATACTACATCTCCGGTATTAATGATTTCTTTAGATCAGGGAACCTGGTTATAAAAGATAATTTAAGTTTCAACTGTCCACCATTACACAATGAGAGTGAATGGAATGCGCTTAGATCTGAACTTTTCCAAGAAGCGGAAGTATTTGCAAGCTTTGTTGAACAGTTATCCGAACAACAAATATCAGCAACCTTCTTTGATCCTAAGTATGGAACTTACTATAGAAATATTGAAGCTCAGATTGAACATGCTTACTACCATTTAGGTCAGATTGTCATGATTAAAAAGTTAATTCAGTAAAATAAGATTTTATAGAATTATTATTCCTCGGTTTCATAAGACCACGATTGTAATCTTTCCTGAAAGATTCTTGATAGTTTATTGAAATATCGTTTATGTTTATATCCCATTACCCACTGAATTCCTTCTACAGCATTCGTACAAAATATCTCATCCGCCACTTTCATAATCTCTGGTTTTATCTCGGCTTCCACAACGTCAATTCCCTGTTCCTGGGCCATATCCATTACTACCCTTCTCATTACTCCGGCTATGCATCCTTCAGATAACGCAGGCGTATAAAGTACTTTTTCATAAAACACAAAAATATTGGATGCCAACCCTTCACATAAATTACCGGATTGATTCAAAATCATGACTTCATCAAAAGCATTTTTCTTTTTAAAATTTCCAGCCATCACATAAATCAATGCATTATTTGATTTAATCTTAGACAGCTCACTATAAGGCTTTTTATATTCAGTATATACATCAATAATTAATCCCGTCTTTTTGTCCCTCAAACTTTCAGGTTTACGATCTACCTGAAGAATATATCCCGCTTTATTACTATCCGGACCATACAAACCTGCACCCTCTCGGAAAACAATCAGTCTAACTCGGGCTTGTTGACCAACCATATTATTTTTCCGCAAAAGTTCTTCCACTTTACTGCGAATAAAATAAGCATCAAACTGGTCTGCTTCATCAAAATGAAGCATATTTAAACTTTCTTGCAACCGATCTAAATGCAGATCAATAAAACGAATATCACCATCTTTCCATAGCATCGTCTCAAAAATTCCGTCTCCATATCTAAAAGCTCTATTATCAGCATTTAATATTGGCATATCATGAGGTACTACTGTACCATTGTAATTTATATAATGTACTGGCATAAATATTTTAAGAATCTAAATTTTGATTATATGAGCTGTAACTTCTCCATTTCTCTAATGCTAAACGGAAATCTTCCGGCATTGGTACTTCGAAATATAAATTTTCTTTTGTTTTAGGATGAATAAACCCTAAGCTCTTGGCATGCAAAGCTTGACGAGGGAGCAAAGAAAAAGCATTATCCACAAATTGTTTGTATTTCGTGAAAGAAGTGCCTTTTAAAATTTTATTTCCGCCATATGATTCATCATTAAATAAGGGATGTCCGATTGATTTCATATGTGCACGTATCTGATGAGTCCTCCCTGTTTCTAATTCACATTCTATTAAGGTTACATAACCTAATCTTTCTAATACCCTATAATGAGTAACAGACCATTTACCTTTTTCTTCATCGTCATACAGCTCCATAATACGACGATCTCTCAGATTTCTCCCTATATAACCTGAAACGGTCCCATCTTCTGCAATATCTCCCCAAACCAAAGCAACATATTTCCTTGCAATACTATGTTCATAAAATTGCTTTGCCAGAAAAGTCATAGACAATTCATTTTTAGCAATGATCAACAAGCCTGATGTATCCTTATCTATCCTATGCACAAGCCCCGGCCGCCCTGTATTTCCAGCCATTGTAGGAAGCTGACTTAGATAAAAAGTCAACGCATTAACAAGCGTTCCTGTATAATTATTAAACCCTGGGTGAACAACCATACCTGCCTGTTTATTAACCAATAAGACATCGTCATCTTCATAGAAAATATCCAAAGGGATATCTTCCGGATAAACTTCCGTATCTCTAGGTGGGTCTGGTAGCACTACTGTAATTATATCAAATGGCTTCACTTTATAGCTGGCCTTGACAACTTTATCATTCACCATCACAGTACCCGCATCTATAGCATTTTGAATGCGATTTCTTGAGGTATTCTCTACTCTATTCATTAAGAATTTATCGATACGTAATAAGGCTTGCCCCTTATCTGCAACAATTCTTAAGTGCTCAAATAATTCCTGTTCTTCTTGTTCGTTATCCAGATGATCAACCATGTTGCAAAAGTAGCATTTTTATAGTGATTCTAATTCCAGTAATAAAAAAGCCTAATTTTACATTATGCTTAATCCATTTCATATTTATAGCCCGGAAGAAGAAATAATAGATTCTGAAGTCTCAGAAAAAAACATTTCCTTATTTATCAAACGAGATGATAAAATCCACCCCTTTATTTCAGGAAATAAATGGCGTAAACTAAAACATCAGATAAATTATGCTAAAGAACATGATATAAATAATTTAGTAACATTTGGAGGTGCTTGGTCAAATCACATTTTGGCTACGGCAGCCGCTGCCGCAGAATTCGGTTTCAGTTCGACTGCTTTTATTAGAGGAGAAGAAATTAATAATCCGGTACTAAGTATGGCCAAGTTATTTGGCATGAAACTAAAGTTTGTAGATCGTGAATCATACAGAAATAAACGAGACTTATTTAACAGCGCTTTTTCAGAGGAGAATTCTTTATTTATTGATGAAGGCGGAAGATCAAAATTGGGGATTTTAGGCTGTACTGAAATCATAACTGAATTAAATCAAATATATGATCATATTTTTGTGGCTTCTGGTACAGGAACAACAGCTGCAGGAATATTAAATGGTGTCGAAATGAACCATTTAAACACGCAGATTCACGCCGTCCCTGTATTAAAAGGATCTGATTTTTTAAAGTCCGACCTCATAAGTTGGGGAGTTGACTCAAATAAAATAACCTTCCATCAAGATTATCACTTTTCAGGCTATGCTAAGTCAAAACCCGAATTAATAAACTTTATTAAAAAGTTCATCAGTAAAACCGGGATAATGATTGAACCTACTTACACAGGGAAGCTTTTTTTTGCCATTTATGATCTTATAAAAAAAGATTACTTCAATCCTGGCAGTAAAATATTAGTTATCCATACTGGAGGATTAACTGGTCTTTTAGGTCATCTGGATAAGTTTGAAGAATAATTAGATTTTGAATAAAGATCTTTAAAATGATTTAGATTATAGATGCAATGAAATTTTTGATATCCGTTAAAAAACAGAGATTTTAAAGAAAATTAATAATACTTTTACAGGGTCATTAGTTTCAGACACTTATGATTAATCAACATAAAATCACATACTAAGGAATATGCGCTTTAAGTACCTTGCCATTACTTTATTTATATTACTCAACCATCCATCATTTGCTCTGCAAATACAAATCCATGATACTGTCAGCACCAAAGAGCAGAGAGACAGTATTTTGCCTACCAATCATCTCTATGATATCGTTGACCTGTTTAGAGACATTAATCCCTTTAAAAAGAACGAAAATCAAAAACCACGAAAACCATCTGCAATTTCCTATTTACCTAACCTTAATTACAACCCGTCTATTGGTGCTCAAATAGGCATCAAAGCCGTTGGTGGGAAGGTTTTAGGAAATGAGCCGAACACCACAATGTCAATTGCTGCCGCTGCGTTAAGTGCCACTACAAGAGGGATAATTGTAGGCTATCTAAACCATGATATTTATACTCCCGGAAATAAATGGAATATTAAAGGAGGTGCCATGATCGCAAAAGCTGTTGGTTTAGATTATGGATTAGGTATTGGTGGATCACTTGATAACCCAACTGAAGAGGAGTTAATTCTGAATAACCCCGAACGAAACAGATTTGTTAATCGCTTTATGGCCTATTCATTAAGTGAGCGGATTTACAAACAATTATTTCCGGGTGCTTTCGTTGGGGTTGGGGTATTTTTCGAGTTAAAAAGAAACCTCAGTACTGTAGGAAGTGAGGAAGGAATGTCGCCAGTGGAAATATATAGTCGTTGGAATGATTTTGACCCAACACGAGTTAATAATAATGGTTTGATGCTCAATATGCAGTATATGACCAGAGACAATCCTAACTCTGCTTATAAGGGCTATTATATTGATTTAGTGCTGCGAATGAACCAAACCTGGATGGCTAGTACACACAATGCTTTTCAACTTCAAACTGATTTCCGGAAATATTGGCAACTGTCAACTAATCGGCCGAACCATGTTATAGCATTTTGGAACTTTGGCTCCTACAATTTGGGCGGCAAATTACCCTATATAGATTTACCTGGTACAGCCAAAGATACTTATGCTAGAAGTGGACGCGGCTATACAATGGGTTATTTTAAAGGAAGTTCATTCTTTTATTCAGAGGTAGAATATCGATATCCAATTCTCAGGAACCAATTCCTTAGTGGAGTAGTCTTTGCAAACGTCCAAACGGCTAACGACCAAATGGGAACCAAACTTTTTCAAACATGGCAACCTGCCGCGGGAGCAGGATTAAGATTATTGTTCAATAAAGCAACCAGAACAAACCTGAGTATTGATTATGCTTTTGGCAAATTTGGACAACATGGTCTATTTTTAGGTCTCAATGAAGCTTTTTAGTCTTTAAATACAGAAAATTTTAGAATCAATATGCTATCTCAACGAATAATCCTTACAATATTTATAAGTTACCTATTCTTAAATTTAAACGCTCAAGAACAAAAGCAAGACACAAGCTTAAACGAAATTGCGCCCGTAATAATTAAAGCCCACTTTACAACACAATCAATGCTTGACCTGACTAGCTCTGCAAAGGTCATAACCAAAAAATTATTGGAATCCCAGTCACCAAGTAGTTTCTTAAGTGCTGTCAACACGACAACAGGGTTGAGAATGGAAGAGCGATCCCCGGGTAGTTATCGAGTAGCCTTAAGAGGAAGTATGCTTCGATCTCCTTTCGGTGTAAGAAATACCAAGATTTATATAGATGAAATCCCCTTTACAGACGCCAGTGGCAACACGTATTTAAATTTATTAGACCCCATTGGAATTAACCAAATACAAATTATTAAAGGTCCTGATGGTTCTTTATATGGACCTAATTCAGGTGGAGTAATTCGATTTGTCCCAAATGGATTTACCTATCCGAATAATGAAAAATCAATAATGCTATCGGGTGGATCCTTTGGTTTATTCCATGAACAGGCTCAAATTAATCATCAGGTCAACAATAAATATTCTTTTTCCTTTGATCAAGCATACCTAAGGTCTGATGGATATAGACAACATACCGCAATGGATAAATTGTTCCTGCAAACTGCCCATCAATGGGAATACAATGCTAATGGAAAGCTTAAATTCTATGCTATGTATTCGGATATTGGTTATCAGACTCCAGGGGCTCTAACTCAGCAACAATATGATGAAGATCCTACCCAAGCCAGACCCGCAGGTGGGGCATTCCTAAGTGCTAAAGATCAAAAGGCAGCAATTTATAATAAGACCTTTCTTGGCGGTGTATCCAATGAATATCAAATCAATAATGAACTCAAGCATGTTATTACTTTTTTTGGTAGTTCAACCGATTTAAAAAATCCATTTATAACTAATTATGAAACTCGAAACGAGAACAACTTAGGAATTAGAACCTATTTCTCTTATGAAGTTGATAAAAAAACTGACTTCCAATGGGAAATGCAACTGGGCGCCGAAGCACAAAAAGGTTGGTATCATGTAAAAAACCATGAAAACAATCTGGGAATCAAAGGAGAAATGACTGATGATGATAACTTAGAAAATTTACAACATTTCTATTTCTATAGAGCAAAAACAAGACTTTACCAAAGACTTACAGCGGAAGCATCCATAGGGTTGAATTTTAATAATATAAGTTTCAAAAGAAACATTCCAAATGAGAGTCAGGCAAACGGTAAAATAGACTTTAACAACACCTGGATGCCACGGTTAGGTCTCTCCTATTCTGCTACGGATAACTTCTCTTTAAGAGCTTCCGCATCGAAAGGTTACTCTACTCCTACAATTGCTGAGGTTAGATCTTCAGATAATACTATAAACCAAGATCTTAAACCTGAATATGGCAATAATTACGAAGCCGGCGTACGATTTGAAAGTAAGAACAGAAGATTTATCGCGGATTTGGGAGCTTATAATTATCAAATGAGTGATGGCATAATCCGTCAATTAAATGAGTCTGGGAATGAGTATTTCGTAAATGCAGGAAAAATCGATCAAAAAGGAATTGAAGCTAGTATTCTGACTCAACTAATCGCAGCAGAAAACAATCAATTTTTACAGGGACTTATTCTCTCAAGCAACCTAACTTACCAGGATTATAAATTTAAAGAATATGTCATTTCTGACGAAAATTTTAATGGAAATAGTGTAACATCCGTACCTAAATGGACTTGGGTTAATACGGCTTCATTAAATATGTTTAATAAAATAGAAATTAATCTATTACATAATTTCACATCGAGTATACCTTTAAATGATGCAAATACGGTATTTGCTGAAAAGTATCATATTATACAAGCAAAAGTATCCTGGACTACTCCTATTATAAATCATTACAAGTTACAGCTCTTTTTAGGTGCAGATAATCTATTAAATGAAAAATATAGTCTAGGAAATGATATCAATGCCATGGGAAATCGTTACTTTAATACGGCCCCTGCCCGCAACTATTATGGCGGCTTAAAGGTAATTTTATAATTGACTCAATTAATTCCAGAGTTTTTCCAGAATCTATTGACTCTATTGTAATTTAAACGCTATGAAAATTTTAATCATTGAGGACGAAACAGATTTATTGCAAACCATAGAAGAATTCTTACTATCTGAGAATTATCTCGTTGAGTCTGCACAAGACTATCATTCTGCATTAGAAAAGGTGATGAGCTATGAGTATGATTGCATTTTACTTGATATTATGTTGCCGGGCGGAAATGGTCTGGATATATTAAGAGCTTTAAAAAAAGAACATAAAAAACAACCCGTATTAATCTTATCTGCTAAGGACTCGGTTGAAGATAAAGTTCTTGGACTTGAAATAGGTGCTGATGATTATCTAGCAAAACCTTTCCACCTGGCGGAACTATTGGCCCGAGTAAAATCCATTATTCGAAGAAATGCCAGAGATGGAGAACAATTAATAAAGTATAAAAATGCAGAGTTAAATCCCGATAGCAGACAGGTTTTAATAAATGGGATTGAATTAACTTTAAATCGCAAGGAGTTTGATTTATTTTATTATTTCGTTTTGCGGCCAAATAAATTACTTGAAAAGACAAGCTTAGTTGAATCAGTTTGGGGAGATCATGCAGATCAGGCGGATAACCTTGATTTTATTTATTCCCAAATTAAAAATATCCGTAAAAAACTAAAAGAATCCAAGGCTGATATGGATATACAAGCCGTATATGGTGTTGGGTATAAATTAATATAATGGCAGTCTCGGTAAAAAATTATACCAATAGGTTCTTAGCAATCATCATATTAATAATAATGGCAGTATGGGCATTGTTATTTTATGCATTTCTAATGGATGAGGTATATGATAATGTTGATGATGGATTAAAGAATCAAAAGTTAGAAATTATCCGGGAGGCTTATAATAATCCCAAAATAATTGCCGAAAATCAAGAATACGGCTTTAACCAATTCAGGATATTACCCTCTGAACCTAAGGATGATATTGACAAAAACTATTTCTCAAGAGAGTTAATGTATATGCCTTATGATGATGAAGATGAACCATATCGCATATTAAAAACAGGTTTCTACTCTAAAGATCGAAAAGCATATACGCTGGAAATTAGAACTTCGACTGTTGAAGAGGATGATTACCTAATAAATCTTGCAATTTCATTATCCGTATTATATATCGTTATCGTCTTTAGCATATTGATTACCAATTATTATGTGATGAGTAAAGCATGGAGACCTTTCCATAAAATTTTACAAAATCTAAGCAATTATCGCTTTGGACATACTAAAAGTTTTCAGGCTGTTCCTACTAAAGTAAAAGAGTTCGAAGATCTTAATGATCAAATAAAACAGATGATTAGTATTAATGAGTCGGTGTTTCAAGAACAAAAACGTTTTTTGGAAAATGCCTCTCATGAACTTCAAACTCCTCTCGCGATTACTATCAGCAAATTAGATCTTGTATTACAGGAAGGAAAGCTAGAAGAAGGTTCACTAAAAAGAATTGCAGATGCTAAGCAATCTCTTCACCGAATGGTTGCCCTCAACAAATCGCTCTTAATGCTTTCCAGAATAGAAAACAACCAATACTCGAGTATCGAAGAAGTTAATTTTAATCAGGTCATAAAACAGAAATTAGAAGAACTTGATGATTTTATCAAATTTAAATCCTTAAAGATTGACATTACTGAAAATGCCATATTTCAGACACAATTCAACAATGAATTGGCTCATATCCTCATTTCTAATCTTCTGAGAAATGCTATAAAGTATAATTTCGAGCGAGGTACAATTAGAATTGAAATACTTGAGAAGATAATTGACATTTCCAATACTAGTGAAAACAGTGCTCTGAACCCAGAATATATTTTTGAACGCTTTCACAAAGGAACGCAGGATAGTCAATCAAATGGATTAGGTCTTTCAATTGTTCAAACTATTCTTGAAAAATTCCCCTACATAAAAATCACCTACGAATTCGAAAATGGACACCAACATTTCAAATTGATGAAAATTTAAAACCCCTCATTAATATTCCTGCAATTCAAGATAAGATTGTTGTTTTAGGTTAATTATACCTCACAAAAACAAATTTTTCTTCATTCCTCTCCTTTTTCCCAATTCTTTCCAGATTTGATATAGAACTTTGATTCAAAGAATTAAATAATATGAAAAATCTAATAAAAGCAACCGTAATTTTAATGATCGCAGGATCATCATTTCAAGCAATTGGACAAGAAAAGGTAATTCAGGTTTCTAACCTCCCGCAAACTGCAAGGAATTTTATTAGCAAGCATTACGCTAATGAGAAAGTGGCTCTTACTAAATCGGAAAAAGAAGGACTTTCTTCTATTGAATACAAAGTAATTTTAGCCAACGGAATTGAGGTCGAGTTTGATAATAAAGGAAACTGGACTGAGGTTGATGCAAAAAACTTCTCTGTGCCTCAGGACATCATCCCGGCAAATATCAAATCTTATGTTCAGAAAAGTTTCCCTGAGAATAATATCGTTCAAATCAATAAATCCAAAAAAGGATATGAAATTGAATTAACCAATGGAATTGAAGTTAAATTCAATAAACAAGGTGAATTTATAAAAATCGACGACTAAAATATTCATCATCATAAATCTTAAACAATAAAAATGAAAAAGTTATTATTAGCAATCACACTTTTAGTTTCAGTATCAATCTTCTCAATTTCATGTGATAAAGAAACTATTATTGACGAAAATCAATTACCAAGTAAAGCCAGTCAATTCCTAAGTGCAAACTTCAACGGAGTTAAGATCCTTTCAGTTGTAGAAGAAAAGGAAGGTCTATCAGGAAAAGAATATGATGTTCTTTTAGAAAATGGTATAGAAATAAAATTTGATAAAAATGGAAATTGGCTAGATATTGATGCACAAAGTGACACCGCATCACTACCTGATTCTTTGATCCCTACATCTATTTTAGACTATGTGAAAGAAAATTACCCAAATGCAGGCATCAATAGTATCGAAACTGAAAAATATGGCTACGATGTTGAACTAACCAATGGGTTAGACTTAATATTCGATAAGGATGGTAAGTTCAATAGAATTGATCCGTAAAAATAGTATTTAGTATTAAGTACTTAGTATTTAGACTAAGATAAAGTGTAATAAATATAGTAAAAGAGGTTGTATCTGATTTTAACGTGATACAACCTCTCTTATTTTACTGAAGTATTCAGTCTAAATACTAATTACTCTCTACTAAATACTATTCCCCTAATTACTCAAATAACTCGCTTTCACGGTTATATTGGCGGTTTTTTTTCTGGAGCTCGTGTTAAATGCTCCGCCATAAGAATACTCTTCGTTTTCGTTTTGACCGGTAATCTGAAATATTCCTAGATCAGCCTTAACCAAATCACCTAGAGAAGATCCAGCCTCTTTAGCTATATTTTGTGCTCTAGCCTTTGCATTAACAGAAGCCTCAGAAATTAACTTCAATTTCAAATCTTCCAATCCCGAAAAATAATAATTAGGAGAATTAGAGCTTAATTCTACTCCTTGCGAAATTAAGGTTGAAATCTCACGAGATGCATTATCAACTTTTGCTAAATCTTTGGACTCGATAGACACAACCTGAGATAAACCATAACCTGTAAAAGTATTATAGCTATTCCCATTGGAATCTGTATTGTATGCAAATTCTCTATTAATATTGACTGCATTAAATACGATCTCATTTTCATTTATTCCTTGACGAACCAAAAAGTCTTTAATTAGGTCCCTGTCACGTTTTAATTGCTCAGATGCCTCACTTAAATCCATTGACTTGCGATTAAAAGATGCTGTCCATTTTACAATATCTGAATCAAAATTGGTCTTTGCATTTCCTGTGACATTGATTGTATTACCAACCTTGTATTTATACTTGTATGCAGTAGCAAAAACTAAGGCAAAAATAATTAAAGATAGTCCGGCTATAATACTGATAATAATGCCTGTATTTTTCATAAGTATATTATAAAGAGGTTTATAATAAAATTGTTATGCAATAAGTAAGCCTAAGTTAGTAATTTTTAGGTATTATTGAAGTTCCAAACAATAAATAATATGAAACGTAATTTTGGCCTATTATTTCTTATACTAGGTACTTTTTCTGTAACAAACGCACAAAAAAAACCTATTGACCACTCCGTTTATGATAATTGGAAAACCATTGCTAAACCTGAAATAAGCAAATCGGGAAATTTCATTTATTATAGTATTAACCCTCAAGAAGGAGATGCAAATGCATTACTTAAGAATGCAAATAATCAAACTTTACTTCAAATCCCGAGAGGAACGGATCTGACGCTCACAGATAATGAAAAACACTTCATAAGCTTAATTAAGGCTCCTTTTCAGGATATTAGGCAAGCCAAAATTAAAAAGAAAAAACCGGATGAAATGCCGAAAGATTCTCTTTTGGTCTTCAATATAAACCAAAATAAAAGCACAAAATTTTCGGATGTTAAATCATATAAAATAGCAAGAAAAGGTAATGAATATCTTGCCTTCTTATCTGAAAAAGTAATTCCTAATACACAGGATACAAGCAAATCAAAAGCTAGTCCCAGAA
Organism: Sphingobacterium mizutaii; assembly: GCA_040394615.1. Taxonomy (GTDB): domain Bacteria; phylum Bacteroidota; class Bacteroidia; order Sphingobacteriales; family Sphingobacteriaceae; genus Sphingobacterium; species Sphingobacterium mizutaii_A. The sequence goes on from JBEBRZ010000004.1 coordinate 64,557, forward strand.
AAGATAAACCCTCTCCTATTTTAACTGTATATAACCTAAACTCTGGCGATACGAGTAATATACAAAAAGTAGATACTTACAGCTGGAGTGATGATGGAAAATTCCTCCTGTACAGTATTAAAGGTCCCGAAAAAGACAGCCTGAATGAATCTGGTTTATTTATTATGGACTTAGCAAATAAAACGAAAAAGAAAATTAGTAATGGTAAAGGAAATTACAAAAGCTTTGAATTCGATGATGAAATAAAACAGCTAAGTTTTTTGGCGGATAAAACTCCGGAGAAATCCTTATTAAAAGAGTTTAAACTATACTATTACACTAGTAATCAGGATTCTGCAACAATTATTGCAGACCGGAATAGTCAAGGTATACCCACCAATTGGTTTGTATCTGGCGACGGAAACTTAACATTCAGTAAGTCAGGAAAAAGGCTCTTCTTCGGTTTAGCTCCTATTCCGAGAGTAAAAGATACAACCTTGGTAGAGTTCGAACATGCTAAAGTTGATATATGGCATTGGCAAGATGATTATCTACAACCTATGCAATTGGTGAACCTAAAGAGAGATCAATCCAGGAACTATACCGCAGTAATCAATCTTCAATCAAATAGAAACATCTTGCCCTTATCTGATGAGACCTTTAATAGAATCACTTTATCAGCAGATGCAGACAGTGAATGGGCAATGGCAACTTCAGACAAAGAAT
>JBEBRZ010000005.1:0-63744 GCA_040394615.1 Sphingobacterium mizutaii
ACCTAATGGGTTGCTTTTTTTGTGGACAAGCCCCATTTAATGGTATTAGAATACTAGAAAACAGCAATGGAATCGTTTTTGTTTAGAATAGCCTAAATATTCATTAAATATAAATCATGAGAACATTAACTTCCTTCAGCTTATTTATCATATTAAGCTTAACGGCCTGTCAAGAAAATAAAAATCAGGAATCAAATGACAAAAAATCAAGCAATACATCCAATATTCCCTCCGAAACCACTGATTCAATATCTTCCATAGACTCAACCTTAATCGTGAGAGAAAATTTTAATCGTATTAATGCTATTAAAGATTGGGATAGTATAGATTCTGCTAATATTCATGAATCTACTGAAGGTGGAATAGCCAAATATTACATCAAGAACAATGTACTAGAGTTAATAAAAGTTAGAAATTATGGTGAAGGGGGGTATACATTAGAGGATTTCTATCTTAAAGATGGTAAAATGTCGTTTGCTTTCGAACAAATCTATAGGTATAACACACATTTCATTGATCCTAAATTCGATATATCAAAAACACAGAAATTTGCTGAAGTAAGATACTATTATTTTGATGATAGTCTATTTAATATTACTTCTTCCGATAAGGAAACTGAAATGTACTATCGGGAAGATAAACAAGTCGAAAAGGAACAAAGGACTATGTTTGATAAATTACTGAAGATAAAGGCAAATGGTTACGATGCAACAGGTATTTCTGAATAACGAAAAACTTTCATTTAATCGATACGTTTGTTTATTTTTGCAGCAAGATGTCAGATTTAAAATATAACCAACGAGGTGTATCCGCAGGGAAAGAGGATGTACACAACGCTATCAAAAACATTGACAAGGGATTATTCCCTCAAGCATTTTGCAAAATCATTCCGGATATCCTAACCGGAGATGAGCAATATTGCAATATCATGCACGCTGATGGTGCCGGCACAAAATCTTCTCTTGCTTATGTTTATTGGAAAGAAACAGGAGATGCATCTGTATGGCGAGGAATTGCACAAGATGCAATCATTATGAATCTGGACGATCTGCTTTGTGTGGGTGCAATTGATAATATTCTTCTTTCATCCACAATAGGTAGAAATAAAAATCTTATCCCCGGAGAAGTTATTGCTGAGATCATTAATGGTACCGAAGAGATTCTTGCTGATTTACGCGAATTAGGAATAGGTATCTATTCCACAGGAGGAGAAACTGCAGATGTAGGAGATTTAGTAAGAACAATCATTGTTGACAGCACTGTTACCTGCAGAATGAAACGTGAGGACGTAATTTCAAATCACAAGATTAAAGCCGGAAATGTTATTGTAGGTTTGGCATCTTATGGACAAGCCACCTATGAAAAGGAATACAATGGTGGTATGGGTTCAAATGGATTAACTTCTGCGCGCCATGACGTTTTCAGTAAATATATTGCTGAGAAATATCCCGAAAGCTTTGATCCTGCCGTACCTTATGACTTAGTTTTTGCAGGAGGCAAAGCACTGACAGATAAGATAAAAACTGAAACTGACGAAGAAGTTACCGCTGGAAAATTAGTGTTATCTCCAACACGAACTTACGCACCTGTTATCAAACAAATATTAGATAAATACCGTTATCAAATCGACGGAATGGTTCACTGTTCCGGTGGGGCTCAGACCAAAGTACTTCATTTTGTAGACCAAGTACATGTTATCAAAGATAACCTTTTCCCTATCCCGCCTTTATTTGAATTGATTCAGAAGGAATCCAATACAGAATGGCAGGAAATGTATAAGGTGTTCAATATGGGCCATCGCATGGAATTATATATTCCTGAGGAAATTGCCCAAGATATCATTCAGATAGCAGAGTCATTTGGCATTCCTGCTCAGATAATTGGTCGTGTTGAGTCCTCAGACAAAAAACAAGTTACCATACGTTCACCTTTCGGAGAATTTATATACGAATAAATACTAAGCTGGTGAAAGGCAAAAGAACAATAGGAAGAATAGAGGTAATTGACCTTCCTGAACTCGGTCTTTATAACATTCGTGCAAAGATCGATACAGGAGCAGAAACATCTGTCTTACATTGTGAAGATATGCAAGTAATCAAAAAATCAGGTCACTTATATATCACCGCTTTTATTAGACCAGATGAAAACAGTGAAAAGACACTAAAATTAACATTTCCAGTACATCGGGAAAGAACTGTAAAAAGTTCTTTTGGACAGTCTGAAATTCGCTATATCTTTTTGACAAAGATTCGCATGTTTAACGAGCTGTATGACATCAAATTGTCCTTTCGAGATCGTTCTGCTATGTCTTATCCTATGTTATTAGGACGTAATTTTATAACAGGAAAGTTCTTGGTAGATGTTTCTAAAAAAAACTTAGCTACTAATATCATATAAAGTTTAGAGCACCGTTATCTCATTAAGAAAAAACAATTGTGAAAATAGCCATACTATCGACGAACAAGTCATTATATTCTACCCGACGCTTGGTAGAATCTGCCATCAATAGAGGTCATGAATGTGAAGTGATTGATCATAGCAAATGTTATGTTGGCATCCAACAGGCAAAACCTTCCATACACTATAAAGGACAAGATATTACAGCTGTAGATGCTGTTATACCTAGAATTGGCTCTTCAGTGACGTTCTATGGTTCTGCCATTGTTCGTCAATTTGAAGTTATGAATGTTTTATCAGCAAACCCGTCTCAGGCAATAACTCGTTCCCGAGACAAACTGAGATGCATGCAAATTCTTTCCGGTGCTGGCCTTGGATTACCAATTACAGGATTTGCAAGAACCGCATCAGATGTGGATGATTTAATCTCTATGGTAGGTGGTGCACCTTTAGTCATCAAATTACTAGAAGGAACGCAAGGAATCGGGGTTGTATTAGCCGAAACAAAAAAAGCAGCATCTTCGGTAATTGAAGCTTTTTATGGCTTAGGAAATAATATCCTGATTCAGGAATACATCAAAGAAGCAAAAGGTACTGATATCCGTGCTTTTGTTGTAGATGGCAAAGTTGTAGGAGCTATGAAAAGAACTGCTAAAGAAGGAGAATTTCGTTCAAACCTTCATCGAGGTGGAACTGCTGAGGTAGTAAAGCTTACAAGAAGTGAAAAAGAATCAGCGATTGCTGCAGCAAGGGCAATGGGATTAACTGTAGCCGGTGTGGATATGCTACCATCTGCAAGAGGACCTCTTATATTGGAAGTAAACTCTTCCCCGGGCCTTGAAGGGATAGAAATGGCAACAGGTAAAGATATTGCTGCCGAAATCATTAAATACCTGGAAAGACAATATGAAGCTAAACAATTAGCCAAACCGGTTACGACCAGACGAAAAATCAAAAAGGAAAGTAACCTATAAAAAACACTTCCTAGTTAGTAGCTAGTAATAAAATCTTTATAAGATTGAATTTTTTATCATCACATTTCTAACTACTAACTATTACTATCACTCCCCACAGTAAACGTCTCCTTAACCTGCTTAGATCTATAGATATAAACACTCCAGACAATTGAATAGAATATACCGCGCATAATCTCAGGGTTATTCCCAATCAATGGAGCGAAATTATCACGATTCACCACCCAAACAAAAATACAGGTAAGAATAACAAACCCTAAATCTGCAAGTATTAATACAAAATAAGTTTGGGGAAAAATATCTCTTCTCTTAAAAAATAAATAAATAGAATAAACATTAAACACAAAAATTACCGCTGTAAATATCAACCAACAACATAAATAAATTGTAAAAAACAACTTATTATCCATATTAGAGACGGATAATAAACTCCATTGTCCGGCATTTATTGGAGATTCTTGTGAAAAAAGACCTACAAGTGTATAAATAACTGAAACGAATAAACCGATTGCCAAAATAATTAACCAACCATCGATTTTATCTCGCACTACAAAATGTTCTAAATCAATGAGTCCTGTTGGTTTAGATTTATTGTATTTTTTCAATATAAACCAAATAGTAGTACCCATTATTACAACAAAAGCCCATAAAGCCCATTTGTTAATTTTATTATCCGTTAAATCACCTAAGAAAATTTGACCTTCATCATTAACATATAAAGTATATAATAGCTTTTCCTGAAGGTTAGTATAATCCTCTACATACTGAGCGGATTCCTCCGTTGGAATAAAGGAATCATTAGTAATAAAAACATTCTTAATAATAAGGGTATCGTTGTCTGTAGAAAGGGATTGTGAATAAAAGTAAGAATTCCGCTCAACAAAATCATTCAAAGATAAACTTCCGACCGGAGATTTATCTTTATTTACAATCTTAATAATATGTTCAACATTAGAAGGAAAACTCAAAGAAATTGGTAATAACTTAGAGTCATCAACTTCCGGCAAACGATCATATATCGTTTTTGAAAATGCAGGAGCCATTTTCCGCGAACCTTCATCAGATTCTAATAAATATTTATCAAGCAAATAACTTTCGAAAACCTTAATAACATTCTGCTCCTTATCATCCTCAAAATAAAAGGTCTTATTACTCTTAGCACTGTTATATAGCTTTTTGTAATAATTTTCATACTCTTTCTGAACTTGGTTTTTGGCATTTTCTTTAAAATAGGTTCTCATCTGATCAGCTTCTACGCTTTTATAAGTCGTAGTAACGGAAAGATTAGCCTTATCACCATCTAATAACTCAATAACATCTACTACCTGAATCAAATAATCCTCAGGAACATCCTTTCTAAATTCATCCAGATGGTTACCGGATCCTAAATTCAGGATTTTTCCGTAATAAGGAAAGAATCGCTTCATTACGGGCCCTGCCTGATTGGTTATCGTCGGATCTACAGGTTTAACCTCTTCATCTATAGTAACAGCTAAAACCATGTGATTGAATACACCAGGACTTGGTTGCAACTTATCGAGCTCTTTATCCTGATATGTATTTGCCAACACCAGGTTAGATTTAATTCCTTTACTTCCCAACATAGCTGCGAGAAGGAGCGATTTATCTTTACAATCACCATAACGTTGCTTAAAAACGATTTCAGGAGCATGTGCCCGATGAGAATTCTCGCCCATCTCAATTCCCATATATCGAACAGAATTTTGGACAAAATCTAAACTTCTCTGAAAAAATAACATCTTATCCCCTCCGGCATCTTTCCATAACGTATTCACAAAATTATCAAGTTCTGATCCTACTTTAATTTCCGGTATTGGATTTACTCTTTTTGCCCAATCGCTAACTTGTTTCCATGTGGAAAATTCAGAAGCCTCTACTTTTGCTGTTTGACTGTACCAAATAGGAGTATAATAACTAGATTCTTCTACAGGATTACTGGCTTGTTCCCAATAGTAATAGGTCAAACCATCTTTCTTCATCTTTTTCTCTGCCACAGCCCCACTATGTTTCCTAAGATTTAATATTCTGCCATCAGGAACTATATAAGCAAGATGAATCAACCCCACAGGTTCAGTGCCTTCTATATAAAATGTATTAAAAAATTTACCTTCAAAGACCGGATTAAAACCTACCAAAGAGTATGAAAAAGTAATCTTATCTCCTTGTCGAATATCATCCAAAACCATATAAGCCGAATAAGAACCATTATATAGAAATCTTGATAATTCAGATTCTGTTGCCAGAACTTTAAATTTTGATAGATCCAACCTATTTTGAATTTCACCGTCACGTTCAATTTGTATCCTATGGATTTGCAAACGTTGATAGGAAGGGTCAAATGAAACATTTAGATGTCCGGCATTTTCAGCCCCCGATTCCTCACTGACCACTTTAACAGTATTATGATAACTAGTTTGCAAACCAAGGTGATACTGTTCCTCAATTATTTCAAAATAATAACCTAAACTAATATCATCTAAATTAATTTTTTGTGGTTTTAGTGAAATAGGTTTTAACCATGAAGGCAGATCAGCTTTACTAAGTTTCACTGCTGATTGAGCAAACAAGCCCGATATTAAAAATAACATCAGGATGATAGTTAATAAAGGTTTTCTCATGTGTTAATAATCAGAACACGAATATAATGAAATATATGCTTAGGAATATAGATTCAAAACAATAAAAAAAAGGATTTTTTCAAACCCTTTTTATACATATCATATCTCGTTTTATTAAACAATAACTAACCTATTAAAATTACACTTGAACCAAAATGAAAAACCATTTTCTATTGACTTAATGATTTATTCTATCGCTTTACTCACTTCAATTGGCAAATCAGATTCTAATACAGTAGCACCATCTTCAAATACAGCTCTATATTTTGCTGCACGTTCTTCTGCTGTTGCAAGTTTATCATAAGTAGGAGCACTTGAAATCATACAAAGTACACCTTTTTCCTTGAAGAAATTATACATCTCTTGATTTGCAGCTTTAATCTCCGGACCTATATAAACAATCATACGATCATAAGGTAATCCCGACTTCTGAAAATCTTCTAAAGCTTGCTGTGTTAATATATGCATTGAGAGATACTGCTTTGGGTTTTTATCCAGATAAAACTTCGCTTGTTCTACATTATGCACCGTGACCCACACCCACGAATATGCATTATGTTTCCTGATAATCTCAGCAGTCATCTCCATCGGGAGATCCTTCTTATCCAAATTTAAAATGGTTTTCCCCTTTGCCCACTTAATCATTTCATCTAGTGTATTTATTTTATAAGGAGTAGGATTCCCTTTATGATCTTTCAATTGCAATTTCTGTAGCTCCTTCCAAGTAAAATCAGCTACTTTACCCGTTCCTGTGGTCGTCCTCTCCAAAGTAGCATCATGAACCATAACCGGAATTCCATCCTTCGTGAGTCGTGGATCAATTTCAAAAATCGCAGATGTTTGCTTTAATACCGCTTCCATGGAAGGGACTGAGTTTTCCGGCATATTATCTTCAATTGTTCCCCGGTGACCGGAAATAATTTTTTTCCCGGGAGCATATTTAAAATAATCATACATTTCCTCCACTGTCTTGAAGTTAAGCTTATGTAGTTTTTGAGCAAATGTCGGTGTCACTTGAGTAAAGACAAACAGTAGACAAAAAGAGATATAGGTAGTTTTCATAGAAGTTGATTTATTTTTAAAATTAAGCATTCAATTTTAACAAATTGAAACCATTATGTTTATCCAATGTTATTAATGTCAAAGCAGAATTCTCCTGTACTATTTTTCTATAATTTTTTAGAGGCATTCCTAATTGCTGACTTAAAAACAATCGGTTTATGCCATTATGACCCACAATAAGAATTGTTTTACCATCATATTTATCCAGCAATTCATTATAAAAGTTTTCTAATCGCTGTATAACTTTTTGACCCGTTTCGCCGGTCCTTCCTGCGGCAAATGCTGCCGGATCGGATAACCAATTCTGCCATGATTCAGGATCTTCTTTTATAAAATCGATTGAGGTCTTCCCTTCCCATTGGCCGAAATCAATCTCAATTAATCTTTCGTCAATTTTTACTTTTTCGGGAGCACCTGAAGCTATTTCAGCTGTAAGTCTTGCCCTTTTAAGTGGTGAGCTAAAGATATAATCAAAGGTATATTCCTTTAACAAATCATTCATCCGCTCAGCTTGTAATATCCCCCTTTCTGTTAAAGGGATATCTGTTCTACCCGAATATTTATTTCCTTCTGCATTATATGCAGTTTCTCCATGCCTTAACAGACAAATAGTGATCATTTATATATAATTTAAATCTTTCAATTTCATTTTAAATTCCTGGTATTGTTCTTCATAGGATAACATTAACCCAGGATCAGGAATCACTTTTTTTTCAATAGAAGTCATGTTTTCCGAAGCTTCAAATATCGAATTATAGTAAGTTGTGGATGCCGCCATTATAGCCGCACCAAAAGCACCGTTAGCCTCCTTACATTTATATATAGGAACCTTTAGAACTGCAGCTCTTATTTTTAACCAAACATCACTACGACTACCCCCTCCGGCTGAAAAGACCCTTCTGATTTTTTCTCCTGACAATTCCTCGATGATTTCATAGGCCAACCTTTCTATAAAGGCTACGCCTTCTAAATTGGCTGCGAATAATTTTTCGTTGGAAATATCATTAGGGGCAAAGCCTCTGGCTTGTGGAGCCATTATAGGATAACGCTCTCCTTCCTGTACTAAAGGCCATGCTAATTCCCCGGTTGGAATTAGACTTTCCGCAGCATAATTCAGCTTCTCTAAACTTTCTGGAAAATTGATAGAAATCCAGTCTGCACCTGTATTACTTGCTCCTCCAGGCATCCAATATCCCTCTGGATGTTTATGACTGTACACTCGTCCTAATGGATCCAACACATTGGTTTCCGTAACTCCTTTAATTACTAATGTTGTTCCAATAGTTGTATTCCAATCTCCAGGCTTTACAGCGCCAGAAGCCATCTGTGTGGCACAACCATCTGTCATTCCTACAACTACTTCAATTTCAGGTATCCCCCAGGATTCGGAATGTTCCGACAATAATCGTCCAACAACAGTACCCGAAGGAACCACATTCTGCAACCACTTTACTTGTATGCCTAATTCTCGCGTAATATAATCGGGCCACTCCAGTTTTTCCAAATCATAAGCCGATTTCAATACATTGGTATAATCAGTCGTGTGATAGTTCCCGCATAACTTACCAATTAAATAATCAGAAGCATGAATCCATAATGCGATCTCAGCGATTTTTTCGGGAAAGGTTTCGATATACCATAGTATTTTACTGATACCACTTGATGCATTGAATCCTGTATAACCATTTTTAACATATTTCTGAGCTATATCCTTACAACGCTTCCCTTGTTCTATAGACCTTGGATCAGAATACATGATCGCTTGATGAATTGGTTGATGGTTAACATCTAATGGTATAACTGTTCCTGAAGTAGATGTTACCGATATGGCCTGTATATCACGCTTGTTGATTTTATCCGGTAGGTTTATTAACAAAGAAGATAACATATCCTCCGCCTCCTTCCACCAAGTTAAAGGAGATTGCTCTTCCCTGAATGTATCTGTAAGCTGGAATTTACGAGCATCAGATGCAATTAGGTATCCTTTTTGGTCAACTAAAACTATTCTGGCTCCTTGAGTACCTATATCTAATCCCAAAAAATATTTATCCATCTACTATATTACCTGTTTAAATGTTTTACGGGCATTTTTCCATTCCTGATAAAGTTTTTCAAACTCCTCATGATCTTGTGGAATGGTCTCTTCTAAAAGATTAGGGCTAAAGTTTTGTAATCCTAAAGCATCATTACAGATAAAAACACCACCCAAGACCGAGGCCTGTCGGAAAGTGTCTCTTATCCGGATCCGCTTACCAAACAGGTTTGCGATAAATTGTCTCAGCTTTCGGCTTTCTACTCCACCACCGCATGCCCATATATAATCTTCCTGATGAGCTGATACAGCATCCAAAAATTTATAATTCTCATAAATACTGCAGGCAATATCCCATAAAATTGCAAAAACGAAACTCCCTCTAGTTAATTGATGAGATACAGGAGCGTTGAAAATAAAACCTCCCTTGGTCAGCGGTTCTTTTTCGTTAGCTATCAAGGATCCTAAAGAGGCCACACATTGCGAGTAAGTAGCATCCTCTAATTCCTTTTCAATTACATCATATCCCTCATTAGGGTAAAATATTTCTTTTAATCTTTGGTAGTTAAGACCTGTTACCCCTGCATTTGCTTCAAGAATAAAATGATCAGAATCAATGTGTCTACTCGTCCAGGTTCTTTGCTCAATATCTTTTTCATACGAATCAACAATCTTTATTATGGGGGTAGTTGTTCCCGAGACGATCACCACATCATTAGCAGAGGGTTCCATACTACGTATTGCCAACTGTGTATCACCTCCTCCAACAACAATAACTGCATGAGGATTGATTCCTAATTCTATAGCTATATCCGATTTAATGGACCCCAAAATAGAGGCAGAATCCTTTAATGGTGGTAATATGTCAAAAGAGATATTAAATTGTTGCAACAATACTTCAGACCACGACTTCTGTTCTACATCATAGAGTAATGTTTCAGAGGCCTGAGAGTGCTCATATCCTTCAACGCCGGAAAATTGAAACTGAATCCAATCGCTAATGCTCATAAAACAGTTAATTCTTTCATTAAGGTCAGGATACAGCTCCCTAAGTCCTACCAATTTGAAAGCAGAAAATAAGGATGTTGGATATCGTCCTGATAAAGAATATACCAAATCTTTTTCCTTTAAATCTCCTTCCCATTTACGTCCTCTATGGTCTATATTCGGCATTCCTAATAAGGGCTGCCCCTTCTTATCTACAATGACTATTCCTTCTCTTTGACTTGTAGCCGTAATTGCATTAACTTGAATATCTCCGGCTTCTGATAATGCTTCTTTGCAGAGTTTTAGTATTTGCAGCCATAATTCTTCCGGATTAAAAAAAATGGAATCCTCATATTGAGTATCAGATTCGTAATGAACGTTTTCTCTTTTTATTCCAAGCACTTCGCCTTCTGTACTACAGACTGCAACACGCGCATTTCCAGTACCAATATCGACGATTAAATATCCTTCTTTTCTTGCCATAATTAGCTAATTGACGTTTTATCAAGGACAGCTTTATTAACCAATTGTTTGATCGATTTATTTCCATTATGGAAATACTCACGAAGATTATTATTCATAATAAAAGCATGATGGTCCTCTACTTCATGTGTTGCTCCCGCAATATGTGGTGTGGCTAATACGTTCTTGTTCAAAATCATTTTATAATCTATCTCATCAGGGGGTTCATTGTAAAATACATCTAATATCGCACCCCGGATTTTCCCATTCTCAATAATATCCAATAGATCTTCACGATTAACGACGGTAGCGCGTGCAGTATTCACGAAAATCGCGTCTTTATGCAATAAAGAAAGATATTTTTTATCAATCATTCCTTCTGTTTCTTTTGTAACGGGAAGATGAATTCCAATAACATCACAAGTCGAAAATAATTCTGGAAGCTCCACCTTTTTAAAACCCGGACTGGGATCTGTATAGTAAGGATCAAAATAATAGATCTCCGTCGGAAAATTCACTAACATCCGGGCTATATGTTGACCGACAGCTCCAAAGCCTACCATTCCAACCTTCTTCCCTGCCAGCTCATTCCCTTTAAATTGTAAGTAAGAAGTATGAGCTCCTTCCCCCCAGTTCTTCCCTTCTAACCAATTGATTGATGGAATAGTATTTCTTATTAAAGTAATAACATTTGCAATAAACATTTCTGCAACTGCCTGCGCGTTTCTCGCGGGTGTATTAAACACAGGAATCCCTAGTTCAGTTGCCACATTCAAATTAATATTGGAAGGTGTACCTCGGCAGATCCCCACAAATTTTAAATCCGGATATGCCCGTAAAACTTCTTCCGTAATTTCATCATGCTCTGAAATTAGCGCATCAACCTTTGTGTCCTTTAGCAAGGACAATAATTCCTTCGGATTATATGCTCGGCCATGAGGTTTCCATGGTCGATAAATAATTTCATCAAAAAGACCTTGTAACTCATTCAAAGCTTTTTCATTCTCATAAGGAGCAGTTAAAAGTACTTTCATTGGCTTGTGTAATTATATTTTTTTATTTCATTGTTCTAACTCAGGTTGTATCTCTTTTGGATCGCTTGGAATGGTAATAAACTTCGTCAGAATTGCAGAAATTAGATATAGACCTGCTAGTACCCAAATGACTCCTTCACTACCAATAGTCCCAATTAGCAAACCTACTAATGCCGGCCCTACAAAAACCGGCAATCCCGCACCTAGGTTTAAAATAGCCATAGCTGCACCTTTATCTTCTTTTACCAAAGAAGGCACCAATGCAGATAAAGGAACATAACCGGCCAACAAGCCGCCCCAAGCTATCCCTGCCAACATGACTGCCCAATAAGAGCCATCAAACCATATAGGTGAATAATAAAACAATAAAGTAGTAATTGCACAACCAACACCCCCAAACCACATAATGGTTCTCTGCCATCCTAATCTATCTCCTACAAATCCGAATATGAGATTGAATGCGATATTGCTAGTAAAAATCGTTCCCCATATCTGTAACCACTCCTTTGTATTAAAGCCATGTTCTGCCATATAAATTGGTAAAAAGACGGGAAACGCAAATTGAGCAGTTGTATTAATGACACGCACAATACCTCCTATTAGCACCTTAGGTTCTTTCTTTACAATGGTTAATCCGTTTAATAACTCCTTTGCTTTTGATTCTTTAGCCGCTTTGGTCACAAACTTGTCCTTGTTTAATACTAAAGCGAAGAATGCTCCTATTAGCACCCAGATAATAGATGACCATAATGTATTTTCATATCCGATTCTGTCTAAAGCCCAACTGGAATAATACGCTCCTAAAACATTCAACCCTCCGGTAAATACAAACCAAAACCAGCCTACAGCTCTTCCAAGCATGTTCTGCGGAGTTCTATAGTTGATCCAGACCATAAAAGAATAGGCAAACAAAGGATATCCAAATCCCCGAATAGCATAAAAGAATAACATTGCTGTATAATCTAATTTGGCCATCCCTAAAGAAACAAAACCAATTGTACCTATTAGGTAAAGGAGAATACCCATAAGCATGGATTTCCTTGGCCCATAGCTCTCAGCGAGCACCCCGGAAAACCAAGAAGAAATAGCAATAGTAATCCCATATACGGTAAAGAGACTGGCAGATTTTTCAATACTCATACCATGATCGATCAAATAAGGACTTAACCAGCCTTGTTCAACCCCATCTCCCATCATAAAGATGAGAATACCCAGGTAACCCCATTTTAAATGACCAGGTATCCCTAGTCTATCCATAAATTTATGCTGTGACATTTAGATTTTTAAGTTTATTTTTGATTAGTTGATATAAAAGTAAATAAAAATAAACAAAATATAACTTTATTAAAGCTTTAATAACTAAAAATATTTAGTTATTTTTCAATAAGATTTCTGAATATCTAAATAATTGAACCCTTTTAATATTCGAGAGAATATCTGATAATAAGGCTTTTTTCTATATTTTATTAAAAATCAGTTAAAAATATACGATAAAGAAGTCCTTTTAATTAAAACAAAAGCATAGGCAGTAACCAAAAAGCTGATTATCTTTGACAAACTATTAACTAATTTAAATGAATTATGATGAATATAACGGAGAGACACGAATTCATTCTAAAGAACTTAAAAGAAAAAGGTAAAATCACAATTGATTGGCTCTGTGAATCCATGAAGGTTTCAAGTGTCACAATTAGAAAAGACCTAAAAGTTCTGGAAGACAAAAACTTACTTTTTAGAATAAAAGGGGGTGCTTCGACTACCAATCCCTATGCTATCGACCGTCCTATTCTAGTAAAAGAATCTATCAATAGTGAAGAAAAACAGAAAATAGCATTAGCGGCATTAAAGCTGATTAAAGATAACGACTCGATTATGATTGGATCGGGAACTACGGTATTTACATTTGCGAAAAACATTGAATCAACCAATGTATTAACTGTTATTACACCTGCATTAAAAGTAGGACTAGAACTAAGTGGTAAAGCTAATATTGAAGTTTTACAACTTGGTGGACTCATTAGACCTAATTCTTCTTCAGTTGCCGGTCAATATGCTATGCGTATTCTAGAAGAAATCAGTTGCGGGTTACTTTTTCTGGGAGCCGATGGAATAGACCTTGAATTTGGTATTTCTATTAGTAATTTACCCGAAGCAACATTAAATCAAAAAATGATCGAGAATTCTCAAAAAATTGCTATCCTGGCAGATAGTAGTAAATTTGGTAAAAGAGGTCTTGGAAAGATCTGTGAGCTGATTGATGTTGATTATATTATTACAGACAATAAGGTTTCTCCTTCCGTTATTCAAGCTATTGAAGATTTAGGTATCAAAATGATCGTAGCTTAAGTCATTACCTATAAATAAGAAAAGGATTTTTAATTGAAATTAAAAATCCTTTTCTTATTTATTCGCAGGTTTAAAATTCCGCCTTTACAACTATTGGAAAATGATCTGAAGGCAACCTTGTTATATAATCTTTAAATGATAATTCTTTAGGAAAATCCCCTTTCTTTAAATCTTTTGATTCAGCTTTGGCTGATCTAAATGATTCTGTTAAGACCGCATAATGTTTAACTTTCAGTTGCTTAGTCACAAAAACATGATCAATTCGGCTATCCGTAAACAAATTATTATCAAACGCATTATAAGTTCCATTCCATGCAAACTTAACCGGAGCAAGTTCAAAGCTATCTTGAATTACCCCTGAGCCATTTAACAATTGATAGATCGGATTATGTTGATCGACATTGAAGTCTCCTGTCAATACAGCAACTTCATCCGGCTTAACTAATTTACCAATTTGCTTGACCACCAATTTACTACTCTCCTCTCTGGCCTTTGTCCCCACATGATCCATGTGTAAATTGAAATACCATAACTTCTTTCCAGTTGCTATTTCTTCTAAATGCACATAGGTACAAATTCTTGGAAGAGCGGCATCCCATCCTTTTGACGGTTTATCGGGAGTTTCTGATAACCAAAACACGCCCGACTCCAAAGCATTAAATTTATCTTTTTTGTAGAAAATAGGAGCATATTCCCCAGCTTCTTTTCCATCATCTCGACCGACACCAACATAACTGTAATCAGGTAGTTCACGCGTTAAATCATGCAATTGATTGACAAGCACTTCCTGATAGCCCACAACATCATAATCAATATATTGAACCAGAGAACTGATTACCGGTAACCTCTTATCCCAACCATTCCCATTTTCACGATCTCCTGCATTATCATATCGTATATTATAACTACCTATCGTTAATTTCAAACCTTGTCCATAGCCAGTTATGCTTAGCATAACCAACAAAAACATAGAAATATACTTCCATTTTATAACTTTCATAATTCTTATTTTTTTATGTTTAATTCTTTACTGAAGGAATATGGTAATGACTCCTCTGATATACCTCTGTTTTTATTAGGCTCACCAGACATGTTGAATTCAAGGTTTCCCCCTTTCAATAAGTCTTCATATCGCAGAAAATTCTTATCATATTTTTCCCCGTTAAATTTCAAATCCTTTATATAAACATGCTCTTCAGCTTGATTTGTAGAATTAATAACTAATTTTTTCCCGTTGGCTAAGTTCAGCGTAACTTTATCAAATTGAGGGGAACCGATAATGTATTCGCCACTAGCAGGCGCTACTGAATAAAATCCCATTGCAGAAAAAACATACCAAGCCGAAGTTTGACCATTATCTTCATCTCCACAATAACCATCAGGTGTAGGCTGATACAATTTATCCATAATTTTCCTCACCCAATACTGAGATTTCCACGGTTCTCCGGAATAGTTATATAAATATGGCATATGCTGAATAGGTTGATTACCATGTGCATATTGCCCCATATTCATAACTTGCATTTCACGCATTTCGTGAATCATGCTTCGACTATTCATGCCTTCATAACTCGGAATAACAAAGACAGTATCTAGCATAGCCGTGAACTGCTTCTTTCCTCCCATTAAATCAATTAAACCTTGAGGATCATGAAACACACAGAAACTCCAATGCCATGAATTTCCTTCGGTATAATCTTTAGACCAGCCTGAAGGATCAAAGTCTTCCCTAAATTTTCCCTCCGAATCCTTAGGGCGCATTAATTTAGTTTGGGCATCATATAGATTCTTATAGTTCAAAGCTCGTTCAGCATAGATATTAATCTCAGAAGCCGGTTTTCCAATAGATTTTCCAAACTGATAAATGCACCAATCATCATAAGCATATTCCAGAGTTCTGGCTACATTCTGATTAATATCTCTCCCAAAGGGGATATACCCTAATTCATTATATAATTCGAAACCGGTTCTTCCTGTTGCGCTAATTTTAGGATGTACTGCATTAGCTCCATGTTTTAATGCTTCCCAGAGAAGCTCTTTATCATAACCTGACCGTCCCGTTATTTCCGCATCTGCCACTATGGATGCTGAATTATTACCAATCATAGATTCTCTATGTCCCGGACTTGCCCACTCTGGCAGGAACCCGCTTTCCTTATAGGCATTTACAAGCCCCTCCTGCATATCATCATTCATCGATGGATATAACAGATTTAACAATGGAAACAAACTCCTGAACGTATCCCAAAAGCCTGTATCTGTATACATAGATCCCGGCAGGACTTTTCCATTATAAGGTGAGTAATGTACTCTGTTTCCTTTTGCATCAATCTCTGTAAAGTCTCTCGGATAAAGGGTGGATCGGTATAAGGCAGAATAAAAAGTGCGTTTCCTGTCTAAGTTACTATCCTCTACTTCCACAACACCTAATACCTCGTTCCATCTATCTTTTCCTTCTATTTTAACCTGCTCCAGGTTTTTTTCCAAAACTTCTTTAAGATTAATCTCAGCTTGCTCAAAACTGATAAAAGAAGATGCTACTCGTGCATTTATCTTTTCACCTTTCTTAGTTTTAAAACCAACAATGGCACCTGCATGGTCATCTTTAATCTCTAGTATACCATCTTTTATTTCATTTTGTTGTACGCCCGCTCCGAAAGTAAATTCCTTATCGAATTGAATCACAAAATAATTCTTAAAATTATCCGGCACCCCACCACTATTCCTCGTATTATAGCCGATAATTTTATGCTCTTCAGGAATAAGTTTGATATAGGATCCTTTATCGAAAGCATCTATAGCGATATATGCTTGGTCCGTTTGAGGAAAAGTGAACTGTAAAATATTCGCTCTTTCTGTTGGTGCGAATTCTGTTGTTACATCATAATCTGCCAGGTAGACGCTATAATAGTAAGGTGTTACGATCTCGGCTTTATGGGAGAACCAACTAGCCCTTTTTTCTTGATCGAATTCCATCTTTCCCGTCATTGGCATAATTGAAAACTGACCGTAGTCGTTATTCCAAGGACTTGGTTGATGGGTCTGTTTAAATCCTTTAATTTTATCAGCCGTATAGGTATAAACCCAGCCATCTCCCATCTTACCTGTCTGCGGGGTCCAAAAATTCATACCCCAGGGACGTGCAATAGCCGGAAAGGTATTCCCATTAGACAATTCATACTTTGATTGGGTACCAATCAATGGATTTACATAGTCCACATAAGACTTTTCTTGGGCATTGCCGTAGGTACAGGTTAGTATCAAACCTAAGGCAATTAAGGTTCTTTTCATGTTCATTATCTAAATGTATCAATTCCTAAACTAAAATGGAAATTAATTGCTAAATAGTATTAGCTAAAGGAATATAACAGATAAAAGAGTACAGAGATAAGATTTTAGGATATGCTCTTCTGTTTGTTGTCTTTTATCAAATAAAAAAGCTACCCATAATGGGTAGCTTTTAAATATCTAACATTTGATAACGGGTGAAACTTTATTTAACTGCGTCTACAACTGCTTTGAAAGCATCTGGATTGTTTAAAGCTAAGTCAGCTAATACCTTACGGTTTAAGCCGATATTTTTAGCATTTAATTTACCGATCAACTGAGAATAAGAGATTCCGTGTTGACGAGCTCCAGCATTGATACGTTGTATCCATAAAGCTCTAAACTCGCGTTTTTTGGTTTTACGGTCGCGGTAAGCGTACTGTAAACCTTTTTCTACTGTATTTTTAGCAATAGTATATACTTTGCTACGAGATCCATAATAGCCTTTAGCTAATTTAAGGATTCTTTTACGTCTTCTTCTAGAAGCAACTGCGTTAACCGAACGTGGCATAATTTTTAAAATTTAGTTTGGTAAAAGGCGTTACGTTTTTCAGTAATCTTACTACCCAATACCCGGTTAAAAAATATTGTTATTAAATTAATCTAAACTTATTTACCGATAGCAAGCATACGTTTTACATTGCCCATATCAGCATCATGAACATAACTAGTAGTTGTTAAGTTACGTTTTTGTTTAGTCGTTTTTTTAGTCAAGATGTGGCTTTTGTAAGCGTTTTTTCTTGCTATTTTACCTGTTCCAGTCAATTTGAAACGTTTCTTCGCGCTGGAATTGGTTTTAACTTTTGGCATAATACTTATAATTTTATATCAATTTGTTAGATACTCTTTATTTTTTAGCGGTAGTTTTAGGCGCTAATGTCAAGAACATACGCTTTCCCTCCAACTTAGGTAACAATTCTACCTTACCATACTCTTCTAAAGCCTGTGCGAAACGTAATAACAAGATTTCACCTTGTTCTTTAAACACAATCGCACGACCTTTGAAATGCACGTAAGCACGTACCTTTTCACCACTTTCTAGGAAACGAATAGCGTGTTTCAATTTAAACTCGAAATCATGCTCGCTGGTATTAGGTCCGAAACGGATTTCCTTAATAACCGTCTGCTTCGCATTCGCTTTAATTTCCTTTTGTTTTTTCTTTTGCTCGTATACGAATTTACTATAATCGATAATCTTACAAACAGGAGGCGTAGCATTAGGAGAGATTTCAACCAAATCCAATTCAAGTTCATCCGCCATTTGTAAGGCTTGTCTTGTAGGATACACCCCGGTTTCTATATTATCACCAACCAATCGAACCTCCGGAACACGAATATGTTCATTGATACGATGTTCTGGTTCCTTTTTTCTCATCGGGCCTCTCGGGCCGAAATTGTTACTTTTTGCCAAATGTTTCTTTAATTAAACAGTGATTTCTTTTATTAATAAATTTTTAAATTCCTCTGGTGTAATTGATCCTAAATCTACTCCACCATGTTTACGAACTGAGATTGTTCCGCTTTCCATTTCCTTCTCCCCTACAATAACCATGTACGGCATCTTTTTCACTTCTGCATCACGGATTTTGCGCCCGACCTTTTCGTCACGCAAGTCAATCAGACCGCGAATATCGGAATTATTTAACGATTCCAAAAGTTTTTGAGCATATTCTTCATATTTTTCTGACACTGGCAAGACGATAAACTGCTCAGGAGCAAGCCATAACGGGAATTGACCCCCACAGTGCTCGATTAAGACAGCGACAAATCGCTCCAATGATCCAAATGGTGCACGGTGAATCATCACAGGACGGTGTTTTTGATTATCACTTCCTGTATATTCCAATTCAAAGCGCTCCGGAAGATTATAATCTACCTGAATCGTTCCCAACTGCCATTTTCTACCCAACGCATCTTTGACCATAAAATCTAATTTAGGACCATAAAATGCTGCCTCTCCTAACTCTACAACAGTCGGTAAACCTTTTTCTGCAGCAGATTCAATAATCGCCGCCTCTGCTAATGCCCAATTTTCATCCGACCCAATATACTTGGTCTTGTTTTCAGGATCACGTAATGATACCTGTGCTGTAAAATCATGGAAACCCAAAGCCCCAAAAACGTACAACACCAAATCAATTACCTTTTTAAACTCTTCCTTAACCTGATCCGGACGACAGAATAAATGTGCATCATCTTGTGTAAATCCCCTCACACGGGTTAACCCGTGTAATTCACCAGATTGCTCATAACGATAAACTGTTCCAAATTCTGCAAAACGAACCGGAAGTTCTTTGTAAGAACGAGGTTTTGTTTTGTAAATCTCACAATGGTGAGGACAATTCATTGGTTTTAACAAGAATTCTTCACCATCAACCGGAGTTTTAATCGGTTGAAAAGAATCAGCACCATACTTCTCGTAATGTCCGGAAGTAATATAAAGTTGCTTATGTCCAATATGCGGCGTAATCACAGGTTCATAACCCGCTTTCATTTGCGCTTTTTGTAGAAAATCCTGAAGCTTTTGTCTCAAAGCGGTTCCTTTTGGTAACCACAATGGCAAACCCATCCCTACTTTCTCCGAAAATGCAAACAACTCCAGTTCTTTACCTAATTTTCTATGATCACGTTTCTTAGCCTCTTCAATGAACTTCAAGTACTCAGTCAGTTCAGAAGCCTTCGGAAATGTTACGCCATAAATACGAGTTAGTTGCTTACGTGATTCATCTCCACGCCAATAAGCTCCTGCAACGTTGGTTAATTTTACCGCTTTAATAAACCCTGTATTCGGGATATGCGGCCCACGACATAAGTCCGTAAAATTACCTTGTGTATAAAAAGTGATTTTCCCGTCCTCTAAGTCTTTAATCAAATCCAACTTATACTCGTCGCCTTTTTCTTCAAAATAAGCTAAAGCATCAGCTTTTGAAACTGCCTTACGATCGAAAACCTCCTTCTGTTTAGCTAACTGAATCATTTTATCTTCAATTTGCTTAAAATCATCAGAAGAAAACTCACGATCACCGAAGTCTACATCATAGTAAAAACCTGTTTCGATAGCCGGACCAATTCCGAATTTAATACCTGGATAGAGCGCTTCTAACGCTTCCGCTAATAAGTGAGCTGATGAATGCCAAAAGGTATTCTTTCCTTTGTCATCATTCCATGTCAACAATTTTACAGAAGAATCTTCTTCAATAGGTCTTGAAGAATCCCAAACCTCACCGTTAACCTCTGCAGCCAATACATTTCTGGCTAATCCTTCTGAAATTGACTGGGCAACCTGCATAGCAGTCGTACCCTTTTCATACTGACGTACTGAACCGTCAGGTAGTGTAATTTTGATCATTTACAACTATGATTTATTGTTTGTGTAAAAACGTAACTCTTCTCAATGTGTACAATTACATTGCTATCAATAAGAGTTACCTAAATTAATTCGATGCAAAAATACGGATTTTTTTGCGCTTTCCGAAATGAAGAACCACTCAAAAAACTTTATTTTCAGTCATTTTCCCCTGATTTTATGGGAATCAATAAAAGAGTAAGCCTTTAAATCTTTTGTAAGAATCTTCCATTATGTAAACTTTACAGAAACTTAATATTTCAAAAAATATCACTCATTTTCACCTTGACTTAATAGTAACTTAATAGGGAAAAACATACTACTTACCCCTTTCTGACTCGTTACTCACCCGTTACTCACCCAATGATAAGCCCTTTCCAAACGGATAATCTTTGGGTTAAAAAAAGGTTAAGTAAAGAGGATCAGCAAGACAGGATATAATTATTTTTAAGGCTGACTTATACAATCCTTACCGGAAGGAAGATTAAATCCCTGATGAGCAAGGGCTTGTTCTAAAATTTATTCGGGACCTTTTTATGACTATTAGGGCTTCAGTGTAATCAAAAGTTTTTCCTAATTTTGCAGCTCAATTTCTAAGACATGTCAAATCAAGTTCCAGAGGACGGCACATTTCTTCCATTGATGGAGGAGTTTTACACGATACAGGGGGAAGGATATCATACCGGAAAGGCCGCTTACTTTATCCGTTTAGGAGGATGTGATGTAGGCTGTCATTGGTGTGATGTGAAGGAAAGTTGGGATGCTGAGCTTCACCCATTGACTTCGGCAGAGGAGATTGTTGAACATGCAAAACAACACCCGGCTAAAACAGTGGTGATTACCGGAGGTGAACCCTTGCTGTATAACCTAACGCATCTAACTCAAAAACTAAAGGAAGCAGGTATTAAGATTTTCCTGGAAACCTCAGGAGCTTATCCATTAACGGGTTATTGGGATTGGATATGTCTTTCACCAAAGAAATTCAAGGCTCCACGACAAGATGTATTGAGTGCAGCGGGTGAATTAAAAGTGATCGTTTTTAATAAAAGTGACTTCGATTGGGCCGAAGAACACGCAAAGTTCGTAAGTGCAGACTGTAAACTTTACTTACAGCCGGAATGGTCAAAGGCAGCAGAAATGACGCCGTTGATCATAGATTATGTCATGCAAAACCCTAAATGGGAAATCTCTTTGCAAACGCATAAGTACTTGAATATCCCGTAAAGAGAAATCAGATTTACAATATCAGACAAAAAAATAAAAAGGAACTACACGGTTCCTTTTATTGTATAATCTTGATTAGATTTTTAGAGCTAAATGAATAGACAAAATTTACCTCTTTGAAAAGGCCATTGTCTTGTATCTTACGTCTATTGTTTAAAAAACGGGAATATCTCGCTTTCCATCCTTGCTTCTCTCATTATTTTCTTTGCTTTTTCTACCAAGTCAGGATGATCGGCAGCGATATCTTTTTGTTCAGCAATATCTGTCGGTAAATGATAGATTGCAATAGTGGCATTCGGATTGTTTTTTGCATTCAGACGGATAGCTTTGTAATCTCCAATCCTTATGCCCTGTCTTCCTCCCTGTTCATGGAATTCCCAATAAAGGTATTCATGTTCCTTCTGCCCCTTTTCGCCCAATAAAGTGGGTAAAAAGCTAATACCATCAGTTTGCTTCATTGATTTTGCTTTTGCAACTTCCAATAAAGTTGGAGCAATATCCCAAAAAGCCGCTACATGATCTGATGTACTGTTTTCTTCTATGTGCTTTGGCCAGTTAATGATAAAGGGGGTCCGGATTCCTCCTTCATAAACATCACGCTTATTCCCTCTGAAAGGACCTGAACTTTTAAAGAAATCAGGATCTGCTCCTCCTTCACGATGGGAGCCATTATCAGAAGTAACTATAATAATCGTGTTTTCAAGAACCCCTTCTTCCTCCAGGGCAGAAATAACTTCACCGACCTGTTGATCCATTCTTGCAACCATGGCTGCAAAAGTTGCTCTGGGTTTAGCTTGCGAGGTATAACCTGTAATATCATTACTTCCGTAGGGTGAGCCTTGATAAGGTTTCTCTTCAAACTTCCCATCATACTCCCTGAATATATCATCGTCAGGAACAATTAGTTCTGCATGGGGTAATACGGTTGGAATAAATAAGAAAAAAGGTTGATCCCAATAATTATGAATAAAAGCCAAGGATTTTTGATGGATTAATTCCGGGGCATAGGTTGTAGGTTTCATTAGGTTTTCATTACCGGCTAACGTTATGCGTTTATCGTTATCCCATAAATGGGTCGGATAATACCGATGTGATTGCCGTTGGCAATTATAACCATAGAATTCATCGAAACCTTTCTTTAAAGGATCACCACTAGTACCGACCATTCCTAATCCCCATTTTCCAAAAGCTCCGGTTTTATAACCCGCTTTCTTTAGGGACATCACAAAGGTTTCAATATTTTCTGCTAATGGTTCCTGGCCTTCAGGTTCGATTTCTTTATTTCCACGGATATAGGTATGTCCGGTGTGTTTTCCTGTCATTAATACCGATCTGGAGGGAGCACATACAGGTGCTCCGGCATAAAAATCAGTGAATAACATTCCTTTCTTTGCAAGGGAGTCTATATTGGGCGTATGGATTTTCGTCTGACCATATGCTCCAAGATCACCATATCCCAGATCATCCGCAAGGATAAATACAATATTTGGCTTTTTTGATTGTCCAAATACGCATATATTCATGATTAGAATACCCAGAAGTAAACTTATTTTTCGCATATTAAAGTTTTACAATTGCTCCTGTTTTCACAGATTCATCACAAGCTAATGCAATCTGTAAACTATTAATTGCATCTTGCATGGATTTTTGAAGATCAAGATTCTCCACTATAGATTGATAAAAAAAGCGTTGCTCTCTATTGCATAACTCCTGATGATCAGGCTCATCTGTCAGATCTATCCATTCATCATTCTTAATAAATTGATTATTCTGATCAATATCTGCATAGTGTACTTTCAATGACTCTGTTTTAGTGTGCGCCTCTACAGAATCGGAATGACCGGATTTTGCTGCATCTTTAGCAACAATAGATACGCAGCCTTTCGGACCTATCACATCTTTAACAAAGAATGCTGTTTCACTAATCATCGGACCCCAGCCGGCTTCATACCAGCCTACACTGCCGTCATCAAATCGGATTTGAAGTTGTCCGTAATTATAATTATCTGCCGGAATATCGTCTGTTAAACGTGCTCCTATAGCAGATACCGATATAGGATTAGCATTCGTCATCTGACACATCACGTCGATGTAATGCACACCACAATCCACAATAGGACTCAAGCTTTTCATTAGATTACGATGCACGTCCCACATATAGCCCTGGCTTTGTTGGTTTAGGTTCATACGCATAACCAACGGATAGCCCATTCCCTTTGCAATTTCAATGAATTTTATCCAAGATGGATGGTGCCTCAAGATATAGCCTACGACCAGTTTCTTGTTTGCTTTTATTGCTGCATCAACTACTCGTTGAGCAGCAAGCACTGTTTCTGCCAAAGGTTTCTCAATAAAAACATGTGCTCCAGCTTCAAAAGCTTTAATTGCATACTCTTCATGTGTATCCGGATAAGTAGAGATACACACCGCATCAGGCTCAGTTTGCGCCAAAGCCTCAAAATAATCTGCGTATAGCGGGTAGTTTGCATTCAGTTTTTCATTAAGCTTCGTCTTACTATCTCCTCTGGAAACCAATCCTACAATTTCGAAATCTTCCATTTCATGATAGGACTGAGCATGAGAAGCTCCCATGTTTCCACAACCAACTACTAAGATTCTAATCTTTTCCCTCATGTTCTCCTTGTAAATAAGTTAGGTAGCTAATCCCGGTCTGGGAATACGAGCAGTGTCCCCTTCCATTTCCCAATTATATTCATCCGAACTTGGTCCGTAAGTTTTTGTGGAATTTTCAATTTCTTCTAAACTTATAATTTTACCCGAATAAGCGGCTTCTCTTGCCCATATAGCAAGAAGCGTGGAATCGGCCATAAAGTCACCATCGTTGATAACTTCTTTGTTTCTTACAGCAGCAAAAAGTTCATTATGCTGTGTTTGATACATATTGTCCATTTTACCGGTATATTTCCACGGGTTTTCGCCGTTAATTTCATAGTTACTTAATAAACTAACATTCATGTTCCCTTTTGTCCCAATTGCTTCTACGGAGTTTCTTGGTTGGGTACCATTCTGTTGACGCCCGAAGTGGAAACCTTTTACTCCATCACCATAATCAAATTCTATGGCAAAATGGTCAAATACATTTCCATATTTGTCCCATGGTTTACTCTGCCTTCCACCCGTACCGGAAACTGTTTTAGGTAAGCCTCGATTCATCATCCAGTTCATGAAATCAATACTGTGAACAGTTTGTTCAACGATGATATCACCTGAATAACGCTGATAAAAGAACCAGTTATATAATTGATAAGTTAAATCGTTCCAATTCGCTTGTTTTGGTTTTTCGGTTAGTTCACCTCCCAATCTGAAAGTACTTATGGCATAGATATCTCCGATACTGCCAGCGTGAACAAGTTTAGCTAACTCTCTATTTGGTGCTGCATAGCGGAAACAATAGCCCGAGACAATATTTAATTTTTTCTCTTTCGCCAATTTAACCGCCTCACGAACCTTATGTACACCAGGGATATCTACAGCCATTGGTTTTTCACAGAAAATATGTTTTCCTTTTTTTACTGCTTCTGCCAAGTGATCGGGTCTGAAACATGGAGGTGTAGTTAATAGGACAACATCTACATCGGATGAGATTAATTTTTTATAGGCATCAAAACCTATATATTTTCTATTTTCTTTTACATTGACGCGATCCTTATGAGCTTCTTGCAATGAAGACAAAGCAACTTCCATTTGTGCCGGAAAAATATCAGCAAGAGCGACGATTTCCACATCCGGATCCGCTTCTAAAGCTTGAAATGCAGCACCTGTCCCACGACCCCCACAGCCAATTAGTCCTACTTTTATTTTTTTCTTTAATTTAAGATTGGTATTTGAAAAATCTAATGAGGTGGCGCCAAGGAGTATACCGCCGTTTTTTATAAAATTTCTTCGGTCCATTTCAACTATTTTTGAACGATTTAGATAGATTTACTACTGTTGATAATATGAATATTTCAATAAATAATATAAAAAATTATCTATTTTCACAGCAAAGTAACAATTATAACAATTTTATGCAAATCAGCGAAACAGAAACCGCTCCCCTGATAGAAAACACCACAGTCGTGTTTGGTCTCTTAATGACTATATTAGGATTGGTATTTTACACTTCAAGCTTATCAAACAAATACATTAAGGGTTTTTATAATATTATTCCTCCTCTATTGCTATGCTATTTTTTACCTGGATTATTGAATTCGTTTCATATAATTGATGGCGAAAACTCCCCCTTAGCGACAATTGGGAGCCGTTATTTCTTACCGGCATGTTTAATTTTATTTGTGATAAACCTAGATCTAAAAGAGCTTTGGGCATTACGTAAGCGGGCAGGATTAATGTTTATCACCGGTACAATCGGTATTGTTTTGGGAGGTCCATTGGCGGTCTACTTAACCTCTTTGGTAGCCCCTGAGGTAGTTGGAGGAGTAGGGCCTGATGCTGTATGGCGAGGTTTAGGTTCTTTAGCAGGTTCATGGATTGGTGGTAGTGCCAATCAAGTTGCACTTAAAGAAATACTTCAACCATCACCTAGTTTGTTTTCTTCAATAATAGCCGTGGATGTCTTCGTAGCTTATATTTGGATGGCATTTTTACTATACGGCGCTAGTAAATACAAGCAATTTGACAAATTCTTTAATGCTGATTCTACAGATGTAGAACACTTAAAAGCTAAAATGGACGAAAAGGTTAAAGCAAATAGTAAAATTCCTGATACGAAAGATTTTATGCTTATGGTTGCCATTGCTTTCGGAGGAACAGGCTTAGCAACTCTACTGGCGGAACCCGTTTCTAACTTTATGGCTACACATTATCCTGAAACTGAAAAATTCTCATTAACAAATAGCTTTTTCTGGGTGATATTCTTCGCCACAACGTTTGGTGTTTGTATGTCATTTACTTCGGCTAAAAAATTAGAATTTGCAGGTGCCTCTAAAATAGGAACTGTATTTTTATACGTATTAATAACTACCATCGGTATGCAAATGGATATCATGGCGATACTAGGAAACCCTGGATTATTTGTTGTAGGAATAATTTGGATCAGTTTCCATGCATTATTACTGTTAATCGTTGGTAAAATATTTAAAATGCCATTCTTTTATTTTGCGGTGGGAAGTATGTCTAACATAGGCGGTGTTGCATCTGCATCGGTTACCTCAGCAGCATTTCACCCTTCATTAATTTCTGTAGGGGTTATTTTATCTGTATTCTCCTATGCTATCGGAACATACGCAGGCTGGCTTACCGCATTATTAATGCAAATTGCTTCAGGAGGAAATATTTAACGTTTGACTCTCTATAAAAAATAAAATATATATCTATTATTTTCGTTATAACATCTAATAATCCTAATCAACTAGAACCTAGTTATGAAAAACCGAAATAACAAAAAGGAGAATGAGGAAAATAACTTGATAACCGGCATTAATGGAAATAAAAAGCCATATAGCGCCCCTCAGGTTCAAATTGATATAATAAGCATGGATTCAGAAATAGCTATAACGTCTATTCTTTCTAAACGAGCTAATCCGAATTGAAGGAAATAGATTTAAACTTAAACAATATTTGATCTGATATAAAATAGGGTAAGATACCCTATAAAAACAGCCATAATTTAAAAGGAAAAGGCCACGAATATTTTCGTAGCCTTTTCTTCCTTTTATCTGCTGATATTATTCCTTTCCGTCTATAATATTCTGGAAAATTTGCCAATCGTAATAATGAAACACCATTCCGTTGCTCATGGCTACGAGCATTCCTTTAGGAAATTTGGCACCAATAGGCATTGAAATTGCTTCTGCTCCATCACATTCAATTGCCGAAACTGGTACTTCTGCAAGCCTTGTATATTGGTTCGGTTGACCCGCATCGCCTTCTCGCGGGTAAATATTAAAAGAATTATTCTGCTGGTTAGAAACAACGATATAACCTGTACTATCTGACGTTTTATAAATGGCTATACCCTCATGATCTTCTTTGAAGTCTTTCTGACCAAATACAGCCAACTCATCATTTCCCTTGGCTGGATCTGCGTAATATTTGTGAATTCCAAAACCCTCATCAGAATAATAGACATAACCTAACTCATTATCTACTGCTATTGCTTCAATTTCTTTCCCACCTTGAAACTTTCCGAACTCACGTACTTTATTTCCAACAATTACACCATCTTTATCTTGTAATTCATATTGAAATAGATAGCGACCACTTTCGCCCGTTTTTCTTCCAACAATAGCATATATCTTACTGTTTGAAGAATCACTTTGTGTATATAGGGCCACTCCCATAGGAGATTTTTCAGCTTCTCCTTCAAATACAGAAATACCACCATTATCCAATGGTTTCAAATCAGGCAAACTAAATACTCTGATTTTATCTGTACCTCGTTCAGTAACGACAGCTATATCTACCTTTTGACCAGCAAGATTGAATCCGTAAGCAATATCTACATTATTAGGTCGATCCAATGGAACTACCTTATTAATGATCTTACCTTCCATGCTATAAGCATATAATCCTCCATTCTTTTCTTGCTTATCCGTCCCCAATACAATCACTTCTGAGCTATCCTGAGGATTTACCCAAATTGCAGGATCATCAGTATCATGGGGAACTTTTTCTGTAACGACGGTTGGTTTAATTGCATTTTCAGCAACCGGTGCTAACTTGTCTCCACAAGACAACAATAGACCAGATGCTAAACTTAATATGATAAGTTGTTTCTTCATGTTTTTAGATTTATAGATCGAATTTAAGACCTAAAGTATAACGTGGTTTATAATATTCTAATTGTCTCATACGTTGAAACTCACCTTGATAGTAACGTAATGGCTGGTTGGTTAAATTATTGGCTTCGGCAAAGATTCGAAGCGTTTTAGTTACCTTATAACTAGCATTTGCATCCAGGAAGAATTGCTTATCGTAATAAGCATCGGTAAAAGCATTATCACCTATTTCATCTAAATACGCTGCTGTATAATTTGCGGATACACGAGCAGAGAACTTATTATTCTCCCATGATAAGGATCCGTTTAACATGTGAGGTGCAGTTCGTGGAAGTCCCAATCCTTCACGTAAAACACCATCTTCTCCGGAAATCCCTTTTGCTTTAGATTTGGTAAATGTATAATTGGCATAAACTGCAAACCCTTGTAAAAATTTACCAGGTAAGAAATCCAACTGTCTTTGGAAAGCGACTTCAAATCCATAAACATCTACTTTATCACCATTTCTGAATTGGGCAAAATCCCAGGTATCTGAGCCCACAATTGGATTAGTTAATGCTGGAAATGTTTCATCAAAGCGAGCAGCAGTAAAGCTCCTGTCATTATACATATAAATGAAATTCTTTAGGTTTTTATAGAATGCTCCTCCGGAAATAATCCCTACGTTTTGAAAATATCTCTCCAACATTACATCATAATTTGTTGAATAGGTGGCTTTCAAATTTGGGTTCCCTGCGAACAACTCTTTATCAGAAAGATTGGTATTAACATAAGGAGCTAATGCATAGTAGTTCGGTCTTGCCAAACTGGTTGTAACAGCAGCACGTAAAATAAAATTATCCGTAAAATTATGCTTCAAGGTAATCCCGGGCAGGATATTCGTGTAATTATTCTTATTTCTGATCTCACCTACTAGTTCTTCTTCATCTTCAACATTATTACCAGTGTAATCAATTCGGGTATGTTCTATACGAGCTCCTAAAATTAACGCAGTTCGTTCAGTAATATTCTGATCCCAACGGATGTAGCCGGCAACTATTTGTTCTTTAGCACGGTAATTTTGAGAAAGAAATTCTTTCGGATTTGACTCTTCTTCAAATTGAGAAGGATCTTTAAGATTCAAACCGCCCAAGTAGTTCTTGTCTACGAATGATCCGGCCGCATATCTCTCGCCTTGATCCCATCCTTTGGCATCCCAGGTTTGCAAAGGCAAAGATGCCATATTATCAAAGCCGGTTAAGGGGCTATACTCAAAGAAGTTGTTTTCTCTTTCTTTTGATTTCAGTCTTAATCGCCCACCGAAACGCACTCTACCCTTTTGGCCTTCAATTGCAGAAAGGGGTACGCGGAAATTTAGTTTAAAACCAAGTTCATCTTCGTGAGTGTTATTTTCGTTTTCAGTAATTTCTTTTAAATCGAAATCGGAAAGACCAGCATTTAGATTATTGACAAATGGAAGATAAGGATCCGAAATATCTGTTGACAATTTGGTATCTTCTATCTCATAAGAGATGTACCGCTCGTTAGGACGCCATTCAGATGCTCTAGAATAAGATGCTGCCCAATCCATATCCAGGAAAGGAGATAGTAAATGTTCACCTTGTAAAGAGAAATTTAAAACAGTCTGTCTTTCTAATCGACGGCCTTTATTTCGACTGTTATCAATTCCACCTTTTGTTTCATGCTCAATAGTTCCGAGATAAGTATTCTGAGTATCATCCCACTCTAAATCCGAGAAGGTGGTCGCAAAACGATTTTCACGGTCATCTCGCCAGTTATACATGGCATTTAAAGCAATTCTATTGCGTGTATTAAAGTCATAGTCCCAAGCTGCTGAAACACTTCTACGCACACGTGTTACATCGTATTTACGAATCTGTAATTCTTTCAGGAATACATTTCCGTCTTCCTCATCCCACTCAGCTTCGATATTATTTGAACCGAAATCATTCGTTTGCATAGTACCACTTAACACCAGGCCCATTTTATTATCCATAAAACGGTTACCGTAAATAAATGAACCATTGTAAAGCGCTTTTTCTCTAATTGGCGCATAACCTCCACTTAGTGTGGCCGAAATACGTTGCTTATTAGGAACAGCACGGGTAATTAAGTTCACACTACCTCCAATGGCATCTGCATCCATGTCCGGGGTCAGTGTTTTATTTACTTCAATTGAAGAAATCATGTCGGATGGGATTAAATCCATCTGTACATTCCTGTTATCGCCTTCTGCCGAAGGAATTCGGTCACCATTTAAGGTTACTGAGTTAAGTTCAGGCGAAAGACCGCGAACAATAATATTCCGCGCCTCCCCTTGGTCATTTTGCATCGTAATACCCGGCACACGTTTTAAAGCATCGCCAATATTCTGATCCGGGAAACGACCAACCTGGTCTGAAGAAATGATATTTGAGATATTGCTATTGTTCTTTTGTTGATTCAGTGCTTTAGCTTGTCCTTTAGCAATATCACCAATTACCTGAACTTCATCCAAAGCTTTACTTGCTGGCTCTAATAGGATTTCGACAGCTTCATTATGAGTAGTAACGATCATCTTATGCTCATAATGATCGTACCCTAAATAATCAACTGACAAATTATAAGCTCCGGCAGGAAGGTTAAGAAATTCGAAATTACCATTGCCATCAGAAATCGTAAAACGATTACCTTCAGCAATTCTTAGCGTTGCACCCGGTAAGGAAAAATGATCTTTGCTATCCATAACTTTTCCTTTTAGAATGGTCGTCTGAGCAAAGGAAATACAGCAAATAAAATTGAATAAAAGTAGTAGAAAAATTCTCATAAATTGTTAATTAAGTTGGGCAAAGCTATCTACAACGTTTTACCCACTTATTAACCGAATGTTATTATATTGTTAATACCACTAAATCCTCACCAAAGAAAATCCTTCTATTACATTAATTTTACTTAAGATTAACCCTCCAGATAATAGTTCATAATGGAGTTTAATATTTAATTGTTAATTTCCAACTTTAAAAGTACTTTAAGTAAAAATAGCTTATGGAATCAAATATATTTTATGAAGGTCAGGTTTTATGGTCACAGATTGATGCGAATGTACACCTACGTCATTCTGCCTATGCAGATTTTTGTGCTCAAGCTCGTAGCAACATGTTGAATCAAATGGGATTATCTTTAGATGAGTTCAATAAACGTAAAATAGGTCCGGTTTTATTTAGAGAAGAACTCACCTATTTCAGAGAAATTGGTCTGGACGAGCGAATCAAAGTGAGTGTTGAAATAACTAAATACAACACAAAAAATGCTCGGTTTTCATTTAAGCATGAAATTTTTAAAGAAAATGGCATTAGAGCAGCATTGGTTGTTGTAGACGGTGCCTGGATGAATATCATAGAAAGAAAACTTACAATGATACCGGAGGAATGGAAAGAAATCCTTCAGAAAATTCCTAAATCAACCGATTATGTTGAGGTAAATGAATAAGGTTTATTCCCTATCTTTGAACTATGTTATATATTGTACCAACTCCCATCGGTAATTTGGAAGATATGACCTTTAGGGCGATTAATACCTTAAAACAAGTAGATATCATTCTTGCTGAAGATACAAGAACAAGTGCTCCATTATTAAAACATTTTGGAATAGAAAAGAAAGTATTTGCGCATCACCAGCATAATGAACACAAAGCCGTTCAGGAAATTATCCGATTATTAAAAGAGGGAAATCAAATCGCATTAATATCTGATGCAGGTACACCGGCTATTTCTGATCCGGGATTTTTACTGGTTCGGGAAGCAATAAAAGAGGGACTAGCTGTACAATGTTTACCCGGCGCAACGGCTTTCGTTCCGGCTTTAGTAAATTCTGGATTACCAAATGACAGATTTTGTTTTGAAGGTTTTCTACCGGTCAAAAAAGGAAGACAAACCCGATTAAAGTCTTTAATAGATGAAAAAAGAACGATGATTTTTTACGAATCCCCTCATCGTATTTTAAAAACAATTGACGAATTTATTCAAGTATTTGGGGAAGATAGGCAAGCTTCGATTTCAAGAGAAATCAGTAAGTTGTATGAAGAAACCGTGAGAGGAACGCTCCAAGAAGTAAAGGCACATTTTGAAGCTAATCCTATCAAGGGAGAATTTGTTTTCTGTTTAGCAGGACAATCATAAAATAAAAACAAGAATTTAGTACGTAAATAACCGTATCAATGGAAAATTATCAAATCGACAAATTTATTCAAGATGGTCAAGATCCGAAGGTGATTGAAAAAATCCATGGTAAAATTTTAGATATGTTAACCCCCGGGGAATCTATCAATTATATTGCTTTACAAAAGAAGCCTGCTGTTAATTTATTACCAGACAGTATCACTGTAAGTAATAAACGTATTTTTCTGGGAGAATTCACCAAACTTGGATTAGCAACAAATTTTGAAATTTTCCCATGGCAAGATGTTAAAGATATTGCTTTTAAGGAAGAAATATTTGGATCTAAAGTAACTCTGATTCCATTTACCGGAGAGAACCTGACGATCGATTATATTCCAAAAACACAAGCCAGAAAACTTTATCAATTGATAAAAGCTGCTTTGGATAATTTACAAAACCAAAAGGCGGAGCAAAAAGAAAACAAAGTTAGTATCGAAAAGGAAAAACCTATTGTTCCTCCTGTTGTTGAAAAACCAAAATTTGAGGAAAGACCAACGATCAATTCTACTTTTGCTCAGCAGCAAGCGGAACAAAGAGAACAAAAGCCTTTCTCTCAACCTGCATTTCAGAAAGAGGAACCTTCTTATCAAAAACCGGAACCTCAAAGTTTCCAATCTGTTCCTCCGGTAAGCCAGACACCTCCCCCTGTATATAACAAACCGGAAGAAGAAGATGAAATGACAATCAAATTAAAGAAATTAAAAAGCTTATATGATAAGCAGCTTATAACTCAAGCCGAGTATGAAACAAAAAAGGCTGAGATTTTAAGCAAATTATAATAAAATGAAAAACAATTATTTACTCGCTACCCTAAGTGCTATTTTACTCTGGATAGCTTGGCCTCCTATTCCATACACAAGTTTTTTGCTTTTCATCGCATTTGTCCCTTTATTAATCGCTGTGGAGAATGTCATTCGGGGTGATTATAAGAAAAAAGGAAAAAAGATTTTCGGTTTAGCTTTTCTGACCGGATTAATCTGGAATACAGCTTCAATTTATTGGGTATTCAATGCCATGCATGCTTACCTGGATGCATTTACATCCTTTATGATTTCTTTAATACCATTTACGCTTGCTCCATTGTTGATGGCATTAGCTTTCCGCTTGTATTATCAATTAAGAAAGCGCAATAATATATTATTGAGTTTCATGGGTTTGATTTCATTTTGGATTGGGTATGAGTTTTTGCATCAAACCTGGGATTTAGCTTTCCCTTGGATGACTTTAGGTAATGGTTTTGCTAATTTTCATCAAATAGTACAATGGTATAGTATAACCGGTGTATACGGTGGAACCCTATGGATATGGATTGCTAATATTATTGCCTTTCTAGTGTATTGGCAAAGAAAAGAGAAAATAGAGGTTTATAATCAAAAGATTCTAGCTGGGGTACTTGCAGGATGGATTATTTTACCGGCTGTAGCATCATTGATAACTTATAGTTCTTACGAAGAACATGAAAATCCTTCTGAAATCGTTACGGTACAGCCTAATATTAATCCTTTTGAGAAATGGGATAGCATGAGTTCAGAGCGACAGTTAGGTATTTTAACTGAGTTGTCTCAAAAGGTAGCTAAACTTAATACTGAATTTTTTATTTGGCCGGAAACAGCAATTTCAGGATCAAATGGTATCAATGAAGAAGAATTTAGGGATTATCCGCAATATTATAAAATTTTAGAATTCCTGGAGCCGTATCATAATGGGAATATACTTTCAGGAATTGAAAGTTATGCGATATATCCAGATCAGAAAACGACAACTTCGAGAAAAATCGGGAATGTATATTACGACAATTTTAATGCTGCTACATTAATTGATGGCAGTAGTAAATTGCAATTTTATCATAAATCTAAACTAGTTCCCGGAGCAGAGCAAACCCCATTCGGAAAGTCTCTTTCTTTTCTTACGCCTTTATTTAAGCATTTTGGAGGTACTACAGGTGGCTATGGTAGTCAGGCTGAACCTTCAGTATTCTATTCTGCAAGTGGAATAGGCGCAGCCCCAGTTATCTGCTATGAATCGATATGGGGAAATTATGTGGCCGAATACATTAGAAAAGGAGCCCAATTTATCGCTATCATCACCAATGATGGTTGGTGGGGTGATACCTCCGGTAAAGATCAACATTTACTTTATGCGAAACTTAGGGCAATTGAAAACCGCAGATGGGTTGTGAGATCAGCGAATACAGGTATTTCCGCCTTCATAAATCAACGCGGAGATATTGTTCAGAAAAGCTCTTGGTGGGTTCCAGCCGCCCTTTCTCAAGAGATTAACTTGAATGAAGAGATTACTTTCTATACAAAATATAGTGATTTAATAGTCTACTTATCTTTTCTAACAGGCTTAATATCAATATGTTTAATGATTGTAAGAAAAAAAACAAATAAATAAAATTTCTCCTAATGAATAATTATATTTGCCGCCATGCAAGTTTATTTTGATAATGCCGCCACCACTGCTCTTGATAAAGATGTCATAGAGGTGATGGTAAAAACGCTAAATGAGAATTTTGGGAACCCCTCTTCTATACATGCACATGGTCGAGAAATGAAAACCATCGTGGAAAAAGCTAGAAGATCGGTTGCTAAATTATTGAACGCTTCACCATCTGAAATTTTCTTTACTTCAGGAGGAACAGAAGCTGATAATATGGCTATTGTACGTGCTATTGAAGCTTATAATATCACACATGCCATCAGTTCACCCATAGAACACCATGCTGTTCTTCACACGTTGGAAGAACTGGAAAATTCAGGAAAAGTCCATTTGGATTTACTTCGTGTTGATGAAAAAGGAAATGTAGACCTTGCTCAGTTGGAAGAAATATTATCTAAAAATCCGAAGACTTTCGTTTCTTTAATGCATGCAAATAATGAATTAGGTAACTTGACAGACCTCAAGAAAATAAGTTCTCTTTGTGAACAATATGGAGCGATCTTTCATTCAGACACGGTTCAAACTATGGGCCATTATGCTCATGATTTATCCGATTTGAAGATTGATTTCATCACAGGGGCTGCACATAAATTCCACGGACCGAAAGGTGTTGGTTTCTTATACATTAATGCTCGTAATAAGATTAAACCACTTATATATGGAGGTGCTCAGGAAAGAAACATGCGTGGTGGAACTGAGAACGTTTATGGTATTGTAGGTTTAGCGAAAGCATTAGAAATTGCTTATGCTGAAATGGAAGAGCATCAAACCTATATTCAATCTTTAAAAGATTACATGAAGCAAGAATTAATCAAAGCAATTCCTGATGTAAGATTCAATGGAGAAATAGATAGCGACAAATCTTTGTACACGGTACTTAATGTTTCGTTACCTTGCACAAATATGGGTGATATGTTACTATTTAATTTGGATATTAAAGGAGTATCAGCCTCCGGTGGAAGTGCGTGTAGCTCAGGTTCAGATATTGGCTCACATGTCTTAAACGGTATTGGAGCAGATCCTAGCAGACCATCTGTTCGTTTTTCATTCAGTAAATATAATACGAAAGAAGAAATTGATTTTGTGGTCGCTACTTTGAAGGAAATTTGTAACCATAAATAAGAGTATAATTAAAATAAACAAAGGGTCAGTCTTAATTGGACTGACCCTTTATTATTAAATATCTTTTCTAGAATTACGCAAAAAGGTTCGCAAAGGAAGAAAAATTAGATTCTATTTGATTTTTAAAAGCACATATTTTTCGGCAAGATCACCTTTTATCTCTTTTCCTGATAGATCAAGCTGATTTAGTTGATCCTTGGCTATCTTAAAGCTATAATCTATATTTTCAAGGCTTAAAATATCGTTGTCAACCTGCCACTTCCCTGTATATTCAAAGACCTCATCACTCTTTCCAACGTATTCATAACGCATCGAATATTTTTTGTCTTTATCCAAACTCAGAACTGTTGCGATTGTAGTACAATCAGCACAGGGCAATTTACCTTCATAAGTGCCTACTATACCAATCCCTTTTAAGGCATTATCCTCGGTACCAACAAGCTGATTAACATTGGATTTGTTATTAATACAACTAAATCCAAATATCAGCAAGATTAATCCAATCGATGATAATGTGACAGCACGCATAATTATATGATATGCAAAAGAAAAAACAAAAAAAGTACCACATTTTTGTTTTTACGAAAATTTAACACTAATCATCTTCATCTAATAATCCATTTGCCATTAATAATGCATTTTTCAATTCGCCCATTGCATGGAAGTTCCGCTTTCCTTTAGCAACCTCTATTCCTCTTTCATAAATTTCTATAGCTTTCTCCTTCTCCCCTTCCTCCTCAAGGAATTTTCCAAAATGATAATAAGTACCTACATAATCAGAGTATTCAGAAACCAACTCTTCGAAGCCAGCCCTCGCCTTATCCTTATCCTTTAACTTTAAAAACTCCATTGTCAAAGCATATTTTAAAAACGGATCTTTTGGACTTTCTTTTAAGAAATTTTGCAATTGCATTAATCTACTTTCCATAAACAAAAGTAAATATTATTTAGGAATCAATATTAGCGTTAGGCGGAAGATTAAAATACTATGCTAGCATACAAAATGACATATCTATGACTATTGTTGTTTTTCAAATATTTTTACCATTTCATTAAAATGAAAACCGTAATTGATATATAAATTATGAATTAAACAACAATTAACCCTATTAATCATCAATATATCAACAATGAATTACTCTAAAAATTTTTAAAAATGATTTTTCACATCTTTGAAATGCTCCTTAATTAATGTAGGTTTGTGTAAAACGCTAGAAATTATGAGAATATTAGTATGCATAAGTAATGTACCAGACACTACGTCAAAAATAACTTTCAGCAATGATAATACAGTTTTCAATAATAACGGTATACAGTATATCATCAACCCATATGATGAGATTGCATTATCTAAAGCGGTAGAGTTAGCAGAAGGCGGTAAAGGAACGGTAACAGTAATCAATGTTGGTGACGCGAGTACCGAACCTACTATTCGTAAAGCTTTAGCTATTGGTGCTGACGATGCAGTTCGTATCAATGCACAACCTAGAGACGCTTGGTTTGTTGCTAATCAAATCGCTAATTATGCAAAAGATCAAAATTTTGATCTCATTTTAACAGGTAGAGAATCTATTGATTATAACGGAGCTCAAGTTGCTGCTCTTTTGGGTGAGTTACTGAATTTACCATCCGTATCAATTGCTAAAAAAATAGATATTCAAGGAAATGAAGCAACTATTGACCGTGAAATTGAAGGCGGTAAAGAAGTTTTGACTATAAATCTTCCGGTGGTAATAGGAACTGCAGAAGGTGTAGCAGAACCTAAAATCCCTAATATGCGTGGAATAATGGGCGCAAGATCCAAGCATCTTCAGTCCGTTGAACCAATTGAAGTAAGTGAATTATCCAGCATTTCTCATTATGAATCTCCTGCCCCTCGTGGTGCAGTTAAGTTGGTTGAAGATGTGAATCAATTAGTTCAATTACTACACGGAGAAGCAAAGGTTATCTAATTCATTTAACATTAAGAAATTATTATGGCTATTTTAGTTTATATAGAGAATACAGACGGATCATTAAAAAAATCAGCTTTCGAAGCAGCATCTTATGCTAAAGCTATAGCTGACCAATTAGGTGATTCTGTTACTGCTTTATCCATTGGGAACGTGGATAAAACAGAATTAGAGAAATTAGGTAAA
This sequence comes from Sphingobacterium mizutaii, assembly GCA_040394615.1. Lineage (GTDB taxonomy): Bacteria > Bacteroidota > Bacteroidia > Sphingobacteriales > Sphingobacteriaceae > Sphingobacterium > Sphingobacterium mizutaii_A. The sequence continues at coordinate 38,469 of JBEBRZ010000005.1, forward strand.
TATGGCGTTTCCAAAGTATTGGATGCAAACCAAGACAAATTAAAGAATTTCGTCAATAAAGCATATGCTTCGATTATTGCTTCTGCTGCAAAACAAGAACAGGCAAAGGTTGTCGTTCTATCAAATTCTTTCAGCGGTAAAGGATTAGGACCTAGGGTTGCAGCAAAATTAGATGCTGGATTTGCTGATGGTGCTATTAATCTTCCAAGCTTTAATGGCGATAGTATGGAAATTAAAAAAACAGCTTTCTCAAATAAAGCATTTGCTACGGAAATAATCAACTCTGCTATTAAAGTTATCGCTGTTAATCCAAATGCTTTTGAACTAAAAGAAGTTGGAGGATCTGCTGAAATCGTTGATTTCACGCCAGATTTACAAGATCAAGACTTTAACGTTTTGGTTAAAGAGATAGTACGTGCTACAGATAAGGTTTCTTTACCAGAAGCAGAAATTGTAGTATCAGCAGGTCGTGGACTAAAAGGTCCTGAAAATTGGGCTATGGTTGAAGAACTTGCAGAGGTTCTGGGAGCTGCAACAGCATGCTCAAAGCCTGTATCAGATGCTGGCTGGAGACCTCACTCAGAACACGTAGGACAAACCGGTATTGTGGTAAGTCCAAATTTATATATTGCTATAGGTATTTCGGGAGCTATTCAGCATTTAGCAGGAGTAAGTTCTTCTAAGACCATTGTGGTTATCAACAAGGATCCGGAAGCACCTTTCTTCAAAGTTGCAGATTACGGAATCGTTGGGGATGCTTTCGAAATTGTACCAAAACTAACCGAAGCGATCAAAAACTTAAAAAACAACTAGTAAAACTAAACAATGAACGAGTGGCCTTGCCTAAAAAAACGCGAGGTCACTTTTTTTTTGCTGTTAATATTCCCATCTTTGTAGTCACGTTAACGTGTTATCAATGAAGAAAATCAAGTTAGATATTGTAGGTTTATCATATAGTCAGACTCAGTCTGGCGCATATGCTCTAGTTCTAGGTGAGGTAGGCGGTAACCGTAGACTCCCAGTTATTATCGGGGGGTTCGAAGCACAATCAATTGCTGTAGAGATAGAGAAAATGACTCCTAGCAGACCTCTGACCCATGATTTATTCAAAACTTTCGCCGAAACTTTCAAAATAAACATAGAAGAAGTCCTAATTTACAACCTTGTCGATGGAATCTTTTTTGCCAAGTTAATTTGTACTGACGGAACACAGACTTCAGAAATTGATGCCCGCACTTCTGATGCCGTTGCATTGGCCGTTCGTTTTGAATGTCCTATTTATACTTACGATTTCATCATGAATACGGCAGGTATCGTTATTGAAGGAAATGATTTTGCCTTTTTAGAAAATATTGAGAACGTTGGAAACTACAAACAACAGGAAACTTCAGAAGAAAAAGATAAAGACCCTGAACCCAAAGAAGATATAGAAAAAGTAGAGAAGAAACCAATTGAACCTATTAAAAATAAACCTTCTCCTTATGCTTCCTTAACCTTGGATCAGTTAGAAAAGACCCTCGAAAAGGCAATCGAAAACGAACAATATGAAACGGCTGCCAAAATCAGGGACGAAATAGAAAAACGAAAATCATAATTTCTACCTAAAAATATTTAATAGAACTTCATATCATGCCTATTAAACTGAGGTTAACAATCATGAACTTCCTTCAATTCTTCGTGTGGGGAGCATGGTTAATTACAATTGCAAACTATTGGTTTGGGACTAAAAACTGGGCCGGAACTGAATTCGGTGCCATTTTCTCTACCATGGGTATTGCCTCTTTATTTATGCCTACACTAATTGGTATTATTGCTGATAGGTGGATTAACGCAGAAAAACTATATGCAGCACTTCATTTTCTTTATGGTGGATGCTTAATTTATCTTACTCAAGTTCAGGATCCCCAATCATTTTTTACAGTCATGCTGTTAAGTATGTGTTGCTATATGCCAACGCTTGCATTATCCAACTCCATTGCATATACAGCTCTTAATCAAGGAAACTACGACCTTATTAAAGCCTTCCCTCCCATCCGTGTATGGGGAACCATAGGGTTTATAGCTGCAATGTGGATTACAAATCTAACAGGTAACAAAGCAACTGTAGGGCAATTTTATATTGCTGCAGCAGGGTCAATACTCTTAAGCATTTATTCTATTTTTAGCTTACCAAAATGCCCTCCACAGCGAAATATCAAAGAAAATGCAAGTCTATCCCAAATCCTAGGATTAGAAGCATTCAAATTGTTCGGGAACTTCAAAATGGCAATGTTCTTTATCTTTTCCATGTTTCTTGGCGCTGCCTTACAATTAACAAATGCTTATGGAGATGTATTTCTGGATGAATTCAAATTTTTTCCAAAATATGTAAACTCATTTGTTGTTAAATACTCTACCATCATCATGTCAATCTCTCAGATTTCTGAGACCTTATTCATCTTAGCGATACCGTTCTTCTTGAAAAGATTCGGAATCAAGCAAGTCATGCTTATTGCTATGGTTGCCTGGGTATTACGCTTCGGATTATTTGCTTACGGAAATCCATCGACTGGCTTATGGATGATTGTGTTATCATGCATTGTATATGGGATGGCTTTTGATTTTTTCAATATTTCCGGATCGTTATTTGTAGAGACAAATACCAATAATAAAATTCGATCCTCTGCACAGGGGCTTTTCATGATGATGACCAATGGTTTTGGTGCAGTGTTTGGTTCTTGGGTTTCAGGCTGGTTAATTGACAAATATTATACAATATCCTTTCATGATACAAGCTCATTGGCACAATTTCTAGATACGACAGCTGATAATCAAAATTTACAAAATTTCATAGGATCCAGAGGAGTAGAAAGTGACAATGGAATATTTGATCAGGTAATCCATTTAAAAGACTGGCATCATATCTGGATTGCTTTTGCATTGTATACATTAGTAATTGCAATTCTATTCGCTATTTTATTTAGGCATAAACATGAACTTCAAGTGGAAAATCAGATACCTAAACATTAGAAAGAACTAATTAATACTATTGTACTTTCAAAATATATCAGAAGCTCTCGACATTTTCCGGGGGCTTTTTTAATATATGAACCTAAAACCTAATAGGTGTAATAAAGAAATAATTGAGTTTTCTTAGAAGGAACTTAATTATGATATATCGAAGAGCTGTATGAAGGTGTTTGGTATTTATGCTATCTAAAAAACCTAAATAAACTTAGTTGATCGCTTATCAATAATTATAATCTTAATTTGTTAACCTTGAATTATATGTAAAAAAATATAAGTTTTGGAATATGATATATTTTGATCAAATAAAAAATGGTCACCAACAAGGATGACCATTCATATTATTACCTATGCACTTACAAAGTTCTTGATTATATTAAAATTTGTATCCAGTCCAAGCAAAAGCCGATACATCAGCACCTTTCAATTCGGTGTTTTTAGTTAAAATAGCACTTACCGGATTGATAATTGATGCTTTGTCTAAGCCATTAGCCGGATCAAAGTTATACTGAATTGAAGTTTCCGCATTAGCACCATCAACATCAATTAAAACATATGCTGTAGTTCCTTCACCAAATTTAACATATGCGTTAGTTATAGTAGCTTTAGCGTTTCTTCTAATCTTGAAAACTTCGGTATTCATTTTTAATGATACAGCACCATCTGCTCCTTTAATATCAGCAGCATTATTTATAATAGTAATACCGTTTACTTTAAAATCTGATTGATTAATGTGTGTAGGTCCTTTACCGTCAAAATTACCGTCAGCTTCAATACCTCTTGGATCAGATGTAGCGTCTGAATATCCTTTTTCGCGAATACCATATGCATTTGTCACTGTTCCTCTATAGCCTTCAGTAAAGTCGAACATATCATCTGAACAATTTTCTACTAAAATATTAGTTGCATCTACATTACCACCAAAAAACTCGATTGCATCATCAGCACCATATCTTAAATGAATATTACTAATGGTAGTTCCTTTACCAACAGCATTTAACGTTAAACCATTATGCTCTTTATTAGAGTCAATACGTGCTCCTGTGTATTCAATTACAACGTAGTTTAAAACACCTGAATTATCGTTAGCATCTGAACCGCCATACTTAACTGTAGCATCCATTTCTGTAGTATTCGTCGTTACAGTCCCTGCAGGTCCGGAAATAGGCGCATTTCCATTTATAATAATTCCACCCCAATCACCTTCTTTAGGTGTTGCTGACGTTGAAGTAAATACTATTGGATCAGTAGCTGTTCCGTTAGCCATAATTTTACCACCTGGTTTCACTAAAACAAAAACTCCAGTTCCTCCATTTTTTGCCTTAATGGTAGTGCCAGCAGGAATTTCCAACGTAGCCCCACTTTCAACATACAATGCACCTGTTAAAGTGTACTCTACATTCGCATCTAATTTAGTATTGTCCTTGATTGCTCCTACTAAATCTTCCGCTTTTTTCTCAGGGGTTGGTACCGGGCTGTCTGTTGAACATGCCGCAAATGCTAATGAACTAGCTGCTAAAATTGAAAATAATTTTGCTTTCATAATCTTTTTAATTTCTACACAAAGAAAGTTTAATAAATTAACCTTAATGTTAGTTTAATATTAATTTATTGTTAAAACTTATAAGATAAACCTAAATTAAAATCTACACCTCTCTTATATTGTTCTACTAGTAATTTTGGCTGACCATCAGCAAATTCTCGAGACAATTCTCTATAAGGATTAAGTATGTTTTCCACCTTAATATTGACACCTAATCTCTTTTTGACCATTATCTGTGTGACAAAATCAAGGGATGGTATACCTTTTTCAATAATATTTTTAAAACCGGCAGTTCCATAAGAAAATATCCGATCAGAAAAATAATTAAACATTACGGATGGAGTTACATCAACATTTCTAAATGCCATTTTATAGGTTAAATCTGCGTTAACTAATAATGGAGAGGCGCCTTCAAGTTGGTCGGATGACTTTTCAAAAGTTCTTCCTTCTAAACTTAGCTTTTGGTCAGAATGTAAATAAGAGACATTTATTCCTCCTGAGAACACATGATCCCCATTATCGTTCGCTGTTCTTAACAAATCCTTTTTAAGTTCAAGTTCAACACCATAGACAACTGCATCAGCTCCAATATTGAAAAAGCTTAAGGTAGTACCGGCGCCCCCGGCTTCTACTTTTGCAATCGGATCTTTAATATTTTTATAAAAAGCACCTACTGAAATTAATTCGCTGGAAGATGGATAAAACTCCCATTTTAAATCAGCATTTAAACTTTGTGAAGGGATAAGATATGGATTACCTTGTGTAAAGGTGTTATTTCCTCTATATCTCACTGGCGCAGACTCAATAAATTGAGGAACAGTGTAAGTTTTAGATCCAGAAGCCCGTAAAATCATATTTTCATTAAGGGCATACTTCAGGTTTAAACTCGGAAGGAAATAGTTCTTGTTGATTTTATTGAAATTTGAATTTGAGTAATCAGGAAGATTAGTTTCAAAGCTTACCGATTGAAAAACATTATCAAATCTTATCCCCAATACAGCGGTAAATTCGGAAGTGAATTGATAAATACCAGAGGCGATAGCGCTTTGAGTTCTCCGGTTACCTTTATAGAAATAAGGTAACAAATTATCAACATCACCGGACCCACCTCTGTTTGTTACTAAATCAAAATATTCACCAAAACCATCCGGACCTAAAATTGCTTGTACATTGTTGATATCCAAGGTTGGAAATCCTACCGGCTTAAGTTGATGATTGAATTCCCACCAATTAAAATCCCGTTGGATAAAATTACCGGTATATCCGAAATTAATCTTTCTCTCTAAGTCAGAACCATTACTAAAATCGTAATTAATGAGTGCTTTTCCGATAAGACCAGTTTCATTCATGTTTGAATAGAATCGCTCGTTTTCTCCAGCGCTGTTTCTTGAATAATTTAAGACACCATTATTTTCAACAAATCTGTTTATTCGACGATCAGGCTCATTACCAATTACATAATTTAAAGCGAGGCCTAAATCTGTAGACCAATTTTCTTTTATCTCAAGTTTTGAGGTAATTTGATTAACAAAAACATGATTATCATTAACTTGTTGGCGTCTTACGATTACATTATCACCAGCTTTATCACCAACATTTACATCCATCCCATCAAAATCACTAAGATTCTGCTTTTGATCATGTATATATAGGGAATTGAAACTAATAAAATTCCTATCCCATACATAGCGAAGATTAAGCATTCCTGTTTGAGAAACCGAATATTCATTATTGATAAAATCTTGGTCCAACATAATATCTCGAGCAGTAGAGGATTGTTGAATCTTTCCTGTTGCATATCTATATTTAGAATCCATGCTTGCTGTAAAAAACAAACTAAGAGGATTATTACCAATCATGAAACGATGATTACCTAATAACCTAAAGTTTGAGTTAAATAGGTTTTTTTGAGGATTCGGATTCCAGCTATTGCTAAAATTATAGGTTTCAAAACTCGTTAACTTAGGCTTAGATCCACCAGGTAAAGTTCCTACCCAATTCGTACCATCAATCCTTCTGAAATTATCTTGACCTATCGTTTGTGAGTTAACACCTCCACCAACACTTATTTCAAAATTATTTCCCGTAGCTTCCTTTGTATAGATATCAACATTAGCTCCTGTAACATCCCCTGCTATATTTGCATTAAAAGTTTTATTGACATTGATACTTTGAATTACATCCGAACTAAAAAAATCCAATGAAATATTTTTATTTAAAGGATCTTCAGAAGGTAAAGGCAACCCATTCATAGATGAAGAATTGTAACGGTCGCCGAGACCTCTTACAAAAACATTTTTTACACCTTCCTGCCTTGACACACCAGCCATTTTCGTTAATGCGGCTCTGGCATCACTCACTCCTTTTCTGGATAATTCCTGTGCGCCGATGGATTCCAACATTAAATTGGATTTTTTTCTTTCTTCTAATAAGGCCAACTCACTGAACTTCTCCCGACGACGTGTAACAACAACTTCCTCAATCACAGCATCCGCATTTTTTAATGCAAATGCTAGAAATTCCATGTCATTATTATTCAAAGTAAAGTTCATTTCTTGTGCATCATATCCCATTAATGAAGCCCTAATCAGATAATCAGCTGTTTTGTCACTTGGCAAAGGAATGTAGAACTCCCCTTTGTCATTTGTTGTTGTTCCAAACTGTGAGTTTGCAATTGTTATTGTAACACCTGCCAAAGGTTTGTAAGATTCAACATCAACTACAGTACCTTTTACTCCATATGGCGTTTGCTGTGCATAGGTAGCAATCGCGCCCAAACACAAAACCATAAGTGAAATTAATTTTTTAATACAATTCATGCTATGTTAATATTATGTTGCAAAAGTATAATCGGATTGTTACGTGAATATTAAAAGTCTATTATGTTAATATTAGCGTCCTATTAATTAATTGTTAAGACGTCTATAGACCAATTTGTTACCTCAAGAATTGGCTTAAGCCAACAAATAATATTAAATTGCAACAAAGTTTTATTTATGGGTGATTTTGTATTAAAAACCGCTGACCTTTCCTATCAATATCCTAAAGGGAGTAAGTTATCCTTTCAGGATTTATTACTTGCCGATCAACAACATACTCTTGTATTAGGAGATTCCGGTTCCGGAAAATCTACGTTATTAAATCTTATTGCTGGATTTTCTTCTCCTACATCTGGAGAAATCACTATCAAGGGGCAAAATTTTTATCAACTTTCGGGAAGTGAACTGGACAGATTCCGGGCTCAAAATTTAGGTTTTATTTTTCAGGAGGCACACCTGTTAAAAAATCTGACCGTACTGGAAAATATTAAGCTTGCTCAAAGCTTAGCCGGGCTTGCAGTAGAAGAACAAACGATACTCACCTTATTAGAGAAATTACAGCTTGCAGGCTTTGCCAATAGAAAACCAAATGAGCTTAGCCGAGGTCAAGTTCAAAGAGTCGCAATTGCCCGAGCTTTAATTAATAAACCCGCTTTATTGATTGCAGATGAGCCTACCGCTGCTTTGGATGACAAAAACACGTTTCTAGTCATCGAACTTCTTAAAGGTCTTGCTAAAGAACAAGGAAGTACCTTACTTATCTCAACGCACGATAAAAGACTTAAAGACGAATTTTCTAACAACTATATTTTAGAAACTCAATAGAATGAATACACTGCAATTAGTTTGGAAAAACATTTCTCAACAATGGGGATCGACTTTATTGAGTATTATACTTACCGCTTTTGGTGTAGCTATATTAGTCAGTATCTATATTACCAGCGACACATTTGAAAAGCAACTTGATAGTAATAGCAAACAGGTCGATTTAGTGGTTGGTGCTAAAGGAAGTCCTTTACAGTTAATCCTAAGCGCATTGTACCACGTTGATAACCCGACCGGAAATATTAAATTGGCAGAGGCTGAGAAACTCATGCAGAATCCTTTCATCGAAAAGGCAGTTCCGATTTCTTTAGGGGATAACTTCAAAGGACATAGGATTGTCGGTACAGACACCAGCTTTATAGGTTTGTATGAAATGCAGTTAGCTGAGGGACGTTTGTGGGATAAAAGTTACGAAGTAGTTTTAGGTAGCGAAACCGCTAGAAAGAATAAACTTAAATTAGGAGATAAAATTCATGGGGCACATGGCTTAGCTGAAAATGCACATATCCACGAAGAACATCCATTTACAGTGGTTGGTATCATGAAACCCTCAGGATCTATAGTAGACAATCTCTTATTGAGTAATTTAGAAAGCGTATGGGATATACATGGAATTGGACATGAAGATCATGACCATGACCACGACCATGCTGGAGAGGAGCATGACCACGATCACGCAGATCATTCGGAACATAACCATGAAGGTCATAGTCACGATGATCATGATCACGACCATGCTAGTCACGATCATCAGCACGAATCAACCCTTGCTGAAGACAGCATCGTTACTGAACGTCCGAAATCTGATGTTTTCATTAAAAGTATAGCGGATGATATTGTCCAGGATAAAAGTCTTGAAATTACGGCACTATTAATCAAATTTAGTTCACCTGCTGCCATTGGAGTTGTTCCGAGATTAGTTAATCAATCCACAAGCATGCAAGCGGCATCCCCCGCTTTGGAAACGGCGAGATTATTTTCTTTAATGGGCGTGGGTATTGATTCTTTGGAAATTTTGGCCTACGTGATTATGATTATTGCAGGATTAAGTGTCTTCATTAGTTTATACAATGCATTAAAAGACAGGAAATATGATCTTGCCATTATGCGAACGCTGGGAGCAAGTAAGATTAAACTATTCACCATGCTCATTGTCGAAGGTTTAGTAATAACTTTTATTGGTGGTATCTTAGGTTTAGTGATTGGACATATAGGGTTGTATTTTATCAGTACACAAACAAGTCAAAGTGCAGACTTTATACAAGCATTCCAGATTTACAGTAAAGAATGGTTAATTTTGATTACTGCATGTTTAATCGGAGTCATTGCTTCAATCATTCCTGCTGTTAAAGCATACAACACAACAATTTCAACGATTTTAGGAAACAAATAAAATGAAGAAGATATTATTTACAGTATTTATTTTAGCAATTACAGTGAGCTTTTCAAAAGCTCAAATCGGAAATTACAATGAAGCGCAGGTACCGGATCATACACCTATGATGAATGATACATGGGAAGCTATTGATAAAATGATGTATAAAGTTTCTACTGTAGGAAATAAAAAAGTCTATACACCGAGCTACCCTGCTCCTTTAAAGAAATTAGAGAATACCATAGTAGAATTACCTGGCTATATGGTTCCATTGGTTAGTGGTAGAAATCACAGTACTTATATGCTTTCCGTATTGCCTATTACCCAATGTCAGTTTTGTGGAACTAATGGGATTCCGCCTATGGTAGAAATATTCATGAAAAAAGGTACTGTAAAGTATACTGACGAACCTATTAAAATAAAAGGTAAGATGAAATTTAATCCTGAACCTCTTAAGGGAAATGCAGAGATTCAAATTATGGATGCTGAATTAATCAATTAACGATTTAACAGCGCTATTTCAGTACAGGCATACACAGCAGCTGTCTCTGTCCGAAGTCTGGCTTCTCCAAGAGAAACCGGAACAAATCCCGCAGAGATGGCTTTTTCTATTTCAAAGGGAGAGAAATCACCTTCAGGACCTATTAAAATTAAATACTTTTGATTAGATTGGAATTCTTGATTAAGGTATTTTTTATCTTTATCCTCTTCACAATGGGCTATTGCCTTATTTAAACCCTGTTCGCTTTCTATCGTTTTCAAGAATAGGTCAAAGGATACAGCTTCATTTAGAATAGGCATATAAGCCTTCAGAGACTGTTTCATCGCCGAGATGACCACTTTGTTCAGTCGTTCGGTTTTTACGTCCTTACGCTCCGAATGCTCGCTTATTATTGGTGTTATTTCCTGAATCCCAATTTCAGTCGCCTTTTCCAAAAACCATTCTATACGATCAATATTCTTAGTAGGCGCAATGGCAATATGTAAGTTATAATTTGGTTTCTGAAATTCAGAAATATAAGAAAGAATCTTAAGTTGGGTGCGCTTAGGATGTGCATCCAAAATCTCCGCTTTATAAAATCCCCCAACACCATCAATAAGCTGGACTCGATCGCCAACTCTTAATCGTAATACACGAACAGCATGTTTGCTCTCCTCCTCCGAAAGTTGAAATTGAGATTGCTCGGGATTTATATCAGCTGTGTAAAATAAATGCACCTTAATCAGTTTTATTCATCATCCTCATCGTTGGGCGTTTCGATAAGGTCTAGTTTTACAAATTCAATATTCTGTTGTGTTTTCTTCATAATGGTGAATCGGTAACCCAATACTTCGGTGCTATCTCCAACATCAGGAATCTTTTCAAATAAATGTGAAACTAATCCTGCAACCGTATCATAATCCGAACTTTCAGGTAGCTCCAACGGAAGATATCCATTCGCATCATGAACACTTGAACCTGCATCTACCATAAACTCAGTTTCTGAAATCTGTTCAACTAATGGTGTTTCTTCATCGTATTCATCCTGAATCTCTCCAACCAGCTCCTCAACAATATCTTCTAATGTAACCATACCTGCTGTTCCGCCAAATTCATCCAAGACAAAAGCTATTTGAATTCTTTTCAACTGAAATTCAGCCATTAAATCATTGATCTTTTTGGTTTCAGGAATAAAGTAAGGTTTACGCATGATCTCTTTTAGGACAACCTCTTTTCCCTTTACAATTAGTGGTAAAATATCTTTTGTATGGACAACTCCAATGATTTTATCAATGTTGTCATCGTATATTGGAATTCTGGAATATCCCTCTTCCGTAACGGTATTAATGAACTCACTGGCCGTTTCATCCTTATCCACAGCAACAATTTTGGTGCGTGGGACCATAATATTCTTCACAATACGTTCATTGAAATCGAAAACATTCTTAATCAACTCATGTTCTGCATTGTTCAATGCACCACTTTCTTTACCTTTCTCTAATAAATATTGTAATTCCTCGGAAGTATGACTGGCTTCATGGGCTCCAACCTGAACACCAATTAATCTCAATAAAAAGTTTGCAAAACCATTTAATATCCAGATAATTGGTTTGAATATATAGTAAAAAAACTGAAGCGGCAATGCAACTCTCATAGTCGTTGCTACCGGCTTTTGTATAGCAATAGATTTTGGTGCTAATTCCCCAAAGACAATATGTAAAAAGGTAATGATACTAAAAGCCAAAACATGGCCAAGATTAGTAGCCAATTTACCGGTAAGTTCAATATTAAATATACCGAAGATCTCATGCACAATCTGCGTCATGACAGCCTCACCAACCCAACCTAAAGCTAAAGAAGCCAAAGTAATACCCAACTGTGTAGCAGCCAGATAACCATCCAAATGATCCGTAATATTCTTCGCTATCTTAGCAACATTACTTCCCGACTTTGCTTGAAGTTCGATTTGAGATGCTCGAACTTTGACAATAGCAAATTCTGCTGCAACGAAGAACCCATTTGCAAGCACTAAAAAGATCGTCCAAAAAATATCAATTGCCATGATCTAGGTTTTTATTAGCGATTTCTTTTTTGTACAATTCTAAACTTTCTAATATAACATTTTGAGCTATTGCTCGCCCACTAATTTTATTAATAATAACTTTTTTCCCATCAAGGTTTTTATATTCTTGAAAAAAATTCTTGATTTCTTTCATAGTATGAGGTGGAAGTTCAGTTATATCATTGATATAATTTACCGCTTCATCATTTTTTGCTACAGCGATAATCTTGTCATCCTGATCTCCCGAATCCGTCATGCTCATCACCCCTATGACTTTTGCATCCACTAAGGATGCTGGAGCAAGATCCACTGAACATATTACTAATATGTCTAATGGATCTTTGTCGCCACAATAACTCTGAGGAATAAATCCGTAATTTGCAGGATAAACCATAGAAGTGCTCAACACTCTATCTAATTTAATTATTCCTGAAACCTTATCGATTTCATATTTCGTTTTGGATCCTTTCGGAATCTCAATCACTGCAGTAACTGTATTTGGAACATCCTTCCCCGGAGAAACTTGATGCCAGGGATGCTGTTGCTGACTAATCCCTAACGGATTAGAAAACAGTAAGTACAGCGACAATAAAATCGTGAGGTCCATAATAAGGTTACTTAGTCCTTATTTCTTTATTGTAAAGTTCAACACTTTCTAAGATGATATTTTGAGCATAAGCACGACCATATAGATTTTCAATGGTCACATTTTTACCTTCTAATGCTTTATAATCTTGAAAAAATCGAACAATTTCTTTCATGGTATGCGGTGGAAGTTCTGATAAGTCGTTTATGTAGTTTACAGACATATCATGCTTAGCAACGGCAATAATTTTATCGTCTTGCTCCCCGTTATCAATCATGTGCATAACACCGACAACTTTCGCTTCGATCATACACATAGGGTAAACATCAACTGAGCATAAAACTAAAATATCCAAAGGATCTTTATCATCGCAATAAGTCTGAGGGATGAATCCATAATTAGCAGGATACATAACAGAAGAGAACAATACGCGATCTAATTTAATTAAACCACTGTCTTTGTCAATTTCGTATTTCGCTTTTGAACCTTTAGGAATTTCGATAATGGCATTTACCGAGTTAGGTAAGTCCTCTCCAGGAGAGACTTGATGCCAAGGATGTTGTGTACTCATTAAGTAATTACTGTTTGTTTATTTCGTCTTTTGTTTTTCTATTTTTCAACCATCTTTTCAATAGTGCGATTACTATGGGTAAAAATGCTATGGCAATCAAACCTACGATAATGTATTCAACATAGTTTATGATCCATGGAAATTGAACACCTAAATAGTATCCACTTAGTGTCAATAAAGATACCCATAAAATTGCGCCAAGAATATTGAACAACACGAACTTCTTAAAGTTCAGCTGAACTACTCCTGCAAATATCGGTGCAAATGTACGAATTATGGGTACAAATCGTCCAATTATTAATGCAGTTCCACCATATTTTTGAAAAAACTCCTCTGCCATGATGACATATTTCCGTTTAAAGAGAATAGAGTCTTTTCGTTTAAATAGCATTGGACCGGCCCGATGCCCAAACCAATATCCCGCAAAATTACCAAGTATTCCTGAAGCCAAAATCCCGAAATACAATGTAACAATATCTACATCGATTTTATGTAAAGCACAAAAAAGTCCAGCTAAAAATAAAAGGTAATCTCCGGGAAGGAAAAAACCAAAAAACAATCCGGTCTCGGCAAAGACTATAAGACAAACGATGTAAAAACCACCGTGACTCAAAAGGTATTCAGCATCTAGCAATTGTTGAAAAGACAACAAATATTCTTGCATACGTAATATTTATTTCCCGCTTACTGCTTGTAAGGAATTAAGCTGGATTTGTTATTGATGAGATTGCATCACGAATTGTATCTGCAATGGTAACCATCGTTTCTTCTGACAATGTTAACTTCGGCTTATTAAAATTCATATCGTGAACATGATTTAATGGTATCAAATGAATATGTGCATGAGCTACTTCCAAACCTACTACAGCTACGCCGACCTTCTTACATGGAAACGCTTGCTTAATACCCTGTGCTACGATCTTCGCAAATACCCACATCCCCATATATTCATCATCGTTAATATCGAATATATAATCTGTTTCTTTCTTTGGAATCACTAGAACATGACCTTCAGTTAATGGATTTACATCTAAAAATGCCAAGTAGTCATTGCTCTCAGCAACCTTATGCGCGGGGATCTCTCCCGCAACAATTTTAGAGAATATTGTAGACATAAATTACTGTTCAATTTCGTGAGTAACAAAGATAATAATTTTCCCTAGATATGTACAGTAATTTAAGACCAGATCGTTTCAATGCCACCCTCACATGGTTTTTAAACTATTTTATTACATTCAGCCTACCGAACCCCTTATCCATAAAGCAAGAAAATCTTAAAAAAAACATTTTTATTTTATCGATGATCCTTCTTTCTAAACATAAAACCTCAACCATTTCTGATTGAGGTTTTATGTTTTTTTATTGTAAGTGCGGTTATGGCATCACCGCACATAACCTTTTAAAAATTATCTTGAAATCTCCAAGACTTCTAATTCAAGTTGTCCCGCCGGAACTTCAACCGTCGCAACATCTCCTACCTGAAGACCTAATAAGCCTTGTGCAATCGGAGATTTAACGGAGATTTTACCTGCTTTCAAATCAGCCTCAGTTTCTGAAACCAATTGATACGACATAATCGATCCGTTATTCTTATTTTTAATTTTCACATAGGACAAAGCCAAAACTTTTGAAGTATCTAAGTTTGACTCATCAATGATACGAGCTGTTGCTAATACTTCTTCTAGCTTAGCAATTTTTGCTTCGTGATGACCTTGAGCTTCCTTCGCTGCGTCATATTCCGCATTCTCAGAAAGATCACCTTTATCTCTGGCCTCTGCAATCGCTTTTGCAATGTTAGCACGACCTTCTGTTTTAAGGTATTGAAGCTCTTCTCTCAACTTTGTTAGTCCTTCTTCTGTGTAATAAGTTACTTCTGCCATAATATTAACCTTTACGCTTTTTTATTATTTTCCAATTTTTTAATAAACAAAAAAAGACAAGACCACACCGTCCATAGTAGGACAACATGGTCTTGCTCTTCTGACGAAGTTATATAATATATTTTAATAAAACAAATCCTTAACTTACATTTTCAGCCTCTTCATTTATAAATCTATATCCCAACCCACGAACCGTTTGAAGGTAATATGGTTTATCAGGATTTGTTTCAATTTTCTTCCTTAAACGCACAACGTGCATATCCAGTGTTCGGGTATTAACATTAGAACTGTACCCCCAAACTACTTCCATCAATTCCTCACGCGTGATGTCCCTACCCTTATTTTGTAAAAAATGCAGTAAGATTCTGTTTTCCAGAATAGTTAATTCAATTTTCTTACCATCACGTACTAATGAGTGTACATTCGGATGATGTTCCGTATCCCCAAAATGATAAACCTCATTCTGTGTTTTAGGAACAAAAAAACGAACTTTGTTCTCAATCATAGCCACTAAAACATCCATATTGAATGGCTTAGTAATATAATCAGTTACTCCATAACTGTAAGCATCAATCTTGTCAATGTCCTGAGATTTTGCAGTCATCATGATGATGATATTTTCAAATCCCGATTTTCTTACGGACTCACAGACATCTATCCCTTCTTTTCCTGGCAACATCCAGTCTAAAAGAACAATATCAGGCTTTTGATCCAAAATAATCTTCTCCGCTTCAATTCCATCACTGCACTGAATTACTTGAAAATCTTCGGTCTGCAAACGATGACTAACTAAAAATCTTAGATTATCATCATCCTCTACAACGGCAATAGTAATATCTTTATTCATAGTATTCTATAGATTATTTGGGAAAGATTAATGTAAATATCGTCCCCTCTCCTTCCACACTCTGTACCTTAATCTCGCCTCCCATAAACTCGGTAATCTCTTTACAAAATGCTAAACCTAACCCCACACTTCCTCCTTGATTAAATTGGTTCTTAACCCGGTAGAACTTTTTGAAAATATTCTTAAGTTCATTCTTATTAATACCAATCCCTTGATCAACGAACTTCATGACAAAGTGCTTCTTTGATTGTTGCACACTAATATCTATAAATTTTCTCGAAACTTCTGAATATTTATAGGCATTATCAATTAAATTCTGAAACACTGAATTTAATAAAACAGGATCTGTATACATCTTGCTATCTACATCTATATTTGAAGTCAATGTCAAATCCTGATATTTAATTCGAGTGCCTTCAAATACTTCCTCGCAAAAACTGTTCAAATCCACGTATTCTCCCTTAAATTTTAATGATTTATTTTCTATCTGCGTGAAAGACAGCAACTTATTCATTAAATTATTTAACTTATCTGCTTCCTGATCCAATATTTTTCCATACATTGACCTCTCTTGATCACTAATTTTCTCTGCACTTCGAATATTATTCCCTGCAATTTTAATCACGCTGACCGGAGTTTTAAACTCATGGGTCAAGTTATTTATAAAATCATATTGTAATTGAAACAACCTACTATTGATTGATATATTCCTATAAATCAAATATACAATCGCCAACAAAATCAAATATAGAAAGGAAACTCCTAAAACAACAGGAAAAAACCTTCTATTAATCTCTCCTCGTAAAAAATGTTGAGATGAATCAAATTGAAGTTTATACTCAGAAAGTGCACCCGGCAACGGCATATCGGTAGACAAATCTGCACTTTCTTCCATCACATTTGGATCAGCGATTGCTTTAATACTTATATTCTCATATAGAGTTGGTAGATTATTTACAATCTTTATTTTTTGAGGATTTATTTTGTAAACAAATAAGTCCTGATCAAATGCTATAGGTGCTGCGAGTCCTGTTGTATCCTCCATGAGGGATTTATAGGCTCTTAAAGTATTAACTCGAGGAATGTTTAAATAAGTTATTTTACCTGGAACCGTATTATAAAATATCCTATAAATATCATTTTCACTCAAAGATGTTGAATCATCTAGTACATCCAGAAAATTCACCATCTTGATAGCCATATTATTGAAATCATCCGAACTCGACCGATTCTCTATAGCAGATACACTCTGTTTGATAAATTTGTTTTCACTATTTAAACTATAAGAGAAAATCGATCTGGGATAAATCAATAAATTCTGGATACGAACTCCACGAATTCCCACATTCTGATTCGTAAACAGAACATCGTAAAACATCACTTCTTCTACATAAGGGTTTTTCCGTAAAATTTTTTCTGAATAATTGATTGCATGAACGGAATCCAGATATCCTTGATAATTTGACACCTCAGATATCTCATTTTTAGAAAAACTGTAGAAAGGTTTTAAAGTGGCATCAAACACTTCCACTTTTCGGTTATAGAATTCTGATTCCACAAAATTGGACATCATAACCCTCGCCAGGATGACCGAAATAATATATAATACAGTTAAGAAAGCTAAAAAAGCAATTAATAAACCAATGTTCTTTCTATATTTACTTACTTTCCTAACCATTTGTTTACTACTTAAGATAAGTAGAAAGGAACTTTTCGATTTCTTGATAATACTCCACTATATTTTCCTCATTTCTAAATCGCTTTCCTTCCTCTTTCTTAAAAACGTATCGAACAGGAATTTCATTACTTTTTAATTTCCCTACAAATTGATTGGCATCAGTAACGGAACTGTATTTATCCTTTCCTCCTTGAAAAAACAATACCGGTATACGAACCTTATCCGCATGAAAAATAGGCGAAATAGCCTGAAACAACTCCGGCTCTGTCTCTGGATTGCCAATAATCCTATAAAACAATTGTACATAATGTTTCAAGTGAGGTGGAATTTCTCGGAAATAAGTAAATAAATTACTATAGCCGGAAGATGAAATAGCACATTTATAAAGTGATGGGTTAAAAGCAGCTGCATATAATGCGGAGTACCCACCAAACCCAGTCCCCATAATGGCAATTTTGTTCTTATCTGCAATTCCTTGATGAATTAACCAAGCAACTCCATCTGTAATATCCGATTGAATTTTACCTCCCCATTCTTTAAATCCTGCAGTCCAAAATTCTTTACCATATCCGATTGACCCTCTATAGTTAACTTGGAATACAGTATAACCCCTATTAGCTAAGAATTGAACTTCGGGATCAAAACCCCATTCTGCACGTCGATTTGGACCATCATGAACCAAAACAACAACCTTACTATTTTTCTTTCCACTTTTAGGATAGGTTATATAAGCATGAATAGATTTATTATCCCTTGATAGAAACTCCACCTCCTCCATCTGAGCAAAATCCATTCCTTTCAATTTTGGATTTTCTTCATTCAGCAGCTGTATTTCTTCTGTTATTCGATTATAATAATATGTTTCACCAGGATGAATATCGCTATATATCCGAACTATAAAACCGGTTAAACTGGTATCATAATCCATAAAACCAATCTCAGAATCCGAAAATTTAGATTTCAATTTTTTATATACATCTTTAAGCGCCGGATTAAAAATCGTTTTCTTATAGTTATCAATAAATGTGCTGGTATAGAGAACTTCCTGCAAACTGGAAGAATAGCCTTCTGTTCCTAAATCCCCTTGTTGATGCTCATAAATATTGCGGATTTCTTCACCATTTTCAGAGTCAAACTCTACTAATGCCATTTTATCTCTATCATTATTAGAAAGAGCATAGATATTTGTGACCGAACCCTTTACGAAACCAAGTGGAATAAAAATAGTTTCGAAATCACTTTTCATTACTTCTTTAAAGGCTGACGCTTCATCCTTGCGATACAATATACTTTCCTGAACACTATCACTGGTCAGCGCCAATCTCACAATGCCATCGGGAGCACCAATCCAATTCATCACATTGCCAGGATTCTTCTCTATCATTTTTGCAGGACGACCATCCGTATAAATCTTATATAAATCAAATAAAGATGAATCCCGTACATTCATGCTCACCAACAAGCTTCCATCGTTCTCAACAATTGGAGATATCCATCTTAATCTGGCTTTTTCAGGAGCAAATAACAATGATCTTTTCTCAGACTTTACATCTATCTGGTACATTTTCAAACTGTCCATTTGGGATTGAGCATTTGAAAATATAATTCGTTTATTATCTAACCAAAAGAAACTCTGTACATTGAGGTTTGCTTGGTAAGTAAGCTGCTTAGAAGAATCAGCATTTTGAAGGTCTAAAATAAAGATGTTTTTACAGTGATCATGTATACCCAAATAAGCTATCTTGTTTCCATCAGGAGATAACCTAAATGAACTCCGTTCTGATTTAACAAAAAAATCCTCAATCGGAACATGATTTTGATTTCCCTGCTCTTGTTTACACGACATTAAGATCAAAATCACACTAAGAATAGAGAATAAGTATTTAAAATTCATCCTATTTTTTTTGCCTAGCATCAAATATTAAAAAAAAATACGGTAAAATTGCGTTTGCAACCTTAATTTTACAGCTTAAACAAAGCTGAAAATTCATGTACTTATACAATGTTTCAATTATCATAGAAGATTCTATTCATCAGGATTTATTCGCGTGGACAAAGAAAATACTTCAAGAAAATCAAGACAGTGAGATTAAATTATTAAAAATGCTTCATTCTCCTCATGAAGGACAAACCTATTGCCTTCAAGCTGTTGTAAATGATGAAAATGAAATTAATCAGATTAAAGAAAAAGTAATTCAAAAAATACAGGATTATATCACAAAGAATCATGGCGAAAAAGCTTTTCTTTTTGATAGCATTATGCAATATATCCCGCATAATTAAACCTTTATGTCTGCACTATTCTTTCTCTCAACATATCGTTTGGGATCAAAAGAAACCTTCGGAGAAAGGTAGTGCAATAAAACTAATCTTGAATATCGATAGTTAAAGGGTGCGAAAATAAAGATTGCAATAAATAGTACTGCAATATAGAGCCAAGGAGATTCACTTTTGGTAATAAAAGCCGTAAGCATAGCCATTGTCAATACTTCCGCAACTGAAAAAGCATAACTTACATACATTGCTGCATAAAAATACCCTGGTTCTATTTCAAACTTAAACCCACAATTGGGGCAATATTCATACATTCTCTGCTTTGATAATCCATAAGCCGATCCACTAAACATCTTTCCGGATCTACATTTTGGGCATTTACTCTGACAAACTGCCTGTAATTTTGAAATCATAAGCTTACTCTTCGATCTGTTTTCCTAAAGTAAAATTATTTCTATCGCTAGAATTTCTAAATTTTTTATACCAAAGAAAACCTACCCCGGCAGCAATCATAAACGGCATCGCCAATAAGAATAAAATCCCATCATTAAGCCCTTTACCCTGTGTATTTCCCTCTTTTGTGCTGTTTTCAGCATTTAAGGAACACATTGCACATTGCGCAGAGCTTAGGGTCGGTGTTGCTAACAAAACAATACTCAACACCGTTACGATTAATTTAATTCTGAACCTATGTATGAAACTCATATTGCAAAGTTAACTTTATTAAAACAATTTCTTATATATCTCCTTTGAGTAATACGTTAAATTTCTCCCAAAACCCATCCTCGGGTAATGGAGCTTTAATAATCATCGCTTCTTCTTTAATCGGATGAACAAAACTTAACGATCTGGAATGTAAACAGATCGTCCTACGATGGCTACCTCTCTGATATCCATACTTATTATCACCTACTATAGGACATCCCATATAGGCTAATTGACTTCGAATCTGATGTGTCCTACCTGTCAATGGATTCACTTTCAACAAATAATACCCATCTAACTGACCTATAAGCTCATAATTTAGTTCGGCATAACTACCGTTTTTTACCTCACGATCATAAGCTTTGG
Source organism: Sphingobacterium mizutaii (assembly GCA_040394615.1). Lineage (GTDB taxonomy): Bacteria > Bacteroidota > Bacteroidia > Sphingobacteriales > Sphingobacteriaceae > Sphingobacterium > Sphingobacterium mizutaii_A. Next base: position 59,487 of record JBEBRZ010000005.1, read on the forward strand.
TTATCATTTTCTTACGGTCTCTAAGTAACCAGTTCTTCAATGTACCTTTGGATTTCTGAGGTTTCTCACGCACCAATGCTAAGTACGTCTTTTCCACTTTTCGATCATGAAACAACCTATTCATCCGATCTAACCCCTTGCTGGTCTTAGCAAAGAGTATCATCCCACTTACCGGTCTGTCTAATCGATGAATAACCCCCAAGAAGGCAGCATTAGGCTTATTGTATTTTTTAGCCAAAAACTCTTTCAGCATATCTTCCATAGAAGGATCACCGGAAACATCCACTTGCACAATATCTCCACCGTGCTTATTAATCGCAATAAAATGATTATCCTCGTAGAGAACGTCTTGATCTGTAACAGCCATATTAATTATAAAAGCGTCCTGAGCAGACGCTTTTTATTTTTTATTTATCCTTAAATAACCAAAATTACTTTGTACTATCCTGAACTGCTTCTGCCTCTTGTTTTGCTTTTTTCTTAAAAAAACCTCTTAATAAAAAGTTACTTTGAAGGGCTTCCATATTCTCATCCAGTTTTTCAGTACTCGTATTTAAATTTCTTAAAATCTGTTTAATTTCACTCGCAGCTTCCGGATCATTCGTTAGTACACCAATAGCATTATTTTTATCATTTAATCTAGCGGTGGTCTCATTTAAATTAGACATTAAAGCTGAAGCTGTTTGAGTTACTCCTTGCAGTTGGGCTGCTGATTCTCTTAAGCTAGCAAATACTGCTGTATCTGTCGTTAATTCGTGAATTAATCCTTCGTTACTATTTAACTTCTGGGTCAAAGTAACTAAGTTATTAACTGCCTGGTTAGCCTGACTCATTGTCCCATTTAAAGTAGAAACGGATTGTCGTAAGTTATTAGCAATGGTTTCATCGGTCATCATTGCTCCCACAGCTCCTTTACCTTCCAACATACTCTTGGACAAAGCAGCAAAGTTTTTGGTGATTTCAACCAGATTTTCATTATTTACCTGCAAAGTCGCTAGCATAGCATCCATTCCTCCGGATACACCGGATTTAATCTCATCACCGTCCTGTATTTGCGGAAAGCTTTCTGTCCCCCCCACTAAACTGATAATTGCATTACCAATCAATCCATCTGAACTTAGAGTCGCAATAACATCCTTACGGATAAACTTACTGGATTTCTCCTCTACATTCAAAACCACACGGACATTTTCAACACTTTCAAAGCCGATTTCTTTGATTATCCCAACCTTTACTCCTGAAAACCAAACATTGTTCCCAACCTTAAGTCCCTTTACATCCTTGAAATAGGTCGTTACAACCAGGTTTTTAGAAAACTTATTTTGTTGTGTTCCAAGTACTAAAATCCCTGCAACCAAAATAATTAATCCGATAAAGGTAAACAATCCAACTATGATTGATCGTTTTCTCTCTGATGCTGCCATATATCTTTTTATACAATAAAATTATAATCATAAAAAGGTTTAACCCTTTTATCATCTGTGTCAAATATTTCTGAAAACTTCCCTACTCTTTCAAATTTTCCGTCTAATAGCATCGCTATACGGTCACCCACCATTTTAGCACAGGCTAAATCGTGCGTAATGATAATAGAGGAAGTTTTATAACGCTCCTGCACTTCATTGATTAATGAATTAATATCCAAACAAGTAATAGGGTCCAATCCTGCAGTCGGTTCATCATACATCATGATGTCCGGGCGTAAAATTAATGTTCTCGCGATACCGATACGTTTTCTTTGACCTCCGGAAAGTTCTGAGGGCATCTGATTAATGGTGTTTAAAAGGCCAACGCCATCCAAAACATCTTCAACCTCCATGTTAATTTCTGCTCTTGTCAGGTTACGTTTATTCCGTACCAATGGAAATTCCAGATTTTCCCTTACCGTCATACTATCATAGAGTGCCGAGTTCTGAAAAGAAAAACCGATTTTCAAACGCAAAGCACGTAATTCTTTTTCATCTAACTCATTAACAATTTGTCCCAATACGGTAATATTTCCGGTATCAGGCTTTAATAAGCCAGAAATCAACTTTATTAAAACCGATTTACCGGTCCCGGATCTACCCAAAACAACAAGATTCTCTCCATTATAAAGATCAAGATCTACATCACGTAGAACATGTAAATCCCCAAAGGATTTACTAACGCCCTCGACGTCGATTACGATATCGTCATAATTTATATTTACCGGCTTCTTCTGTTCCATATATCAATTACCCCATTAACGCTAGAACCTGAACAATTAAAAGTTCTTCAATGAATACAATAAACATTGAAGCTACTACAGCACTGTTTGCCGCTTTACCAACTCCCTCGGTTCCTTTGGAAGAGTAATAACCCACATAAGTACTCACAAATCCAATTGTAAAACCAAAAACAATTGCCCGGAAAACCATTGCAAAAATATCTTTTGGAGCAATTGCCTCAAAGACCTGATTAATAAAACTTAAGATACTCAGTTGGTCTTTAGATATAATACTTAGGTAACCACCAGCCAATCCTATTCCCGCTACATAAAAACATAAAACAGGAATCATAAATGTTGTGGCAATAATCCTGCTGACAATTAAGAATTTAAAGGGATTAGTTCCCGATACTTCCATAGCGTCGATTTGTTCAGTAACATTCATTGAACTTAATTCAGCCCCTATTTGAGAACCAACTTTACCCGAAGCTATTAAAGCTGTAACCAATGGTGCTAAAGCACGTACAATAGCAATGGAGATTAAAGCCGGTAACCATGAACTGGCACCAAATTCTTCTAGTGATGGTCTTGATTGTTTTGTGAAAACAAACCCCACAATAAAACCCGTTAAACTAATCAATGGGAAAGATTTCCAACCAATTTCATAACACTGTCTTATTATCTCTTTGAACTCGTATGGTGGACTAAGCACCTCACGAAAAAATCGCATTAAAAAGCGATGTATCTTCGCAAATTCCAGTAATAAGGACTCAAATTTTCCAGCCATTAATTATTTTTATTAGCGTCTTTTTACCAAAATTCATTCGGTAATAAATTCAGGCAAATGTACAAACTTTTATTTTATACAATTTAAATAGAATTGCATTATAATCACAAACATCAACAGACCCTAAAAAGTTTGACAAAAAAATTATACAATTAAACCTTTCCTTAAAACTTGATGTCATACCTTCAAAATAAGTGCAAATTTTAACTTGTTGACATATGAAAAATCTTAAAACATACCAGATATTCACAGCATCATTATTATTGCTTCTTGGAATATTCACTATAAAGCCTGCTCTTGCTCAAGGTTATGATGATGTCGATTTCGATGTTTTCTACAACGAGCTTGACCCTTATGGTCAATGGGATCAGGATGCTGAATATGGACAAGTATGGTACCCTGATGCAGGTTCAGATTTCAGACCTTACGGAAGTAACGGATATTGGGCAATGACTGAATATGGAAATACTTGGGTATCTAATTATTCTTGGGGTTGGGCTCCGTTCCATTATGGACGTTGGGTTCATAGAGCACATAGAGGTTGGGCTTGGATTCCAGGTTATGAATGGGGACCAGCTTGGGTAGATTGGCGTAGTGGTGGCGGATACTACGGCTGGGCACCTATGAGACCTGGTGTAAGCATTAATGTAAACATCGGACTGCCTTTAGATTTATGGGTTTTTATTCCTACAAACCGCATCTATGATAGATATATAAACAGACACTGGTCTTATGGCCGCCGCAATATCTATAACAGAACAACTATTATCAACAACACATATATCGTAAACAATAACCGCTATTATGGTGGACCTGCTCGTCGTGATATCGAAAGGAATATCGGAAGACGTGTAGAAGTAAGAAATGTCCAATTTGATAATAGACGTGGTGCAAGTCGTGTTAGCCGTAGTTCAGTATCAATTTACCGTCCTGACAGAAACTCAAATAATAATCGTGCTGTTAGTAACAGAAGCGCTAGTTCGGAAAACAACCGTAACACTCGTGTAGAGAATAATAGACCTTCGTCGCGTGTTAACAGCAATAATTCGACTAATCGTAGCGGAAGCGATTACACTATCACCAGGAATGCAAATGGACAACGTGAAATGCATATTGGCGGGTCTAATAATCGTCCTAATAGTAATGGAACAAGTAACCGTAGCAATTCGAATAATCAGAATGTAGAACGGGGAATTTCTAACGGACGTTTAACACCACAAAGACAAGCGACTCCGCAGAGACAGTCTGCACCGCAAAAGCAAGCAACTCCGCAGAGACAGTCT